>CAZXHR010000116.1:0-13742 GCA_964640465.1 uncultured Opitutaceae bacterium
GTCTCGACGCTCGGGGGTCATCGGCCCGGTCCGCCGCGCTGGGCGGCCGCCCCGGCCGCGGGAAGGAACCCGTCGGGCGCCGCCCCTGCGTCCTCCTCCACACCCCCGGCCAGATGCCCTCCACCCGCATCGAGGAGGCCCTCCGCTCCCACGACTGGGAGGTCCGCAACACCATCGCCTTCGAGGAAATCCGCGTCTTCCTTTCCGAGAAAGGCGCCGGGCTCGACCTGCTCTTCATCAGCCAGCCCCAGGCCGATGCCGAGCTCCCCCGCCTCATCGAGCTCGTCCGCAGCGAACAGCCCCACCTGCGTATTGCGCTTGAAATCACCGGCCAGAACCCCGACGAAGTCCCCGCCGAAATCCGCCACCGGGTCGATCTCCTCCTCCGCCCCAACCGCCCCGAACGCGAACTCGTCGGCGAACTCGCCCGCCTACTCCCTCCGCATCGATGAGCAGCCCCGCCTACACCAAGCCCCCGATCCTCATCGTCGACGACGAGCCCATCGTCCTCGCCGCGCTCAAGGAGACTCTCCTGCGCGAGAGCTACGATGTCGTCGCAACCAACAGCCCCGCCCAGGCCCTCGACATCCTCCACCAGCGCCAGTTCGCCGTCATCAACTCCGACCACCGCATGCCCGAGATGACCGGCCTCGAATTCCTCGTCGAAGCCAAGAAGATCCAGCCCGACACCTCCCGCATCCTCATCACCGCTGTCCTCTCGCTCCCCACGATCATCGACTCGATCAACAAGGGCGAAATCTTCCGCTTCCTCGCCAAACCCTGGCTGCGCGAGGAGCTCACCGCCACCGTCCGCAACGCCGTTCAGCGCTACGAGCTCGTCACCCAGAACACCCAGCTCCAGTCGGAGACCGCCCAGCTCAACACGAAGCTGGCCGAGGCCAACCGCATCCTTGAAGGCCAGGTTCGCACCCTCGAGCAGCAGAAGCGCGACCTCGACCAGGCCAACCACTCCCTGGAGACGAATTTCGAGAAGTCCCTCGATCTCGTCTACCGCATCCTCAACACCTACGATCCCCTCCTCGGCAACCAGATCAAGGTCGTCACCGACATCTGCAAGAAGATGGCGGACACCCCCCACTTCACCGCCGAGGAGAAGCACGTCCTCGTCACCAGTGCCGCCCTCTGCGACATCGGCCTCATCGGCGTCTCCCGCGAGTTCCTCCGCGCCTACCGCACCGGCCAGCCCCTCGGCGACAACGAGCAGGCCCTCATCCGCAACCACACCATCTACGGCCAGGCCCTCGCCTCCTTCGTCGACGAGCTCACCACCGTCGGCGACACCATCCGCTCCCACCACGAACGCTGGGACGGCACCGGCTACCCCGACGGCCAGAAGGGCGAATCCATTCCCTGGACCGCCCGCTGCCTCGCCGTCGCCGTCGCCTACGCCGAGACCGGTCTCCCGAAGGAGCAGGCCATCGAGCAGATCCTCTCCCAGTCCGGCTCGGGCTTCGACCCCGAGGCCGTGCGCCTCTTCCTCAAGGTCACACACCTCATCCAGCTCCCGCGGCAGGTGAAAGAAATCATGCTCGAGGAGCTCAAGCCCGGCATGACGCTCGCCAACGGCATCTACAACCCCCACGGCCTGCTCCTCATCGGCGAAGGCCAGGAGCTAACTCCGGCCACCATCGCCAAGATCCGCAACTACTCGATGATGCACCAGATCAACCAGCAGCTCCTGGTGTACACCTGAGCGAGGCCCCGGGCGGCGCTCGCCGCCCCTCACTGTAGGCCAGGCCGGCGGCCTGGCCTTTTTCATTGGGTACAAGCGCAGCGGCGAGATAGCGCACATACCGCGGCACCATCCGTCCCCTTCGCCCTATTTCCCTGCACCGCTCTTCGTCCTCCGCCCCACCCGCACCGCGGCCAGCACAGCCAACGCCGCGCACACGGCCACGAACCAATCGCCGCGAACCGTGTACGGCGTCAACCGGTCGACCCAGCGCGCATCGCGTGTGATCCGCACCGTGCCGCCACCGCGGAAATACACCGAGCCGCGCCCGTCGCGCAGCTCCTCGCGCAACCCGCCGTACTCGTCGAACCAGCCGCTCCAGCCGCCGTTGCCGCAGCGCACCACCGGCCGCCGCGTCTCCGCCGCCCGCAACGCCGAATGCGCCGCATGCTGGTAGGCCGCCGCACCCTCGCCGTACCACGCATTGTTCGTCAGGTTCACCAGCACCTCCGCGCCGGCCGCCGCATAGGCCCGTGCCACCCCCGGGAAAACGTCCTCGTAGCAGATCAGCACGCCAGCCGCCACCGGCCGGCTGCGCGTCGAGAGCAGCAGCGGCCGCGCGCTCGTCCCCCGCTGGAAATCGTCGCCGATCGGCACGAACTTCTTCAGCCACCCGAACAGCGCGTGTAGCGGCACGTACTCGCCCCACGGCACCAGATGCCGCTTCGCATAGTACTCCGGCTGCAGGCCGCGCTCGGGATCGATCGCCGCCGCCGCGTTGAACCAGCGCTCCGTCGGCAGGTTCGCGTCCTCCATCACCACCACGCCGCTGAGCAGCGGCGCGCCGGCGCGCTTCGCCTGCGCCTCAAACCAGCCGCGCAGCTCAGGCTGCACCTTCAAAATGTACGGCACCGCCGACTCCGGCCACAGCACAAGGTCCGGCTGCGCCGCGGCGACCTTTGCCGTCTCCACCTCCAGGATGCGCAGATTGTCCCGCGCAGCCGCAGGGTCCCACTTCAGCGTCTGCGGAATGTACGGCTGCACGATCCCCACGCTCAGCCAAGGCTCGCGTCGCCCATGCTGGTGCAGAAAGTCTCCCGACAGCCCGAACGTCCCCGCAAGCAGCGCCACCAGCGCCACCGTGAACTCCGGCGTGAACCACCTCCGCCGCTCCGTGTAGGGAGCCGTCGCCATCCGCGAGACCCACGCCGTCACGCCGAGGTTCATCAGGATCAGCAGAAACGACACTCCGTACGCCCCCGTGTACGGACAGAGCGCGAGCATCAGCGGCCGCCGCCACTGCGACGCCGCCAGCGGCAGCCACGGGAAACCGGTGAACAACCACCCGCGCACCCACTCGCCCACCACCCACAGCCCGGCCAGCCCGAGCATCGTCGCGACCCGCGTCCACGCCGGCGCGGCAGCCGCGCGCGGCAGCGCCCACCGCGCCGCCAGGAACCACAGCGCCGTGAGCCCGCCCAGGAATGCCGCCAGCAGAGCCAGCCCGACGAACGTCACGTGGTGCAACCAGAACAGCAGCACGAACCACGCGACCGTCCACGCCGCCGCCAGCGTCCACCCGTACAATCTCCACGCCGGCGCCCGCGCCGCCCAAAGCAACGCCGGCACGGCGAACACGAGCGCGCACTCCGGCGCGTTCACCGCGGGGAAGCTCAGCCACGCCAGCAACGGTGTGAGGGCGAAGACGAGCAGCGCGAAGCGTTTGGCGGTGGGATTCGGCACATCGGCCATTCAGGGGAATCCCAGCCCGACTGCCAACCATCCACTCGCATGGGTCATGCCTCACCCTCTGCCGCGGAACGGCACCCAGGAGGGCCATGTCTCCACGCCTCCCTCCGGCAGTTCCAGACTCTACGGGACTGCCAGCCCTCAGTCGTGCCGATGCAGTTGCCAACGTAGGGGCGCCGCAGTCGACTCGCTGGCCAGCAACGTCTAGCGGGCGGCGCAAGACACCGCCCCTACGCGTACCGTCGGTGCGCAATCCGAGAATTCGGCAGCGGCTTGCGCGATTGGCTCAAACCACCTTCGCCCAGATGACCTTCAGGTAGCGGCTCTCGAGGCAGTTCGAATAGACCGGGTGGTCCGCGCCGGGACCGGTGCGGTCGAAGATCTGGAGACGACGGTTGTGCCGGTGCGCGGCCTTGATCACGTACTCCTCGAACTGGTCGAGGGTGACGAGACCCGAGCACGAGCAGGTGACGAAGAGGCCGCCGGGCTTCACTAGGCCGATGCCGAGGTGGTTGATGTCCTCGTACCGGCGACGGCCGGCGAGCGGACCGTCGTCGTCCTCAAGATCGCGGCTGAGGACGAACTTCGGCGGGTCGAGCACGACGGCGTCCCACTGCTCGCCGTTCTTCTGCATCTGGCGGGCGTAGGAATAGGCGTCGGCGTGCACCCACTTGATGCGGGCATTGTTGATGTTCGCGTTGCGCTTGGCCTGCTCGATAGCGGTCTCGTCGAGGTCAACGCCAGTCGCCTCAGCAGCGCCGCCGTGAACCATCGCCGAGATGGCGAACCCGCCGGTATAGCAGCAAAGGTCGAGGACGCGCGCGCCCTTGGTGAACTCGGCGAAACGGCGGCGGTTGTCGCGCTGGTCGCAGAAGAAGCCGGTCTTGTGGCCCTCCTCGAAGTCGACCTCGAACGTCACGCCGTGTTCGCGCACCTTCACGCGGCGGGGAGCCTCCTCGTCGACGACCGGGTCGAGCATCGCCGGGCGGATACCCTCCCAGTGGGCGACCTCGTCGTCGACCTGCACGATGTGGTGTTTGGTCCCGAGCGCCTCGTGGAGGATCTTCAGCCACTTCGGCAGGCGCTGCATGACGCCGAACGAGCAGACGTCGGCAAAGAGAGTGTCGCCGTGGCGGTCGACGGTGAGACCGCTGAGGCCGTCGCCGTCGGCGTTGATCACGCGGTAGGTATTCGTGACGGCGTCGAGCTTGAGCATCTCGCGGCGGAAGGCGACGGCGCGGCGCAGCGCCTCCTCGAAGTACGACTCGTCGACGGGCTCGGTGCTGAAGCGCATGATGCGCAGCGGCACGTTGGCCTTCTTGTTCCAGAAACCGGTGCCGAGGCGCTTGCCGAGCTTGTCGTAGACGGCCACGAAGTCGCCCGCTTTGGCGTCGGACGAGACGTCGCGGATCATCTTCGGGTAGATCTGCGGCTGGAAGGTGAAGAACTTCAGCTGCACCCAGGGGCGCTGCCACTGCGAGCGGTCGATGGGCGCGGGCGGAGGTTGCGGTGCGAAACGCTGCTCGCCGCGGCGAGCGGCGGCTTCGGCCTCCACGGAAAACGGTTCGTCGGAATAGTCGGACTCGGGATTCAAGGAGGCCGATTGAGCCCAGCCGCGCGCCGAATGCGAGGCGGAAGACGGAGCCACGCACACGGAAGAGCCGCACACGACGAGCGGACGACGGAAGGCAACGAAGAGAACGAGGCTCGCTCGCGGATGGCTCAGCCGTGGGACGCTGCTTCAGCACGTCCCGGCGGACAGGGTGCTCGCACCTGGTGGCGAACCACAGCCGGGACCGAGCAACGCCTACCTGGTCGCCCTGAAGGGACGACCTACGAAGGCACTGTTTCTCCGCCTTCGTTTTCTTCGTTACCTTCTGTCGGTCCGATTGCCGGGCTCCGCCTCAGCTCTCCAGGCCGAAGACGGCCTTCACGTAGTTGTCGACGGTGTAGGGCTGGAGGTCTTCGGGCTGTTCGCCGAAGCCGAGGAAATAGACCGGGAGCTTGAGCTGGCGGTAGATGCCGACGAGCGCGCCGCCGCGAGCAGTGCCGTCGAGCTTCGTGACGACCAAGCCGGTGAGGCCGAACGCGCGGTGGAACTCCTTCGCCTGCTCGATGGCGTTGGAGCCGTGGGAGCCGTCGATCACCAGCCAACTGTGGTGCGGGGCAGACGGGTCGTGCTTCTGGAGGACGCGGCGGACCTTCGCCAACTCGTCCATGAGGTTCGACTTGGTGTGGAGGCGGCCGGCGGTGTCGAGAAGGACGTAGTCGCGACCGCGGGCTTTGGCGGCGGCCATGGCATCGAAGGCGACGGCGGCGGAATCGGCGCCGTGCTGGCTGGCGATGAGCTCGAGTTCGAGACGTTCGCACCAGACCTTCAGCTGCTCGTTGGCGGCGGCGCGGAAGGTGTCACACGCGCCAATAGTGACGGTGGCGGCGTCCTGCTTGAGGCGCCAGGCGAGCTTCGCGCAGGTGGTGGTCTTGCCGGAGCCGTTGACGCCGATGAGCGCGATGACGGTCGGCTTGTCGCCCGCCACAGGACCGAGCGTGCCCTCGGAACCGGCGAGCACGCGGCGCAGGACAGCGGCGCCGATGGCGGCGGCTTCCTGGCCGTGGAGGTTCTTGTCCTTCTTATACGCGGCGCGGATCTCCTCGAGGATCTCTGAGGTGGTCTCGACGCCGAAGTCGGCGCCGTAGAGCGCCTCCTCGAGCTGGTCGAGCGTGGCGGCATCGATGGGCTTCTGCCCGAAAAGCCCGCCGACGCTGGCGACGAGCTTCTGCGCCGTCTTGGTGAGACCGTCTTTGAATTTTTTGAATAAGCCGAACATCAGGAAAGGGGAGCAGGATAGAGAACCAGTCGGAAAATCTGGAGCTCAGGAAATCAGGAAACGGAAGAGTTGGGATGCCACTCGCGGCCGATGCGGCGAATCGTCAGCGGCATGGCGGCGAAGTTGAGAATCAGGCCGTCTTCAACACCGACCGCTTTCATGTACGAGCGCCCGATGGCGAAGAAAATGTCCTCCAGTGCGGCGACGGCCTTGAGCTCGACGACGAGAGACTTCTCCACGAGGAGATCGAGGCCTCGATAGAGGATCGGAACTGTCTTCTGCCTTTCGAATGCGATGCCATGTCGTGTCAGTTCGAGGCAAAGCGCACTCTCGTACACCGATTCGATGAACCCGGGGCCGAGCGTCTTGTGCACCTCGATGGCGGCCTCGATCACCCTGCTGCTCAGTTCCTTGTTGTCGATCTGAGTCATTGCAGAGGTTCCGGATTCAGTTTCCTGATTTCCTGAGTTCCAGATTGATCGAAGCGTCCTCGCCTCATTCGTCCTGCGTCTTGCGGGCGTCGCGGCCGATCTGGTCCTTGAGGCGGTCGAGGATGCCGTTGATGAAGCGCTTGGCGTCAGCGTTGGAGAACTGCTTGGAGAGGTTGATCGCCTCGTTGATCGAGACCACCGGAGGGATGTCCTTGCGGTGCAGCATCTCGAAGATGCCAACGCGCAGGATCGTCAGGTCGATCTTGGCGATGCGCTCGAAGTCCCAGTTTTGGGCGAGGCCGCGGATGTGGCCGTCGATCTCGGAGATGTGCTCGATGGCGCCGTGGATGAGCTCCTCGCCGAAGGCGTAGTAGTCGCGCGGCTGCTCCTGTTCGGCGAAGAACAGCTCGAGCGCGTGGGCGAGATCCTCGGGGCGGTTGAGCTCCCAGGAATAGAGAAACTGGACCGCGGCCATGCGGCCATCGCGGCGTTGTTGGATCGGACTGCTCATGCTTTGGGTCGGAGGTTCCGGAAAAGGTCGGCCATCTCGATGGCGGCGCGGGCGAACTCGGCGCCGCGGTCGGTCGAGCCGTGGCAACGCTCGCGGGCCTGCGCGTCGTTCTCGACGGTGAGCACGCCGTTGATCACTGGGATGCGCGTGGCGACGGCGACATCCTGCAGGCCGTGCGTGGCCGAATAGGCGATCACCTCGTAGTGGATCGTGTCGCCGCGGATGAGCACGCCCAAGGCGATGAGCGCATCGAACTCGCGGCGGTCGGCCAGCGCTTGGATCGCGACGGGGAGCTCGTTGGAGCCCGGCACGCGCACCACCGTGGGCTCGACGGCACCAGCGGCTTTCAGCGTCGCCACGCAGCGCTCCAGCAGGGCGTCGACATAGCCGGCGTTGAACCGGGCGGCCGCGATGCCGAAACGCAAACCGCGGGCGTCGATCGCGAGGGCGGATGGTGCTTGGAGGCTCATGGTGTTGGAAACAACGGTGGGAGATGCGAGGGGCTCACGGTTTGGCTTCCGCCGTTGCTGGCAATCCGAAAGGTGGCGGAAAGAAATAGCGTCTGCGGCCCGACGGAATCGATGCGCTCACGCGCATCGCTACAGGGAACGCGGAGGCGACATTCGCGAGAACGTCGCCTCCAGGCGGGAGCGGCACAGGGATTTCGTCCGCCCGATGGCGCGCGCAGAGAGGATGTTTTCGGAGAACCGCCCCACCCTCACACCGCGACCTGCTCGACGATCTCCAGGCCGTAGCCCTCGAGTCCGACGACGTGCCGCGCAGCCGTGCCGGAAAGCAGCCGGATCTTGCGCAGGCCCAGCGCCACCAGGATCTGGGCACCGGTGCCGTACTCGCGCAGGCTCATCGGCGGCGGCTGGCCGGGCACCGCGGCCGGATCGGCGGCGGAAGCGCCGGTGGTCAGGCCGCGTTGGAGATAGACCACGGCGCCCTGCTTCGCGGCGGCGATGCGCTTGAGCGACTCGGTGAGCGAGTGATAGCCGGTCAGCCCGGTGCCGCGGAAGACGTCGCTGAGGACGTTCTCGCTCTGGACACGGACCAGCGTCGGCCCGGCGCCGAGCTCGCCCATGGTGAAGGCGAGGTGCTCGCGGCCATCGAGCTTGCTGCGGAAAACGTGGAGGTCGAACTGCCCGAACTCCGAGGCGAAGGGGCGTGTGGCGACCTTCTCAACCAGCGGCTCGCGGCGGTGGCGGTATTCGATGAGCTGGGCGATCGAGACGAGAAGCAACCCGTGGCGTTTCTTGAACTCGAGCAGCTGCGGAAGCCGGGCGCAGGTGCCGTCCTCGTTGAGGATTTCGCAGATGACGGCCGTCGGTTCCAACCCGGCGAGCGAGACGAGGTCGACCGAGGCCTCGGTGTGGCCGGCGCGTTCGAGCACGCCGCCGGGGCGGGCTTGGAGCGGGAAAATGTGGCCGGGGCGCACGAGCTGGTCGGGGCGCGTGTCGGGATTTGCAAGAAGCTGGATGGCGCGCAGCCGGTCGTAGGCGCTGATGCCGGTGGTGACGCCCTCGGCGGCGTCGACCGAAACCGTGAAGGCGGTGCGCAGCGACTCGCGGTTTTCGCGCACCATCTGCTCGATACCGAGGCGTTTAAGGCGCGGGCCGGTGGTCGGCACACAGATCAGGCCGCCAGCCAGGCGGATCATCATGTTGACCGCCTCGACGGTGACCTTGCCGGCGGCGATGACGAGATCGCCCTCGTTCTCGCGGTCCTCGTCGTCGGTGACGATGATCATCTTGCCGTCGGCGATGGCGCGGATGGCGTCGTCGATGGAGTCGAAGGGAGACGGGTGTTCAGCGTGGCTCATACCGGGGAGAACGGATCGTGGGCTGCGCCGAACAAGTGTCAACGCACCGGCCGGGGCCGCGGCGGGCTGAACCGCTCCGCGGTCCACGAATCGAGCCACGGCACCCTCGCCGGCTACATCCAAAAAGAAAAGGCGGTCCTGCTGAAGCGGGACCGCCGTGAAGAAAATCGCGCGAGACGTCGACTCAGTAGCGCTTGAACACCAGCGAGGCGTTCTGGCCGCCGAAGCCGAGGTTGTTGCTCACGGCGACATCGACCTTGGCCGAACGCTTCACGTTCGGGACGTAGTCGAGGTCGCACTCCGGGTCCGGAGTCTCGTAGTTGATGGTCGGAGGGATCTCGCCGGTCTGGATCGCCTTGATGCAGACGGCGGCCTCGACTGCGCCGGTGGCGCCGAGGAGGTGGCCGGTCATCGACTTGGTCGAGCTCACCGGGATGGTCTTCGCGAGGTCGCCGAAGACCTTCTTGATCGCGATGGTCTCGAACTTGTCGTTGTACGGTGTGGAGGTGCCGTGGGCGTTGATATAGTTGACCTGAGCGGGCTCCACCCCGGCGTCGGCGATCGCGCGGCGCATCGCGGAGGAGAGACCGCGGGCTTCGGGATCGGGCTGGGTGATGTGGAACGCGTCGGCCGTACCGGCGTATCCGGCGAACTCGGCGTAGATGCGCGCGCCGCGGGCCTTGGCATGTTCCTCTGACTCGAGGACAAAGACGCAACCGCCCTCGCCCATGATGAAGCCGTCGCGGTTCAGGTCGAAGGGACGGGAGGCCTTCTCCGGCACGTCGTTGTTGGTCGTGAGGGCCTTCATCGAGCAGAAACCCGCGTAGGAAAGCGGGGTGATGGAGGCTTCGGCGCCGCCAGCGATCATCACATCGGCGTCACCGTACTGGATGGTGCGGAGAGCCTCGCCCAGCGAGTGGGTGGAGGTGGCACAAGCGCTGATGACGGTAAAGCACGGGCCGGCGAAGTTGTACTCGATAGCCACAATGCCGCTGGCCATGTTGCTTATCATGGCCGGGATGAAGAACGGCGAGACCTTGCGCGGGCCCTTCTCGATAAGGTTGCGGGCCTGGGCCTCGAAGGTGGACATGCCACCGATGCCGGAGCCGATGATCACGCCGGCACGCTCGCGGTCGACCTTCGTGTGGTCGAGACCGGAGTCTTGCATGGCGAGCTTGGCGGCGGCCACGGCGAACTGCGTGTAGCGGTCGTTCCGGCGGGCCTCCTTCGGGTCCATGTACTTGGCCGGATCGAAGTCGCGGATCTCGCCACCGATCTTGCAGGGGAAGTCGGTGGTATCGAACGCCGTCACCTTGCTGATGCCACTGCGGCCAGCGAGGAGGTTGTTCCAGAATTCATCAAGGGTCTGACCGAGCGCCGTGATAACGCCCATGCCGGTGACCACCACTTTTCTACGAGGCTGGTTGTATGCCATGGATTGCGGGCAGGAAAACAAAAGTCCCGAACGGGTCACGTCGGGACTTCAAGATTGGGAAAGAAACGGCGCTGGAAGCTTACTGCTTCTTGGCGGCAGCCTTGGCTTCGATGTAGGCAATGACCTCGCCCACGGAAGTGAGCTTCTCGGCCTCGGTCTCGGGGATCTCGCCGCCGAGCTCTTCCTTGAACTCTTCTTCGAAAGCCATGATGAGCTCGACCGTGTCGAGGGAATCGGCGCCAAGATCGTCCAGGAAGGAAGCCTTCGGAGTGATCTGCTCCTCGTTAACGTTCAACTGGTTAACGATGATTTCTTTGACGCGCTGTTCGATAGTTTTATCGGCCATTGTCGTTTGGGTTTAGTGGGATTTAGGTGGATGGGTTTCAGATAGCCATGCCGCCGTCAACGGGAAAAACCTGACCGGTGACATAGCCGGCTTCCTCCGAACAGAGGAACTCGACCATGGCAGCGATCTCGGTGGCTTCCCCGAAGCGTTTGAGCGGCACCGCATCCAAAATTTTCGCGGAAACTTCGGCATTCTCCGTGAACGTAGTGGTCATGTCGGTCTTGATGAAACCGGGGGCGACGGCGTTCACGGTGATGCTGCGGCTAGCGAATTCTTTGGCCAACGTCTTGGTCAGGCCGATCATGCCGGCTTTCGCCGCCGAGTAGATGGCCTGGCCGGCGATGCCCATCACGCCGCTGACCGAGGTGATGTTGACGATGCGCCCCCAGCGTTGGCGCGTCATCGGCCGAACAAGCCCCTTGGTCCAGTAGAAGCTGCTGGAAAGGTTCGTCTCGATCACGCTGTGCCAATCCTCGTCGCTCATGCGCAGGATCAGGCCGTCCTTGGTGATGCCAGCGTTGTTGACCAAGATGTCGATGGTGGGGAACTCGGCCAGAATCTGCTCGCAGGCCTTGGCCACCGCCGCCCCGTCGGCCACGTCGACCGCGACCGCCTTGGCGGAACCGCCCGTCGCTCGGATGCTCTCGGCGACGGCACCACAGCTCGCCTCGTTCTTGCTCACGCACACGACCGTCACACCGCGACGCGCCAACGCCTCGGCGATAGCCTTGCCAATACCACGACCGGCTCCGGTGACGACGGCTGTACGTTTGTTGAAAGTGAAGCTCATGAAGGAAAGGCTAGGAGGCAGGGTTTGGAAACGAAGGCGCTGGATTCCGGCGGCTTCGCGGCGGTTGGCAAGGCTCAATCGATAGTCTCGGGAGCCCGCCATTTCGTTCAAAAATAGCTATCCCAAGCCAGTCCCATAGCCTCACCACAAGGACAAGCCTTGTATCCGCCCCGAATGTTCCGTTACATGGAACAGCAATGCAACTCAGCACGCTCCAACGCCTTGCCGGTTCCGCTCTCATCGCCGGCTCCGTTCTGCTCGCAGTCTACGCCATCGCTTTCCCGGCGATCCTCCCGCTTGATCGAATGGCTACCGACTTCGCCCAAATCGTCCTCACCCCCCACTGGCTCTGGCTGGCCAGCATTGCCTTCGCTGCCGTCCTGCTGATGGTCGCGGGCTTCGCCGGTGTCTACAGCCGCCTCTATGCCTCCGCTGGCTGCACCGGCCTGGTCGGCTTCGTCGCCCTCGAACTCGCCTACCTGCTTCAGGCCTGCAAGGTCACTTGGGAGCTCTGCCTCTACCCGACCATCGCCGCCCACCCGACCGGCGTCACCATCCTGCGCGATGGGATCCTCAAGCAGAGCGAACTGGTCGGGCTCTTCCGCCTCGCCGCCACAGGGACCATCCTCGTCGGCACCCTGCTCTTCTGCTTCACACTGATCCGGGCCCGCGAGTTCCCGAAGAGCGGCGGCATCGTCCTGCTGACCGGGGCCCTGCTCTACGGCCTTCACTTCAACACGCCTTCGGCCATCGCCGGCATTCTCATCCACTCGCTTGGTTGTCTGATCCTCAGCCTCCGGCTCTTTCGACCAGTAGATACTACTGCAGCCGCAGCTTGAACGTCGCGCCGCGCGACAGCGCCCGCCGCATTCCTCCACGCCCCCGTCCCTCCAGCGCCTCGAAGACGCAAATCTGTGTCCGACCGCGACACGAAAGTGTGTCTTTTCCCGGGGCGCACCTCTGGAGCCACGCCCGCCGAGAACACGAAAATCTGTCGCGATCGGACAGATTTTTGCGTCTTCGCTGCCAGCGCCGCTACACGCCAAGGTTCGTCGCTTTACGCACTGCGCCGGCATTCCGCTTGCGGCGCTGGCCAGGCAGCGTTCCCCTCGCCGCCCCGTGCCCGAAACCGCCGCCCAACCGCCCGCCGCCGATGAACTCGCCCACCTGCTCAAGCAGGTCTTCGGCTACGACCGGTTCCGGCCGCTGCAACGCGACATCATCGCCGCGGCCCTCGCCAACCGCGACACGCTCGCCGTGCTCCCCACCGGCGCGGGCAAATCGCTCTGTTTCCAGCTCCCCGCTCTCGCCCGCCCCACGCCCGGCCTGACCGTCGTCGTCTCGCCGCTGATCGCGTTGATGAAGGATCAGGTCGACCAGCTCAGCGCCGCCGGCGTCTCGGCCACCTTCATGAACTCGACCCTCGGCGCCGAGGAGTCGAAGCGCCGTTACCGCGGCCTCTACGCGGGCGAGTACCGCCTGCTCTACGTCTCCCCCGAACGCCTCGCGCTCGACGGCTTCGTCGACCGCCTGAAGGAGTGGCCCGTGCAACTTCTCGCCGTCGACGAGGCGCACTGCATCTCCGAGTGGGGCCACGACTTCCGCCCCGAATACCGCCAACTCGCCGCCCTCCGCTCCCAGCTCCCAACCGTGCCCGCGATGGCGCTCACGGCCACCGCCACGCCGCGCGTCCGCGACGACATCGTCAAGCACCTCGCCCTACGCGACCCGGCGATCTTCGTCGCCTCCTTCAACCGTCCGAACCTCACCTACCGCGTCGAAGCCAAGGACGAGCCGATCAAGCAACTCCTCGCCTTCCTGAAAGAGCGTCCGCGCGACGCCGGCATCGTCTACTGCGCCAGCCGCAAACAGACCGAGAAGGTCGCCGATTCCCTCGCCGGCCGCGGCATCGCCGCCCGCCCCTACCACGCCGGCCTCGATGCCGAGGAGCGCTCGCGCAACCAGGAGCCCTTCCTCCGCGACGAGGTCCGCGTCATCTGCGCCACCATCGCCTTTGGCATGGGCATCAACAAGCCCAACGTCCGCTTCGTCGTCCACTACGACCTCCCCAAGAACCTCGAGGGCTACTACCAGGAAACCGGCCGCGCAGGCCGCGACGGCCTCCCCGCCGACT
>CAZXHR010000117.1:0-13717 GCA_964640465.1 uncultured Opitutaceae bacterium
TGCAGTGCCTTTGTTTCCTTCGTTACCTTCTGTCGTCTGCGGAATTTAGGTTCATCCGTAATCCCGCCTAATCTCGCTACCCCCACTCCAGGTGCGCGAGCGCTGTAGCGAAATTCGTCAGGATTTCGATCCGCGGCATCCTGTCGAAAGCCTTGGCGGCTTTCGCTACAAAAAGACCCCGGCAGTACTGCCGGGGTCTAGAAATCTGTCCTTGGGGATTGGCTCAGTTGCTCAGGGCCGGATTGGGCTCGCGTCCGCCGGGGATGTCCTTCTTCTCGACATCGGCTCCCTTCAGCAGCTCGGAGCTGAACACCTCGTCGATCTTCGGCTCGGCATTGTCGAGCGTCTTGGCCGTGATGAAGATGATCAGGTTGCGGGTCTTGAGCGCCTCGCTCTTGGACTTGAAGAGCGAGCCCAACACCGGGATCTCTCCAATCACCGGCACCTTGCTGTTACCCTTGGTCTTCTGATTCTCGATCAGGCCACCGATACCAAGGGTGTGACCGTTCTTGAGCGAAACCTGAGTGATCGCCTTGCGGGTGGCGATGATCGGAATCGAGGCGCCCGAGGCACCACCGAAGGAGACCTCGCCAGAACGGCTGCTCACCTCGGGGAGAATGCTCAGCTTGACGAAGCCGGCGTTGTTGATCTGCGGGGTGACCTTCAGGTTGATGCCGATCGGCTTATAGGTGAAGCCGCTGATCTCGAAGCTGCCCTGCTCCTGGTTGTAGGTGTAATTCGGGATCGGGTATTCCTCGCCGATGTTGATGCTCGCCTCGACGTTGTTGAGGGTGACCACCGTCGGATTCGAGACGAGGCGGACGTTGTTCTGAGACTCGTAGAGCGACATCACCGCGCCGAACTCGGAGATCGAGAAGGTCGAGGTCACGAGGTGCGGGGCGTCGAAGAGCGACTGGAGAGAGTTCTTCCACTGGTTGGAAGCCGCACCTTCCTGGTATGTTGTCGTACTTGTTGATTCGTAGAGGCCCGTGTTGGGATTCTGAGTATATGTCGTGGTCGTCTGCGTGTGCTGGGCCTTCGACTCGATCTGTCCCTGTTTAACCGTGAAGTTCTTCAGGGAAGACCAGTTCAGGCCGACATCGCTGCCGTCGTTGTTGGTCACCTCGATGAACTTCGACTCGATCATGACCTGGGCGGTCGCGATATCGAGCTTCACGATGATCTCCTTGATCTTCTCCTGGCGGGACGGGCGCTCGGTGATGACAAGGGCGTTGTTGCGCTGGTCGAGCTGGATGCGGCCCTTCACGGCGTCGGAAGTGTCGACCATCGAGGAGATGGTCGGCAGGATCTTGCCGGCCTCGGCGTAGTTGAGGATGTAGACCTCGGTGATCGTCGGCTCCTGCGCGAGCTGATCCTGGCTGACCACGCGGATGATGTTCTGATCCTCGATAAAGGTGTAGCCGACGGGCTGGAGCACCTCGCGGAAGATCTGCCGCCACGTGACATTGCGCAGCTTGATGGAGGTGCGCCCCTGGAGCGTCTCGGGCACGACGAGGTTCAGCTCGAACATGTCGGCGACGTTGCGCAGGATGGTGCGAATCTCCTCATTGGGGAAGTCGACCGAGATGAGGTCCTTTTTCTCGTTGAGGGATACGGTCGAAGGCGCGGGCGCCGGTGTGCCCGAGGCCTGAGCGTCGCTCTGCGCGCAGAGGGGTAGCGCAAAGACGGATGCAGCAGCTAAGACAAGCAGTTTGTTTCGTTTCATACGGAGAATCATTTGATGGTTCGCTCGGCTTCCTTGCCGTTGTAGCGAATGCGGAATCGATTGGTGCCGATGCTGACGATCTCGACAACGTATTCAACTCCATCGAGCTCGACAGTCAGTTTATCACCGTTTTTTTGCCGCCGCTCGGTGAACAGCAGGTACGGCTCGCCGCCGAGCGTCATGCTGCCCGTCGGCTGTATCCTGGCGATAAGCAGAGCGGGCAGCTCCGCCTCCCGGTGACGGGCCGTATCGCCCTCGCGGCCAGCGCCGACATCGGGACGGAGATCGGCCGCAGGGGGATTGAAGGGGTCCTTGGATGGCTCCGCCTCGGGCTTGGCCGCCCCAGCTTCGCCGACCCTCCCGATGTCGGCCAACAATTTCTCGCGAGCCGCGGGCTGGGAAATCGCATCTGCGGCCTGCAGCCCCACGGCGGGCATTACCACGGCAAGCAGCAACAGGGCAAAGGGGCGGGATTTCATCACTTGGAAGCAAGAAGCTGAAAGTTGATGGTAAGGACCTCTTTCTGCGACCTTCCCTCGACAGCGGCGGCAGTGGAGGAGCGCTGGACCGAAAAATCGCCCAAGCGATACAGCCGCTTCCCTTGTTCCAGCGAGCGCAGGAACATGCAAATCTGGGAAAACTCCCCCTCTACGACCACATTGAAGCCGGCCGGCTGATAGATGGAGCCTGCCACGACCGCCTTTGATGCTCCCAAGGGTCGCAGGACCGTCATCGACACACCGCTATCCTTTTCGAGGCCGTAGAAATACTCCTGATTGCCGGCAATATCATCCACCCGGGTAAGCATCGTCTCCAATCGGGACACGACTTGCTTGAGCGAGGCAAGATGCTCCTCAAGGCCCGAGGCATTGCGCACATTGCGCTCAACGGTCCGGCCGTCCGCCTCGAGCTGCTCAAGCTGGCTTTTGGTATCAGCTAATGCCCCGTGGCGGAAAAACAGGGCGATCAGAATCAAAACGGTGGCAGCCGCGCAGCCGATCGCCAAGGGATAGCGCCGGAGAAAATTCTCGGAAGTCTGGGTCTTACTCATCGTCGGTCTTTGGTTTCGGGGCGCGGACGGGCTTCACTGCAGGGGCAGGTTTCCCCCCCCTTAGTTTGAGCTCGATCTCGAATGTGAACCGGTTACCAGCCTGATCGCGGCTCTGCGAACGCAGACGAACACTCTCGGTCAAAGCCACGATACCCGGATGTGCAGCCAATTGGTCGGCATAGGCCTGCGCCAGCGACGCAGAAGAACCGACCACGGTGCCACGGAGCCGCACAACACCCTCTTCGGTCATCTCGATCACATCGAGGACGGTTAACCGAGGCAGCGTTTCAGCAATGAGCAGAAGAAGATCCGAGGCAGCCACACGCGATGAGACGAACTCGCGGATCTGCAGTGCCTTAGCCTCTCCAGCCGAAAATTCCTTCTGCAGCTGCTTGGCCTTATCCAAGTAAGGTCGTTGCCCTTCAGTACGCTGGGTCCACTCGTCGCATTGGCTACGAACGCCGGTAATCTCAATTTCCTGCTGCACCAGCAGATACCCCGCCACCAGCACAGCGGCCACGGCGACGAAATTCACCAGAAACGAAGTCCGGATGACTTTGGTATCGGGCAGTGTCTCGACAACCCGGAAGTCCGGGTGCCAGAATTTAGCGGGGCCAGCCGCTTGCTTACTTGGCTTCATTGGAGACGGAAGTGGGTTGATTATTGGCCATCAGGCTGAGGAGCCTGTACCACGATCCGGGAATCGCATCGGGGCACACACCTGGCGCAAACTTGATGCCCTGCTTTGCCAGCCACGGCTTGAAGTCCGGTGATACCAGCGCAACACCGAGCGCACTGGCCAGCGTGTTACTCAACCAGCCGAATCCCGAAGGCTGGAGCGAACAATACAACTGGCCGATCGACTGGCCGGTCTGCACTTCGAAAAAGCCGATCGACGATTGAAGCTCCTTAAGGAGCCGCTTTACGAGGTTCGGTCCCATCCCCGCAAAATCGAACGTATTGGAGAAAAGCAACTTCGCCGCAGCCTCCTCGTCGCGCAAGCCCATCTCCTTCTGCGCGATCGGGATCATCGAATTGATTCCGTGCGGGATAGGCCGAGCCAGATCGACGCCGCCGCTGTTTACGATGAAGCAGTGAGTCGATTCCCGACCGATCTCCAGCACCAGCGTCGGAATCTTGGAGTCCTGCAACGCCAACATACCCTGGATGCTGCCCAGCATGGCCACCGAACTGAGCTCAAGCCGCTCGGGAAAAATCCCGGCACCGAGCAGAGCCTGCTGCGCCTGCGAAAAATCTTCCGCATAGCTACCGCAGAAAACAACCTCCGCGCCGCCAGGAGAATTCGGGGCAAGCAGGGCGCCATCCGTAGCACCGAGGATGGCAAAAACCATCTTGTCGGGCTCCGCACGGAACTGCGTTGCCAGGACTTCCTCCAAATAGGCCGTCTCCTTGCCCCGCTTCGGATCCAACGACGCCCTGCGGATGAAACGCCGCTCGGGCGCGATGCCACAGACGGCGTTGCGGTAGGCACCACCCCGCCGTGGCCCGGCAACCTTCTCGAATTCCGGAACAACGCCCGCGAACCCCTGATCGGCTGGAGCTTCGATCACCTGCTCGACAAGCATCGGGGTGCTCAGCGAACTCGTGCGGGCTATGAGCGTGGCATATTCGTTGGCCTCAACGAAATACCCTTTGGTTTTAGCTGAGAAACGCATGAGAATTTACACAGGGGCCGACCATAGCACTGCTGATCGGTGCGAGAGCGTGGCTGGTACGTTCACCCTATCTCGTGAAAATCGGCCGCAGGCTCAAGGTCTAAAGCAAAACCTCATCCGCGCCTCCGACTTTTGACAGCGTTTTCAGGACGCTAACCCTCGAGATCACTCCACCCGGAAAAACAAAAGGGCGTCGTTGTGCAACGACGCCCGCGGCCCGACAAAGGGCTACCAAGTGCGCTTCTTGTGACGATTCGTCTTCAGGCGCTTGCGGCGTTTGTGCTTCGCCATCTTCAGACGGCGCTTCTTCTTGAGATTTCCCATGGTTGTCGGAGTTGGTTGAAAGGTCGGTTGTGCGGGGTCCGCCCGCGCGAGTAAAGCCCATTTCTCCCGGAAAACTCAGATCCCCACCAAACTTCCTTCCGCCGTGGCCACCAACCGGCACTCCACTCGAGCCACGGCCAACCCCAGCAATCCGGCAACAACTTCGCGATACAACTCCAGTTGTTCCGCGTACCGCTGCCGCAGTCGTTCCGCATCGCCATCCCGATCGGTCTTGAAATCGTAGATCGCTGCCGCGCTCGGCTTCCCCCTCTCGCGCCGCACAACCACGCGGTCCGGCACACCCGATACCCAGGTCCCACCTACGACCGCCTCGAACGCACGCTCGCGCCACACCTCGTCCTCGGCACCCGCCTTCGCAAATACCGCCCGCAACGCCTCCGCGTCGAGGCACGCCTCCGCCTCGCGCAGCGCGGCACTCCACGCTACCGGGTCCGGCTGCCGCCGCACATACTCCGCCAGCCGCTCGCGCTCCGTGCCATCGGCCCACTCGACCGCAGCCAGCAACGCATGCACACGCCGTCCGTGCGCCCGCTCCGCCCCACCGCCGCTGGAAAACAGTACCGCACCGTCCAAACGCTTCGGTTTCTCTCCCGACGGCCGCCGCGCCAGCAGCCCCGCCCGACGCCGCGCCGACTCTGCCAGTTCGGCCAAGCTTGAGTCCGCCGCGCCAACGCCCGTATCCGACTCCACCCCCTGCTGCACCGGAGTCGCCCCAAGCTCCGCAAACCACTCCGGTTCACCCGCGCTCCACGAGCCGGCAAACGTCGCCCCGCCCACACGCACCTCGCGCTCCTCCTCCCCGAGCGTCTCGACGAGCAGCTTCGGATAGTTGCGCGACGCCGTCTTGCCGGGCCGTTCGATCACCGCGTACAGCCCCCGCTTGCCCCGCGTCAGCGCCACGTACAGCAGCGAAAGCTGCTCGTAGCAGTTCTCCGCCAGCGCCTCCGCCTGGTACTCGCGCAGCACCGGGTCGTTCTCCGCGATCGTCGCGCCGGGATGCTGCAGCACCCACGCGACCGAGCGGTCCGCCGCCTTGCGCACCGCCGGCCCCTCGCGCCGCTGCACCAGCGTCCGCCCCTCCAGGTCCGGCAGGATCACCACGTCGAAACCAAGCCCCTTCGACTTGTGCACAGTCAACACGCGCACCACGCCCGCGCCCTCCGGCTCGCGCACCGTGTATTCGCCCAGGAAACGCAGAAACGCGTCCACGTCCCGCGCGCCTGTCTCGTCGAACGCCCGCCCCGCCGCCACGAGCTGCCGCAGCCGCAACCGCGTAAACGCGTCGTCCGCCGCCAGCACCGGCTCCACCCGCCGCGCCCACTCCTCCAGCCACGCCTCGAAACCGTTCGTCTCGACCGCGCCGAGCACGCTGCGACACAGTGCCGCACCCGGGCCCGCCTGCGACGCCGCGCCCAACAACGCCGCCAGCGGCGACATCGCCACCTGCCGCCACGCGAAACCATCCTCCGGGTGCGCCGCCACCTGCAGCAACGCCGCGAGCGCAGCCGCTGCCGGGTTGTCCGTACCGATCTTCAGGTCCGACTCGGCGACTGCCGCGATGCCGCCCTCGCGCCGCAGGTATTCCGCCAGGGCCACGCCCGCCTCGTTCTTGCGCACCAGCACCGCGCAGGTCAGCCCGCGCTCCGTCGGCCGGATCTCCCGCAGCAACCGCAGCACCGTCGCCCAGCGATCATCCGCGTCGGCGGCGAAGAGCAACGCCGCCTGCCCGCGGTTCTCCGGACGCGCGCTGCGGTGCTCCCGCCAGTATTTCTTCCACTCGCCGGCCGCCTCGGGAAACAGCTCCGCCATCGCCACCTCGTCCCCGCACACGCGGTTGACCATCTCGATCAACGCCGGCCCCGACCGCCACGAGTCGTTGAGTTCGCGCGCCACCACGCCGCCGCCCGCCGCGTCGCGGTAGCGCTCCGCCACGTGTGCGAACAGCCGCGGGTCGCCCTCGCGCCACGTGAAGATCGCCTGCTTCACATCGCCCACGTAGAACAGGCTCCGTCGCCCCTCCGGGTCCTCCACAACCTCATCGACGAGCCGCTCCAATATCTTCCACTGCTGGTAGCTCGTATCCTGAAACTCGTCGAACAGCCAGTGGTCCAGCCGCGCGTCGATCCGGTAGTCGAGCCCGGCCCCCGCCAGTCCGCCCACCGCGTCGAAATCGGCGCTCGCCGCCAACCGCTCCGGCGAAAGCAATTGCTGGAGATCGGCAAACGTCAGTCGCCCAGCCCGCCGCACCTCGGCGTCGTACAGTGCGTCGAACGTCCGCATCACCGCCGCGATGCCCTGCGTCACCGCCATCCGGCGACCAAGCTCCAGGCCGACCAGCCGGCCAACCAGCGTCGCCACCGCCGCCGTCGCCACGGGCCCGAGCGCGATCGCCTTCCGGTCGAACTTCAGCTCCGCGCTCCCGGCCTCGAAACTCCGCCAGTCGGCGAGCGCCTTCTCGGCCACATATCCGATCTCCGCGTTCCACGGCGCACCCGGCACCCACTCCGCCGCCGCGCGGGCGAACGCCGTCAGCCGCGCGCGGTGTTTCTCCGAAAGCTCCGCCCGCTCGGCCCACGCGATCAGCTCCTCGGCCGCGCGTGCCGTCGCCGCGTCGTCGGCGACCCGCCACGGGAAACCGCGCGGCCAGATCCGCGCCGCGGTCCCCCACTTCGCCGGCACCGGCGCCGCACGCCACAGCTCCAAGTGCTCGCGCACGAATGCGTCGAACTGCCCGGCCACGTTCTTCTCCTCCTTGCCCAGCGTCGCCAGCCGGAACGCCTCGATCAGGTCCCGCTGCTCCGGCTTCAGCCCGCCGCGCGCGGCGAACAGCCGGCCGAGCACGCGCCGCATTTCCTCGGCCGCCGCATGCTCGTCGAGCAGCCCCGGCTCGCCCCCCAAGCCCAGCTCCAGCGGGAACGCGCGCACGATCCGTGCAAAGAACCCGTCGAGCGTGCCAAGGCTGAGCCGGTGCATCGAGCCGATCATCCCGCGCAGCAACCGCCGGAAATCCGCCGCCGCCAGCTCCGGCCGCTCGACTGCCGCCGCCAGCGCGCGAGCCTTCGCCTCGTCGCCGCTCGCCGCCGCCAGCCGATTGAGGATCTCGCCGAAAAACTCGCCCGCCGCTTTCCGCGTGAACGTCAGCGCCACGATCCGCTCCGGCGCCACGCCGAGCACCAGCAGCCGGATGTAGCGCGTCGTCAGCGCGAAGGTCTTCCCCGACCCGGCAGACGCGAAGATCGTTTCGTGCCGCAGCGTGCTCATCGCGCACCCTCTTTTCCGTGGCGCTGCTCGCGAGAGCAGCGATCCTCGCGCGTCCTCTCCCCCGTAGCGATGCGCGTGAGCGCATCGTCGCCCCCCGCCGCCGCGGGCCAGTCGCCCACGTCGAAACTCTCCGCCGCGCTCCCGTGAATCAGCGCCGCGAAATCGTCGTTCTCCGGCTCCTCGGCCGGCGGCCAGAAACGCCCGGCCTTCACGCCCGCGCCCACGGCCTCCGCGCAGCGCAGCGCCGACTCCTGCAACGCGTCGCCGAAGTCCTCCCACATCGCAATCGAGGTCTCCGTCACCGCCTTCGGCAGGTTGAAGTAGCCAATCGTCGCGCCCTTCGCCCCGAGCGCCTCGCCCACCGCCCAGCGGTAGAGCGGCAGCTGTAGGTCCGTCCACCGGTGCGCCTTGCCGCCCACGTCCGTCCGCGCCGCCTCCAGCCGCGCGCTCCCGTCGCGGTCGGGCCGCAGGTGCGCCTTCGCCGGCGTCTTGGCCGTCTCCGAAGTCTTGTAGTCGAGCACGCGCCACGCGCCCGTCGCCTCGTGCCGCTCGATCCGGTCGATCGTCCCCGAAATTTCGATGCCGCCGACAGCGAGTTTTCCCACAGGCAGCTTCCACTCGGTGTGCTGGATCACCCAGCCGGCCGCGCGTTCCGCCGCCTGCAGCCGCGCCACGGTCGCAAGCCGTTGCCGCGCCGACTGCACCTGCACGAGCAGCGGCAGCGAGAGCTCGCTGCCGAAACGTGCCGCCACCACCGCGTCCAGCGCCAACTCGAACGCCCGCGCCAGCTCCTCGCCATCGGTGCAGTCGCGCCACGCGACGTCCTGCCCGAGCCGTTCGAGCACACGGTGCACGAGCGTGCCGAAGTCCGCCGGGTCGAGCTCGCGCTTCGCAGCGTCGATCGGCTCCATCCGGAGCGAGTGCTTGAGGTAGAAGCGGAACGGGCACGCCAGGTAGTCGCGGAAACCGGTCACGCGCAGCCGCGCCGGCGCACCCACCCACGGTACCCGCCAGCGCCATGCGCGACGCCAAGCGAGGTTGCCACCCTCCGGCGGCAGCTCGCGGAACAGGTGCCGCACGCGCCCTGGCAGCTCGGTATCGGGGCACTGGAACAGCAGCCGCGACGGCCGCAGCGGATCGCCCGCAGCCGACGTTTTCCCGAGAAAAACCTCCAGCCGCCCGCCCTGCGCGCGGCACGCCGCCAACGCAGCCAGTTGCCATGCATCGCGCGCGAACCGCTGGGCGTTCGTCTTGAGCCCCAGCCTCTCGCGCAGCGACTCCGGCAGGAACGCGTGGCCCGTCACCGCCTCCGGCGCGCAGCCGTCGTTGAGCCCGGCCACGAGCAGCACCGGCTCGTCGCGGAAGGCC
Source organism: uncultured Opitutaceae bacterium (assembly GCA_964640465.1). Classification (GTDB taxonomy): domain Bacteria; phylum Verrucomicrobiota; class Verrucomicrobiia; order Opitutales; family Opitutaceae; genus CAJCBL01. The sequence goes on from CAZXHR010000117.1 coordinate 9,428, forward strand.
AGCTCCAGCCAGCCGTCCAACTCCACCGCGCCGGCCGGCTTGTCGTCGAAAATCCGTCCCGTGCCGAAGAGCTGCAGCGCCAGCTCGCACGCCTCGGCCGCCGACAATGTAGCGCCGCGCGTAAGCGCAGCGTCTCCGTGCGCCTCGGCCACCTCGTCCGCAGCCGCACGCCACGCCTCGACCGACTCCGCCAACACCCGGTCCTCCGGTCGCGCCAAGTCCAGCTCGCGCCCGGCGTGCAGCCGCTCCAGCGCCGCGCTCCATGACTCCGGAAACGCGCCCGCGCGCAGCTCCGTGAGCAGCGATTCCAGCCGCTCCAGCGCCACACCGATTCCCGGATACCGACTCTCGATGGTATCGGCGTGCCGGCGCGCCTCGGCCAGCGTCGGCGGCAGGTGGTCCGCGTGCAGCGCGTCCAGTCCGGCAAGCAGTTTTGCGGGCGAGCACACCGCGCCGGCCGCACCAGCTTCCCGTGCCAGAAACTCCAGCACCTCGGTGCGCCGCGCCAGCGCCGCTGCGCTCGACCAGTCGTCGTCGCGCACCGCCGCAAGCAGCGTCTCCAGCAGGCCAGCCAGAGCCGTGCGCCGCAGTGACCGGCCCTCCGGCAGGTGACACGCCACTCCGGCCGCGCGCAGCTCGCCCGCCAGAAGCGGCATCACATCCGGGTCCGCAGAGCCCACGCCGACCAGCCCCGCTACCGCATTGGGCCCGCTGCCAACCGACGCCAACCGCTCCGCGATCCGCGCCGCCTGCGCGGCGGGATCGGCACAGAGCCGCACCCGTTTCTCGAAAGGCCCCAGCTCCGGCGCCCGAGTGCTCCACAACTCAGGTCGCGGACGGCCCCACTCGTCGAAGAGTGCCGCCCCCGATACCACGTCCGATTCCTCCACCGGACCGTGGACGAGAATCTCGACCTCAGCCGTCTGGCTCCAAATCTCCAAAACGCGCATCGCCGCCGGCAACGGATCGGGTGTGCCGATCACCGCGATGCGCGCCACGCCTTCCGGCGGCGGCAGCGGTGCCGCCGCCGCTGCGATCGCGGCGGCCTGCGTTGTCATGAGCCCAGCCACGCGAAGCCGCGCCTCGACGTCGCCCTCCAACCGCGCGAGCTGTTCCCAACGCCGCGGCTCCTCAAAGCCGGCGCCGGCGCGCACGGCCACGTCGGCAATCCGCAGCCCGCCCTCGGCCAGCGCCGCCTGCAGCCGCGTCATCTCGCCGGCCAGTCGCAACGCCCAGGCAAATCCGCGTTCCGGCGGATCGCTCGGGAAAACGTCGCGAAGACCATCGAGGTCCGCGCGTCGCAGCGACTCCGCCCACGCCATCAGCGCCTGCGCCCGCGTCGCCACCACCGTACTTGGCGGCAGCGCGAAATCCAAGATCTGTTCCGGCACGACGACACGCGGGGCCAGCACCGCACCCCCGCGCTCCGCGGCATGCACCGCCAGCGCCTCGCGCAGCCGTCGGCCCGCCTGCTTGGTCGGCACGACGATCATCTGGTCCGAAAGATCGAGCGTGCTCCCGCCGCTCCAATTCGCCGCCAGATGTGCCACAGCCCGCTCCAGGAGCGGACGATCCCACGTCAGGAGTTGGAGGCGTAGCGGCATCGTGCGAACGTGCGGCAGGCTGGCAGAGTTACCCGCCCGAACACAATCCGCGCCTGGCGAAATCGTCGTTCCGGCGACGCCCGTGGCCCCGGGTTGGCGCTAGATCCACAGCGCGTTGAACAGTCGGGCCAGCACGGCCGCGCGCTTGAGGAGCTCCGGTGCACACTCCTGCGCGGCACCTGCTTTCTCCCAGTCGGCCAACGCCAGCTCGATGGAATGCAGCCCATAGTCGCCGGCGACCCGGTGCAGCCCGACGAGGTTCACCATCGCGGTCTTCTTCTCCTCCTCGGTCTCGATCACCGCATGCAGCGCCGTCTGCAGATCGGCGAAGAATCCCTTCACCTTCTGCGCGATGTGATCGCGATCGGTGCTCAGCCGCCGGGTAACCGATACGGGGTCCTCGAAATGTTTCCGCGTCCACTTCGTCATGAGCGCCTTGCCCACCGCCGCGCGGATGCGCTGCGTGTCGTAGGGCTTCGTCAGAAACGCCGCCGCACCGAGCTGCGCCGAGCTCAGCACCGACTGCCGGTCGGGCGTGGCGCTGCACAAGACCACCGGCAGCGAGGCCCAGATCGGGTCGGCCCGCAGGCGTCGCGCAAAATCGATGCCACTGGCCTCTCCGAGCCGCAGGTCGACGATCGTCAGATCCGGAGTCGCCCGCGTCTCCAGCTCGTTCCAGCCCTCGTCGGGCGACGCCGCTTCCCAGACATGGTGTTCATCGCGCTCGAGCAAAACACGCAACATGTGCCGCGCTGCGGCATCGTCTTCGATGAGGAGTATTCCGGCCACGGGCGGCCAGTGTGCGTAACGCCCGGCGCAGGGCGAGCGCTTTTCGGCGCGCCCGGAGGAACGCCCCCAGCTCCGCCGTGGCGCAATCGTCCGCGCTCGCAACGCCTGTTACTTCCCTCTGAAAACATCCGCCCACGGATGGTCGCCACCGCGCGCCGCGGCCGTCTCGAAGCGCCACCGGACAGTTTCCTGCGATGCCCGACATCTGGAGACATGTCATGCCGGTTCAACCTCCCGCAACACCCGCGCCTCTTGCGGCCCGGGCCAAACCTCGTTCCTTCCGCCGCGTTTCCCACCCGGCCACCGCAAACCCGCCACAGCCCCGTTCTCAGTCTCCACCCGCCGCAGCCTGCCTCGCCGGAATCCGTCCCGCCTCAATCGTCCGTGAAACCGCTCGAACTCCTCTTCGCCGCCAACGTCATCTCCCGTCAGGGCGACGGCGCACGCCAGGACCTCTCCTTCCGCCTCCTCGTCGAGAACCGCACCTTCGAGAAGGAGGTCGCCGTCAACTGGGCCGGAGAAGACGGGGCCTGGCACTCCGCCGCGGCGCATTGGGTGTGCTCCCTCGGCCCGCAGCGCGAGCTCTGGCACGCGAGCGCCTCCGTCCTCGCCTCCGCCGACCACGACGCGCTCCCGGGTGACATCCGCTTCGCCGCCCGCTGCCGCATGGCCGGCGAGGAGTTCTGGGACAACAACGGCGGCTTCAACCACGACCTCAACGCCGACTCCGGCATCCGCCTCGCCGGCGCCTACACGCTGCTCCACGTCGATTTTCGCCCCCGCCTCGAGCCCGGCGAGGAGTACCTCCCCATCACTGTCGCGCTTCGTCCATCCATCCCCGTCGGCCGCGTCTACGTCCGCTGGTCCACCGACCGCTGGCGCACCTTCACGGATACGCCGTGCTACTTCCGCCGCCGCCACTGGGGCCACGCCGCCGACAGCAACGCCCGCAACCCCAACCGCTACGGCAACGAGATCTGGATCAGCCACCTCGGCGTCGGCTCCGCCTTCCGCGTCGAGTACGCCATCGCGTGCGAGACCGCCGCCGGCACCGTCTGGGACGACAACTTCGGCCGCAACTACTGCGCCCACCGCGACCGCCTCAAGGTTCTCACCCTCAATCTCCACTGCAACCAGGAGCCGGACCAGGACGCCAAGCTCTGGCGCATCGCCCAGGCCATCCGCGAGCTCGAGATCGACGTCGTCTGCCTCCAGGAGGTCGCCGAGCCGTGGAACGACGCCCGCGGCGACTGGTCCGCCAACACCGCCCGCCTCATCCAAGAGCGCATCGGCCGCCCCTACCGCATCCACCACGACTGGTCCCACCTCGGCTTCGACCGCTACCGCGAGGGCAGCGCCATCCTCACGCGTCACGAGATCGTGGGCACCGACTCCGGCTATGTTTCCACCGACCAGGACCCGCGCAGCATCGGCGCGCGTCGCGTCGTCCTGGCGCGCATCGCCGCCCCCTACATCGGACCGGTCGACATCTTCTCCTGCCACCTGAGCTGGATCGACTGCGGCTTCCGCGAGCAGTTCCCCCGCCTGCGCCAATGGGCCTGCGAGCGCCAGGCCGGCGGCGCCGCCGCCACACTCCTCTGCGGCGACTTCAACATCCCGGCCGGCCGCGAAGGCTACGACATCGCCACCGGCGACGGGCTCTTCGCCGACCAGTTCCTCCTCGCCCAGCTCCGCCAGCGGGCCGACGCCGGCTTCGCCCCGCCGCCACCCGACCACCCGCGCCCCGACCCCGCCGACGGTCGCATCGACTACCTCTTCGCCCACCGCGACGGCCGCCTCGAAGCCGTCGCCGCCCGCGAGCTCTTCACCGACACCGACTACGGACGCGTATCCGATCATCCCGGCTACCTCGTCGAGTTCGAACCCCGCTGAACTG
>CAZXHR010000118.1:0-13610 GCA_964640465.1 uncultured Opitutaceae bacterium
GGGGGGGGGGGGGGGGCGGGGGGGGGGGGGGGGGGGGGGGGGGGGGGGCGGGGGGCGGCGGGGGCGGCGGCGGGGGGGGCGGCGGGGCGCGCGGCGCCGCCGAGGTGCGAGTCGTCGAGTGCGGCTTCGAAATCGTCGGCGGCAGAGAGGAGGAAGTCGGCGGTGCCGGGGGCGAAGGTTTCGCGGACGAGGCTGCGGGAGAGTTCGGCCGGAGTGTCGGGATGCTCAAGCATCAGCCCCAGCGTGGCGGCGACGAGGAAGGTGTCCTCGGCTTTCCACGGGGCGGGCTTGGCGCGGAGGAGGAGATATTCGAAGGGGCTGGATTCGAGCTCGGTGAGGCCGGCGGTGACGCCGAGCGCGTAGTCCTCGACGATCTCGCGCTGGGGCTCGGGAAGTTTCTCAAGGGCGACGCGGGCGACTTCGCGCAGGCGCAGGCGGCGGTGAGCGCGGTCGAGCGGGAGCGCGGCGGGACCGAGGAGCTCGGCGAGTTCGCCGGCGGCAGTGCGGCGCAGGAGATCCATCTCGAAGAAGCGATCCTGCGCATGGGCGAAGCCGAGGAGCTTGGCGGCGTCGCGGCGGTTGGCGGCGCTGACGCGGACGACGCCGGCGTCGTTGCGCAGGAGCGCGGCGGTGTCGAGCAAACCGGGGAACGTGAAGCGGCCGCCGCGATCAGGAAGGCTGCGGTAGAGCGGGACGTAGATAAAGAGCCCGACGGTCAGCAGGGCGAAGCCGAGAATGTAGGCGCAGACGCGCAGCCAGCGGGGAAACATGATGGGAAAAGAGAGGCGAGACGTGGGTGCGGTGGGCGACCGCATTTTCGCGGCCATGGTGGCCGTACGGGCGCTTGGGTCAACAACGGGGATACGGATCAAGGATTTTCAAGTTACTGGAGGATAGCGGTTTGCTGCCTATGAAGACGCGAAAAATGTGTGTTTACCTCTGGTTCCGAGGGGGGCGATTACAATAATTCGCGCAACTGGCTGATACCGGCCGGCTAGCGGAAGGGCAAAAAAGGTCGGCGTGCCGGGGCTGGCCGAAGGTCTAGTCTGCCTCCCGCCATGTGCACCACCTTGCAGTTCCATCGCTCATCCGACGAGGCTGACCGCGATGCGTTGATCCGAGATATGATGGCTCTCGACCGGGAGCTCTACACGACCGCGACGGAGGTGGACCTGGGCGGTCTCGAGTACTGGCGCGAGCGTTTCGAGCGTTGCCCGGAGTCGCTCAGTCTGGCGCGCCAGCGCGACGGGCGGCTGGCGGGATACTACCAGTTTCTGCCGATCACATCGGAGTATCGCGAGGAGGTGGTCGCGGGGCGTGCGCACGATGGACTCATTCCTGTGGAAGCGATTGTGCCGTACCGACAGCCTCCCGGGGCGTACCACTTGTACCTGTGTTCGATGGCGGTGCGGCCGGAGTGGCACCGCCGCGGTGTCGCGAGCCGGTTGTATCGCGAGGAGGTCGAATTTCAGCGGCAGCAGGCGGTGCTGGGGCATATGCCGTTGTCGTTGGTGAGCGTGGTGTGGTCGCCGTGCGGCGCGCGCTTTTTCGAGCGCATCAAGCTGCCGCTGGTCGGGAAGGACGAGTGCGGCCGGCCGATCCATGAGCGGATGCTGGTCGACGGCGTGTTGCCGGAGTTGCCGCTGCCCAAAGCGGCGCCGGTGGAAATGCCGACAGCGATGGCTGTGGCGGCGTGAGACCGATTGCGGCCCGCGTTGGGCCGATGGAATTTCCGGAGGTGCCCGGCGTTGAGGCGTCGGGCTGTGGTGATGGAGTCCCGTGGGCGGCGGCGCTGTCTATGCCGGCGGGAGAGCGGGGAGCGTTTTGAGCAACTGTGCGGCGAGCTGCCGCAATTGGCTGTCGGTCGCCGGCGGGGATGAACTCACGCGATTCGACCAGAGAATGGCGCCGTCGGCCGAGTCGGCGATGAACGCGCCGAGGACGATGGATTGCCGGGACGGGGCGGCGTTGTCGCGCGCGACGGGCGTTTCCTGCAGGTGGACGAAGAGGACCAGGCGCGGGGCGTTGGGATGAAGGTACGTGACAGCCCGGGTGAACGCGGGCGGCGTGCGGCCAGCGGCGACGGCGCGAGCGAGTTCGCCGGGCGCTGTGCCTTGCTCCCCGCCAGGCAAGGTGTACTCGCTGCCGCGCACATCGTAGCCGCGTTGCCGCATCTGTTCGCGCAAGGAAACCACGACGGCGGCGGCGTGCGCTTGGTCGGCGGGGTGAGGGGCTTTGGCCGAGTCGGCGGACGCATCGACGTAGATCTGGACCAGCCGGGTGCGGGCCGTGTGTGCGGTCTGCGGAGGCGACGGTATTGTGGTGCGGGCGGACGCGTGGGCTGCCGGTGTGCTGGCGCGGTGAGCGCAGCCTGCGAACGGCAGGAGGCCAACGAGAACAATGAACGGCAGGAACGGGCGCATGACGCGAGCGGTGTTTGCCGCAGGCTGAATCGGGCATTCGCGGTCGCAACCGGGAAAAGTGCTGCGCGCGGAGGCGCCTTGCTCAACTTCGGGGTATCGTCCCACCTCGCGATGCGCATCGCCGTACTCTCCGATACCCACGACCGTCTGCCGGCTCGATTGCTGGAGCGGTTGCGCGGAGCCGTGGAGATCTGGCATCTCGGCGATGTGTGCCAGCCGGATACGCTTGCGCCGCTGGAGTCGCTCGGTGTGCCGGTGCGGATCGTGCGCGGCAACTGCGACTGGGCCGGCGAGTGGCCGGAGACGCTCACGTTCGACCGCGGCGGCATGCGGTTCCACCTCGTCCACATCCTTCCGGGACGTTGTCCGAAGGGCGTAGCGGCGGTCCTGCACGGGCACACGCACATCCCGTGCGACGAGACCGATCCTCAGGGTGTGCGCTGGCTCAACCCCGGGAGTGTGAGCCGCGGACGTGGAGGCGCACCGGCGAGTTTCGCGTGGCTGGAGTTTTCCGCTGCGGGAGGTTGGTCGTGGAGCCTCGAAGTGTGCTGAACCGTCGGTGGTGCTGCCAAGCTGGTGCGACGAGACGATCGGGCGAGTTTTCGGCTTTTCGCGTCCGGACCGAGGCGGCAAGACGGTAACGCGTGCCCACGAACGAACAGCAATGGTTCGATTTCGAGCCGTCCGCGCCCGTCGCGACGGCGGAGGCGCCGCTGCCGCTTCCCATGGCTGTCCCGCAGTCGACGCCGGATGCCGGCGAGGAGTTCGTCCTTGCGGGCGGTGACGAGGTGCTGGTGCGGCGCAGCCCGAAGGCGTTGCGCTACCGGTTGAGCGTGGGGCGCGACGGCGCCGCTGTGCTCACGATCCCGATTCGCGGCTCGGAGCGGCAGGCCCGGCAGTTCCTCGAAAGCCAGCGCGACTGGCTGGAGCGCACGCGCAGCCGGCTGGCGCGGCTGCCGCGCAGCGCGGCGGTGTGGACGCTGGGCACGAGCGTGCTGTGGCGCGGCGAATGGCGTGTCATCGAGCGGGCGCCGGAGCCGGTGCCGCACGTGGCGGTGGGCGAGGAGCGATTTCGCGTGAGCCGGCACGAGGGGGATCTGCGGCCGACGCTGGAGGCGCATTTCCGGCGTGTGGCGCGGATCGAGCTGCCGCCGCGGACCTGGGAGCTGGCGGCGGTGTCGGGCGTGGAGGTGCGCGAGGTATCGGTGCGCGACCAGCGCACGCGCTGGGGCTCATGCTCGTCGAGCGGACAGATTTCGCTGAACTGGCGGCTGGTGCAGGCTCCGGCCTTTGTCGCCGACTACATAATACTCCACGAGCTGATGCACGTGCGGGAGATGAACCACTCGGAGCGTTTCTGGGCGCTGGTGGAAGGTGTGTGCCCGCGGCGGCAGGAGGCCGAGCGCTGGCTGAAGAACCACGGCGGTGCGCTCGGGCTGTAGGCCCGGAGCGGTCGTGCGGGCCGGCTAGTGCGCGGCGGGGCCGGAGTGGGCGAGTGCACGCTGGAGCGCCTCATGGAGCGCGGGCGTGGTGAAGGGTTTCTGGACTATGCCGGCGAGACGCTCCTTGGCGAACTGCTCGAGGAGTTCGCCGGAACTGTGGCCGCTGATGAGGAGCACGGGAGTATCGGTCCGGATGCGGCGGATCTCGTGGAGCGTCTCCATGCCGTCGCAGCGCGGCATCGAGAGGTCGAGCAGCACGGCCGCGAAACGGTCGGGCTCGGCGCGGAAGCTGGTGAGCGCCTCGACGCCGTCGGCGGCGGTGACGGCCGAGAATCCGAGGCGCTCAAGCATGTTGGCGAGCACGTCGCGGACGGGTTCCTCGTCGTCGGCCACGAGGATGGTGCCGGCGCCCTGCCAGACGGGGGCGGCCGCCGCGGGTTGATGGACGGGGGATGTCGCGGGAGCGGGGATGGCCGGAAGAAGGATGGCGAAGGTTGTTCCCTGTCCCGGAGTGCTGGTGACTTCGAGGGCGCCGTGGTGGCCGCGGACGATGCCGAGCACGGCGGAGAGGCCGAGGCCGCGGCCGGTGAACTTGGTGGTGAAGAAGGGGTCGAAGATGCGGGCGAGCGTCTCGGGTGCCATGCCGCAGCCGGTGTCGACGACGCGCAGCTCCAGGCTGTCGCCTCCCGGATGGTCGCCGGCGGTGTGGCAGCGGGCGAGCCGCTCGGGGGTGGCGAGTGTTAGGCGGGTGGAGACGGTGATGGTGCCGGGCTCCCGGCCGAGGGCTTCGGCGGCGTTGAGCACAAGGTTCATCACAACCTGGCGCAGTTGGGTGGCGTCGGCGAGGACCTGGGGCAGGCCGGGGGCGAGATCGAGTGTGAGCGTGGCTTTCTTGGAGAGCGAGAGGGAGAGGAGGCGGGCGGATTCCTCGACGAGCTGGCCGAGGTCGACAGGGGCGACGGTGAAGCGGGCCTTGCCGGAATAGGCGAGCATCTGGTGGCAGAGATCGGCGGCGCGGAGGGCGGCTGTCTCGATGTTTCCGATGCTCGGAGCCAGGGGGGAGTCGGCGGGGAGGTCGAGCTTGGCCAGCGAGGCGTTGCCGAGGATGCCGGTGAGGAGGTTGTTGAAATCGTGGGCGATGCCGCCGGCGAGCACGCCGAGGCTCTCGAGTTTTTGGGTTTCCTGGAGCTGGCGCTCGAGGGCGTGGCGGTCCTCCTCGGCACGGCGGCGCTCGGTGATGTCGCGGGCGAGACCGAGCAGGCCGGCGGGGCGGCCTTCGCGGTCGAGGAAACGGGCGAGGGAGAACTCAACCCAGACGCGGGAGCCGTCGCGGCGGCAGTCCTGCCATTGGGTGTTCCAGTCCTCGCCGGCGGCAGCCGCGGCGAGGCGCACGTGCAGCTCGGCGGCGAGTTCGGGTGGGTAACGGCTGACGAGTGGGCGGCCGAGCAGTTCGCCGGCGGACCAGCCGAAAAGGTGCTCGGCGCCCTCGTTCCAAAAGGTAAGCGTGCCGTCGAGCTCGGTGCAGAAGACGGCGTCGCGCATGCGGGAGAGCAGGAGGGCGGCACGGGAGAGGGCGGATTCTGCGGCCTTCCGGGCGGAGATGTCGCGGATGTAGCCGGTGACGTACTCGTGGCCGGCGTGGACGAAGCGGTTGGCGGAGAATTCGACGGGGACGACGCTGCCATCGCCGCGCAGGTGGAGGGTCTCGAGCACGCAGGAGCCGTGTGTCTCGAGGTGCTGGCGCAGCATGGTGCTTTGCTCCACGCCGAAGGTGGGGTCGATGTCCGCGAGGCAGAGGCCGACGAGCTCCTCGCGGCGGCGGAGAAAGTGGCGGCAGCAGGCGTCGTTGACCCAGACGAAACGGAAGTGGCGGTCGGGCTCGATCCAATAGACGGGGTCTTGGCTGGACTCGGCGTTGAACTTGAAGACGGATGCGTCGCGCTCCAGCTCGTGGCGGTGGCGGGCGCGGTCGACGCGGGCAGCGGCGATGCGGAGGCGGACGCGTAGCAGGGCGGGTGTGACGGGCTTTGGGATGTAGTCGTCGGCGCCGGCGTCGAGGACTGCCGAGAGGTCGGAGGGGCTTGTGCGGCCGGTGCAGACGAGGATGGAAGTGTCGTCCCAGACGGCGTCGGCGCGGAGGCGTCGGCAGAGCGAGAGGCCGTCGAGGCCAGGCAGGCCGATGTCGAGCATGAGGAGATCGGGCACGCTCGACCCTGTTTGGGCTAGAGCCTCCTCGGCGGAGCGGCAGTGGGCGACCATCCACCCTTCCGCCCCAAGAATATGGGTGGCGATGCGGATCGAGGCTGCGTCGTCTTCGACAATCAGGCAGCGGTGTTGGACAGGATACGACGGCATGGCTGTTGGCTTCTCTCCCCCCCTGCTACGGCGGGCCGCGGTTAATGAGCCTATCCGTAATCGGCGCGCGTCGCCGGCGCTGAAGGTTGAATCTGGGGGGATCGACTGCGCGGGTTCAGGTGTTTACCCTAGATGCTGCCGGTGGCGATCATACGGCCCAGCCGTGGAACTGAGGGCGGTGCGGCTGGGTGCCGGGGCGGATTCAGGCGCTGTGCTTTGCCGCAACGCTTTGGGCGACGGCGGCCAGTCGCTGGCGAAGCTGCTTGGGGGCAAGCACCTCGATGTGCTCACCCCAGCTCAGTGCCCAGCGCTCAACCTCGGCGAGATCGGCGAGCTGGAGCGCGAGGTCGAGTCCGCCGTCGCGCCGTTCGGTAATTTCTTGGGAATCGTGCCAGAATCGCTCGCGGACAAGCTGAGCGGCCCACGCGTCGAAACGAAGGCGGATGCGGTAGTCGCCGGTGCCGGCGACGATGCCGAAGCTGCCGCCGAGGTGCTCGCGGATGGAGAATCCGGCGGGGCGGGGAAAGGTGCGGCGGGTGAGCTCGACGGCGCCGATGCGGGGGAGCGCGAAGGTGCGTTTGGCGGCGCGGTCGAGGTCGTGGCCGATCAAGTACCACTGGTTGTCGACGCAGCAGAGGTGCCAGGGTTGGACATGGCGGCGGGCAGGCTTGGCGTCGGAGAGCCCGCGGTAGTCGAAGGCGATCTCGCGGGTCTCGAGCACGGCCTGGCTGAGCAGGCGGAACAGCTCGAGGTCGGCGCGCGCGGGACCGGCGGCCTTGAAGGAGAACACGTGGCGCGCCGCGCCGAGCGCGACGGAGACGGGACCGTCGAGCTGCGCGGTGAGCTTTGCGAAGGCGTTGGTGAGCGGTGCCTCGAAGGGCGTGCCGGCGTACTGCTCGACGGCCTTCTGGGCGACGAGGAGGGCAACGAGCTCGCCCTCGGTCATGGTGACGAGCGGGAGGTTTTCGACCGGTTGCGCGTAGTAGTAGCCGTGGCGCGGCTCGTCGTATTCGATCGGTAGTGCCCAGCGGTCGCGCATGAACTCGATGTCGCGCTGGATGGTCTTGGTGGAGGTCTCGAAGTGGGCGGCGAGCGTCGAGCAGTTGGGGTGTTTGTCGAGCTGGAGCTGCTCGTGGATGTAGGTCATCCGCTCGTAGGGCGGGCGTGTGAGGCGGGTCGGGGCGGGAGCGGGCATGGCGGAGTGTTGACGGATCGGACGGTGGATGTCCAACCCTGTCGGCTAGAGTGGGCGCATGATTCTGGCCGTCTCCCTCCGCAACGAAGACCGCAGTTCCGAAACCGATCTCGAGTATGCTGCGCGCGTGTGGCTGCGGACGGCGCTGGCCGCCTGGCTGCTCTGGCTGGTGCCGCTGGGGATAGCGGTGGTCGCCGGTCTGTGCCGTTGATGCGCTGGGCGAACTCGCGTTCTGCGGGTGTAGAAACGTTGCCAGCAGAGCGGTAACAGCGCTTCGCGGGTGCGCAACGGACGCGTGCGACGGAGAATCGTTGCCGGAATACTGAGAGATAATCCACGGCCAGCAGGGGAGTGCACGGTCTGGTAGGCCCCCGTGTGGAATACTGTGAAGGGATTATCGGTGGCGCGGGCTTCACTCCCCGAAGCGGTATAGATCCCCCCTATGCACGAGCAGAACAGTACTGTTATGGCGGTATCCGATGAACCGGATGCCGGAGCTGACCACGCACGAGTGATGCTGGTCTTCGATTCGCGCGATGATGGCGCCGCAGCGATGCTGCGCGGCATCGCGCACTTTGTGCAGCAGACTGCCAGCTGGAGCGCGCATGTTGAGGACTCGCCGTGCGCGTTGGCCGAGCTCCGCTGGAAGCTGGCGGAGGGCTGTTCCGGCGTGATCAGCCGCAACACCTCCGCGGCGCTGGTGGAGCTTTGCGCGGAGCTGGATGTCCCTCTGGTCGATCTTGACGATTCTCCGCAGTACGCCGGCGTCTCGAAGATACGGCCCGACAACATGGCGCTGGGAGCGATGGGCGGAGAGTGCCTTCTCGCCCGCGGTTTCCGGAGCTTCGGCTTTGTAGGCTGCAACGGCCATGGCTGGGCGCGGGAGCGCAAATCGGGTTTCGTTGAGGCCGTGCGCTTGGACGGCAACGAGGTGTCCACCTTCGATCTGGAGCTGGTCGACGAGCGGACCTCCGATCGCGGCGTGGGGGTCATGGTGAATTGGCTCAGTAGCCTGTCGAAGCCTCTCGGGGTAATGGCCTGCGACGACCGGCGGGCGGCGCTTGTCTTGGAGGCGGCACGACTGGGCGGATACCAGGTGCCGGAGGAGGTTGCTGTGATCGGAGTGGGAAACGATGTCGCCCGCTGCGAATTGGCGACGCCGCCGCTGTCGAGCGTGGACCCCGGCGCGTTCCTAGTGGGATACCGAGCGGCGCAGCATCTCGCCCAGCGGCTGGGCGATCGGCGGGTTTCCGCATGCGATCTGCGGATTGAGCCAGCCGGTGTCGTGGCACGGCGGTCCACCGACGTGCTTGCGGTGCCTGATCGCTCCGTGGCGGCGGCGGTCCACTACATCGCCGCGCATGCCTGCGAAGGACTTACCGTGAGCGAAGTGCTGCCGCACGCTGCCGTCTCGCGGGCGCAGTTGGAGAAAAAATTCCGGCAGCATCTCGGGCGCACGCCTCAGGCCGAGATCCGGCGGGTGCAGGTTGCGCGCATCCGGCAGTTGCTCGCGGACACGGATCTGCCGCTCAAGTCGATCGCCGAGCTCACCGGCTTCGACTACATGGAGTACATGTGTGTCGTCTTCCGACGGCTGACCGGGGAGACGCCGGGCTCGTATCGGAAGCGCCAGCAGCCGCGCCGCCGCCCGGTGTCCGGGCCGGATGAGTCCGTGCAAAGTGTTTCGCGTCCGCAGTCGCTGCCTCCCGTTGTGATTCGGGAGGTATCCGTAGAACGGAAATCAGCAACGCTAGAACCGAATCGCTACCCGGTGCAGGCCTCGATCCGCTAGGATCGTCTTCGAGTCATCGGCCGGCATGCGCCGATGGCGTTCGTTCATCCTCAAATGGTCAATCCCCCCAATCCTTCTTCCTTTGGCACGGCCGGTCCGGAACTGGCGGCGAGGAGGGCGGCAGGGGATCCGGGAAGAACGAAACTCAATTTTGGGACGAAGGCTCAAAGCCGGAATCCCGGAACCGGGCGCGAGGCTCGCGCCATCCCGCCTTCCGATATGGCGGGATCAAAAACTAACCCCCCAAGCAAACATATGACACGTAAAATGATTACGGCAGGCGCCTATGTCGCCGCTGCCGTGTTGTCAGTCGCGGTTGCGCCGAGATCGCTCGGCCAAGCCGCTCCGGCCGCCACACCGGCTGCCGAGCCCGCCGCCAATGAGGACGAAGTCGTCGTGCTGTCGCCCTTCGTGGTCAGCGCGACCGATGCAAACTCCGGTTACACCGTGAAGGACACCCTCGCCGGTACCCGCGTCCGCACCGAACTGCGCGACCTCGGCACCGCCATCAGCGTGTACAACGCGCAGTTCATGCAGGACACCGGCGTCAAGAATGCGCAGGACCTGCTGGTGTATACCACCAACACGGAAGTCGGCGGTCTTGGCGGCAATTTCGCCGGCATGGGCAACACCAACGCGATGTCCGAGCGTACGGCCAGCCTTCGCCCGAACAGCAACACCCGTGTCCGCGGTCTGGACTCGGCCGACAACACCCGCGACTACTTCCTTACGGAAGTTCCGTGGGATGGCTACAACGTGGATCGCGTCGACCTGCAGCGCGGCGCCAACTCGATCCTCTTCGGCGTCGGCAGCCCTGCCGGCATCGTCAACACCAGCGTCAATGGCGCGGCCTTCACCAACGCGGGCAAGTTCGAGAACCGCATCAGCCGCTACGGCAGCATGCGCAATTCGTTCGACTACAACTGGTGCCCGCTCGACCAGGAGCTCGCCATCAAGGTGACAGCCTTGGACGACCACACGAAGTACCGCCAGCGCCCCGCGTTCAACCGCGACCAGCGGCTCTACTCGGCATTGCGCTACGATCCGAAGTTCCTCGCCAAGAATGGCATGACCACTTCGTTCAAGTTCAACATCGAATGGGGTGACGTGAAGGCCAACCGCCCGCGCACGCTCCCGCCATTCGACAGCATCACACCCTGGTTCTACACCGGCAACGACTACCAGGGGCGCGCGAACCTGAACAAGGCGACCTTCAATCCGTACTACGCCTGGCAGTATGGTATTCAGCAGAACGACATTAACCTCAACACGGACGACGGCAGCTATGCCGGCGGCTACCAGAGCGATTCCTACTTCGGCGTCACGCCGGTTGCCGGCAATCCGCAATATTATGGCAATGGCCGCGACTATGCGACCGAGCCGACGCGCAACAACTGGATCGCCAACAGCTTCATGGGCCGACTCTACAACTCGGATGTCGCCATGTACTACACGGCGAATTCGTCGAGTCCGGTCCTCGTCCAGCAGCCGATGGTTGCCGCCAGGTTCGGCATCGGCAGCAACGGCCAGATCGACCAGAGCATCAGTGGCATTCCGTTCGCCCGCCCGATCGGCATCGTCGGGTTCAACCAGTACGCCGTCAACGCCGGCCTGCCCGGCGCAGCGATGAACGTCTGGAAGGACGTCAGTCTCACCGACTCGTCGGTCTTCGACTTCTACAACAACCTCATCGACGGCACGAACAAGAACGAGTGGCAGCGTTGGACAGCGTGGAACGCCTCTGTGACTCAGACGGCCTTCCAGAACCGCTTGGCGCTCGACGTGAGCTTCTTCCACCAGTCGTACTTCGAGGGCCAGCAAGCGCTGCTCGACAACAACCAGTACGCCATCGGCGTGGATGCCAACCAGTGGTACCTCGACATGGACGAGGTCAACGCCCGCAATGCCGCGACCGGTGCGGCCATCACCTACGGTGTGACCAACGGTTACGATGGCAGGGTCTACTCCGTGCCGGTGAACTCGAACCTCTACAATGGCACTGCCAACAATGCCACGCGGAATTCGTATGCTGGTTACGCCTATGTCGGCACGAGCGCCCAGAACGGCAACTTCTCGAATCGCATCAACCGCGACTCCCTGCGCATGACCCTCACGGGTGAACTGCGCGGCGAGGATCTATTCGGGAAGGGCATCTGGAGCCGGATCTTCGGACGGCACATCTTCACGGGTATCTACTCCCGTGACCAGAAGCTCACCGATGCCCGCAGCTGGGTCCGTTGGGCGATGGGCACCGACTGGGCCGACGCCACCGGCCAGAGCCGTCTCATCTCCGACGGTTCCCGGCAGATCGACTGGATCAACTACCTCAGTTCCGACAACGGGTTTGCCCGCTCCTCGGCCTCCGGGTGGGGACTCAGCCGCATCCAGGGAAGCCTGGCTCCTGCGTCGGAGATCTCGGTTCGCTACTTCGACTCGCACTGGAACAAGCCGACGGATCCGTCGGCGGCCGGGTATGTCAATCCGAGCGCTCCGTGGACGAACTCGATGATGGAGATCCATCCCACTGAGCAGACCTCGACGCAGGCCGAGAATCCCGCGAACTATGTGGGCTGGACGACCAAGGCCTTCAAGGTCCTCAGCTCCGACAACGGCGACATCGAGCAGCTCTACACCGATGGAAGCAAGAAACGTGAGACCATCTATTCGAATGGCGCCACGTGGCAGGGCTACATCCTAGACGGCTGCATCGTTCCGATCGCCGGTTGGCGCAAGGATCGCATGTCCATGGTCAGCAACTCGGCGATCAAAGACCTGTACAACACGAACCATGCGCTGGATACAGGCGTGGCTTCGATGGACTATGATCTGACTGCCGACACGGGCATGGCTTCCATGGCCACGAGCACCGGAGGCAACGCCGGCGCCTACGTGAACCGCGAGGATGTCTCGTTTGAGAGCAAGAGCTGGGGCATCGTGACCCACTTGCCGAAGAGCTGGCGTGCCAAGCTGTGGGGCACCGACATCAGCCTGTTCTACAACAAGTCCGAGAACGCACGCGCGGAAACCCGCGTCGACATCGAGGGGCACAGCCTCCCGAACTCGACCGGCAACACCCGCGACTACGGCTTCAGCGTCTCCACGCTCGCCGATCGTCTCTCGTTCAAGGTCAACTGGTACACAACCAAGGTTAAGGATGCCACCCTCCAGGGTGACCCGGCCACCGCCGCTCTCGGCAACAACACCTACTTCCTCTACCTCCTCGAGTACTGGGGTGCGGGTCGCGCCAAGAGCAATCTCGTCCACATCGCCAACTACAACGCCGGCAACACCGGCTACGACAACGACTGGGCTTGGCGGTGGACCGACCTCGCGAACGAGCAGGCCTCCTGCCAGGACTGGATCAACACCATGCCGAGCCAGGAGTTCTACGACAACTACATGATGTCGATCGATGTCGCCGCGGTGAAAACCGCCGGTTCGACCTACGCGCAGTGCTTCCCGGCCTATTCCACGGTCGATCCCACGATTTCGCTCGGCACCCTGCAGGCCGGCGATCGTGGCCGCATTCGCGGCATGTTCCCGGTGGCCACCAGCGACAACGAGTCGAAGGGTGTCGAATTAGAGCTGAGCGCCCAACCCCTCAAGGGCTGGAACCTCAGCTTCAACGCATCCAAGACCACTGCCGCCCGCTACAACCTCAGCAAGGCTCTGACCTACTGGATCGAGAAGACCTACGCTCGCTATAACGGCGGGACCTTCGACGGGGTGACCTATTCCGGCATGGCCGGCAACATCCTCCAGTGGGGCGGCGATCCCGGCGCTCCTGGTGCCAACGGTTTCAACAACAACACCGGCAACTTCCGCACGATCTTCAACCAGAACATCTGGGCGGCGTATCAGGTGCAGCAGCAGTTGAGCGGTTCGGAAGTCGCCGAGACCCGCCCCTGGCGCTTCAACGTCATCAACAACTACTCCTTCAGCAGCGGTTTCCTGAAGGGCGTCAATGTCGGTGCCGCCTATCGTTGGCAGAAGGGCCAGATCCTTGGCTTCGGTCAGAAGCTCAAGGAGGGGGCGACCGAGTACACCATCGCGAACTTCACGAACGAAGTCGATGTCACCAAGAAGTTCATTGGCGACAGCGAGGATGCCATCGATCTGTGGGTTGGCTACGGCAAGAAGCTCACCGAGAAGGTTGACTGGCGCATCCAGCTCAACCTCAAGAACGTTGGCGATCACAGCAAGCTGGTCCCGATCAGCGTCAATCCCGACGGTTCCTGGGCTGCCTGCAAGATCCAGGAAGGCCTGAGCTGGAGCCTGACCAACACCTTCTCGTTCTGAGCTGCCACGCAGCTCTGGACCGAAGGTACAAGCGTCACAGAACAAACGTAGTTTCGAAGCCCCCGGGCTGGCGCCGCGCGCCGGACCGGGGGCTTCTTTCTGTC
>CAZXHR010000119.1:0-13380 GCA_964640465.1 uncultured Opitutaceae bacterium
GGGGGCGGCGGAGGGCAGCGGAGGGGCCGACAGAACCGCGGTGCGGACAGCGAGTCAGCCGGGAAAGCCGGCCGATGCATTGCCTGCGAATCGGTTGGCCGGATGCGGACGAGTTCGGACCGCCGCGCCTGCGGCGGCATCGGGTGTTCTGCCCAATCTCCCTGAAATACGGTCGCATCCAGCTTCGCGGCACATGAGCTGCTCGGTGGGCGTATCATGCCGATGTTGTGCGAGACAGAACCGACCAGCGCCCCGGCGCCAACCGCGCGGACGGCGGGCAGCCGTCTGGAGGCGATCGCGCAGACGGCGGTGCGGCTCGCGGCCCTCGGGCCGGAGCTGGCCTCGCTCGCCCGCGATCTGGAGGCGCAGGCGCAGAAACAGGCCGGACAGGCGGATCGCGCCGCCGCCACGATGGGGCTGCTCACCGAGGCGGTGACCGCGGCCACCGGTGAACTGCGCGGGGCGGCGGCCCAGGTGGGCACGGCGCTCGGCACGGTGGCGCGCATCGCCGAACAGACGAAGATCATCTCCCTCAACGCCAGCATCGAGGCGGCGCGGGCCGGCACCAGCGGCCTCGCGTTCGGAGTCGTCGCGGAGGAGGTCAAACGCCTCGCCGGCGACACCGGAGCGACGACGCACACGATCGAGAGCCGCGTGGGCGAGATGCATGCGAGCATCGGGCGCATGGGCCGGCTCGTCGGCGAGCGCAAGGGCGGGGCCGCGGAGGCGGCTGCGACGATCGCCGACGTGGAGCGTGAGGTGCTGGGAATGAACCGCTCGGCCGGCGCGCAACTGGAGAGCTCGCGCGAGGTGCACGGGCTGGGCGATGCGGTGAACACACTCACGGAGACGTTGCTCCGGGAGATCGGCGCGTTCCGCTTTGCCGCGCACCGCCGGGCCGAGGAGGCGCTGCGGTGCCTCGCCGAGGAGCTGATGGAGTGTCCGCGCAGCCGGTACGATGTGGAACGGCTCCTCTCGCGCTGGCTGGAGGCGCAGACGCCGTTCGAGCTGGCCTACTGCACCGACGCCGCCGGGCGGCAGTTCGTCGACAACATCCGCCGTTGCGGGGATGCGGTGGCGTGCGACAAGAGCGGCTACGGGCGCGACTGGTCGGATCGCCCCTGGTACCGGCAGGGCGCCGCCGCGGAGGGCGTGAGCTCCACCGATCTCTACCGCTCGACGGCGACGGGTGACTACTGCTTCACGGTGGTGGCCCCGCTGCGCACCCCCGACGGGAGGTTGCGCGGTGTGCTTGCGGCCGACGTGAATTTCAGGCGACTGCTCACTGAGGACTGATCGGCCGTCCTACGGCTCCCTGTCTCGGGCTCGACGGCCGACGCCGCGGCGCTAGGAACGTGGCATGCAATTACTCCGCCCCGCCAAAGGAGTCGTGAGCTGGTTTCTGTGGTGCGCCCTCGGCGCCGCGGTCGCGCTCGGCACGCCGGTGGTCGAGACTCCGGCGGAGCGCGTGGCCGTGTTCCACGCCTCGGCCGGCGCGCGCGACGAGGCGATGCCGTCGGCGGCGCTGGTTGTGTCCCGGCGCGGGCCGGAGGGCGACGGCGGCGTGGCGCTGCGACCGGAGTTCTCCACGGACGGTGCCCGACAAGTGGTTACTGTTTTCGTGCCGGCGGGCACCGCGCTGTACGGCACGGGCGAGGTGAGCGGGCCGCTGCTGCGCAACGGCCGCACGGTCACGCTCTGGAACAGCGACGTCTACGGCTACGGCCCCGGCACGCCCGCGCTCTACCAGTCGCACCCCTGGGTGCTCGGCGTGCGCGCCGACGGCACGGCGTTCGGGCTGATCTTCGACTCGACGTGCCGCCAGACCATCGCGCTGCCGCCGCTCTCCGGCGGCGAGATCCGCGTGGAGGCGGAGGGGCCGGCGTTCCCCGTCGTCGCCATCGAGCGTGACACGCCCGCGCAGGTCGTGCAGGCGTTGGCCCGACTGACCGGCCTGCCGCCGCTGCCGCCGAAGTGGGCGCTCGGCTACCAGCAGAGCCGCTGGAGCTACGCGCCGGACACGCGGGTGCGCGAGATCGCACGCGAATTCCGCGCCCGTCGCATCCCGTGCGACGTGCTCTGGCTCGACATCGACTACATGGAGGACTTCCGGATCTTCACCTTCGACCCGCGGCGCTTCCCTGACCCGAAGGCGCTCAACGCCGAGCTGCACGCGCAGGGGTTCCATACCGTCTGGATGATCGATCCCGGGCTGAAGAGCGACGAGACGGCGCCAACTCAGCCGCCGACGCCGGTCAACGCGACCGCGGACACGCCCGAGCAGGCCGCGGCGCGCGCGGCGGTGCGGGCGCGGTTCGCTGCGCTGCGCGAGGAGGGCCGGCGCGGACGCCACTTCGTGCAGCGCGCTGACGGCACGGACTACGAGGGCGAGGTGTGGCCGGGACGCTGTTTCTTCCCGGACTTCACGCGGGCGGCTACGCGCGCGTGGTGGGCGGGGCTGTACGCGCCGTTGCTCGCGCAGGGAGTCGACGGCGTGTGGAACGACATGAACGAGCCGGCGGTGTTCAACGTGCCCAGCAAGACGATGCCTGAGGATGCCATCCACCGCGCCGACCCCGAGCTCGGCGGTACCGGTCCTCACGCGCGCTACCACAACATCTATGGCATGCAGATGATCCGCGCGACGCGCGAAGGCCTGGAGGCCGCGCGGCCGGACCGGCGGCCGTTCGTGCTCTCGCGGGCGAACTTCCTCGGCGGCCAGCGCTACGGCGCCACGTGGACCGGCGACAACACCGCCGACTGGGAGCAGCTCGCGTGGTCGGTGCCGATGGCGCTCAACCTCGGGCTCTCGGGCCAGCCGTTCACCGGGCCGGACATCGGCGGCTACGTGGGCGACGGCCCGGCCGGAGCGCCGCCGCACGACCGCGCCACGCATTTCGCCCGCTGGATGGGCGTGGGCGCGCTGTTGCCGTTTGCCCGCGCGCACACCAACAAGACGAATACTGACAAGGAGCCGTGGGCTTTCGGCCCGGAGGTGGAGCGCACGTGCCGCACGGCGATCGAGCGCCGGTACCGGCTTATGCCGTACCTCTACACGCTGTTCCGCGAGGCGTCGACGAGCGGGATGCCGGTGGTGCGGCCGGTGTTCTTCGCCGATCCGCGCGATCCGGCGCTGCGCGCGGAGGACCGGGCGTTTCTGCTCGGCGGCGACCTGCTGGTCGCCTGCCGGCTCACGCCCGAACGCGACAAGGCACCGACGATCCCCGCCGGCTGGGCGAAGATCCGGCTGCCCGGCGAGGCGGGCGACGATCCCGACCTGCCCGAGCTCTTCCTGCGCCCGGGCGCGGCGGTGCCGACGGGGCCGGTCCTGCAGTTCGTGGACGAGCGGCCGCTGGACCGGATCGCGCTGCTCGTGTGCCCCGACGCGCGCGGCGAGGCGAGCGGCGCGCTGTACGAGGACGCCGGCGACGGCTACGGCTACCGGAACGGTGAGTACCGGCTGACGATCTTCCGGGTGACGCTGCGCGACGGGCGCGCCGAGGTGACGACGCGCCACGAAGGCAACTGGCCCGAGCCGGCGGGGCGCCGCGTGGAAGTGATCGTGGCGCCCGTTGCCGGCGTGAGATGAAGCCGGCCGCCGTGGCCGCACTGACGACTGCGGACCGCTGACCGGCGACCCGAGCGAAGCGGGCGGCGCGACGGAATGCTGGGCCGCGGAACGAAACGCTTGGCGCGTTTCGCTACAACGTGGAGTCGCGGCACCTCGTCATCACTTCGGGGCGACCTTGAACGCGACGAGGCGGCGAGCCGTTGCGACATCGGCGGCCTTTGTGACCGGGAAACGGATGCCGCGGCCCTCGGCGTACTGCCGCGCCTCGGAGAGCTGGCGCTTGGTGTCCGCCGGGAGATCGCCGGCGAGGGCGAGCGCGACGGCGCGTTCGCCGAGGACGACGGAGACCTCGAAGTCGCCGCTGCGGGGAATGAGGTAGAGCAGCGTGCGGTCCTTGAGCTTGAGCAGGCAGAGGCTGCCGAACTCGAGCTTCGATGGCTTCCATTCCTGGCGGAGCCCGGGGAAGTCCGAGGTCAGTTCGTCGACGAGTTGGCGCCAGAGCGGAGCGGAGCCGCCGAGCGCCGCGGCGAGAGTGGCGGGGGATGGGGATTTGGACGAGCCAGGGGTTTTCATGCGGGGAGGGACGAGAAAGTAGCGGGTAGCGAGTAGTGAGTAGCGAGGAGTTCGGGGCACGGGCAACTCCAGTAGCGTTCAGGCGCGGCGCGCGCGGAGGGACGAGCGGCCCCGTTCTCCAAAGCGCCGGCGGTGTATCGAAGAGATACTTGCCAGGGCGGGCCGGTGGCGTTGTGCTGGCGGGCAGAACATCCACCGCGATGAGCCAGCAGGCCAGACCCCATCGGCACCAGTCCCCGGAGCACGAGAAGATTGCACAGGCGTACGGGTTGCGCGTTGCGATCGGGAAGATGGCGCTCGCGCTGGGAACCGGCGTGGCGCTGGCGGGGGCGATGCTGCCGAGCTCGTTCCGCTCGCCGGTTGCCATCGGGCTGGCGGTTCTCGGTGGTGCGTGCCTGATCGCGTTTTTCGCCGGCGATTTCCCGGCGTCGGTGCGCTGCCCCGGTTGCGGTCGGCGGATGCGGGTTCGGACACAGCGCGATCCGCAGCACCGCAAGCGGTTCCGCCGCCTCGAATGCCCGGGATGCCGGCAGACGATCGATCTGGCGGAGCGCCGGTAGACGCCTGCTCGGCGAGGTCGCCAAGCCAACATGGCGGTCGATGGGACGGTCAGGCGCGGACGGCGCGGTTCTGCCGGCGCGGAGGCCGGCGCTACGCGAGATCCCGGCACATGATTCCCGGAATGGGCGTTGCAAGACAACGCCCCTACGGGATGCGGGCAGAGGCGGTCACTCGGCCACGATCTCGTAGTGGAGGGTGTTGTCCTTCGGGGAGACGGCGAACGAGAGGATGGCGTTGCTGTAGCTGGTCTTCACCTTCCGGGCACGGGTGCCGTCGGGCTTGAGGGCGTAGACGGTGCGCGGACCGGAGGCGGCGAGCTCGATGGTGGCGGGGACGCGTTCGGCGATGGTCGGGCCGTGGCCCCAGTCGGTGCCGACCGAGGTGCGCGCGGCGTTCCACTTCATCTCCTGGTTCTCGGCGCGTGCGACGATGGTCACGAGGACGCGCTTCGAGGTGGCGAGCGAGCGGCTGTCGAGGGCGACGGCGGCGACGGTGGCGAAATCGCGGCCGAAGCGCGGGCAGACGACGTGGAGCGGGCCGGCGACGACGTTGGCGCCGCCGAGGAAGCCGGTGGCGACGGCGGCCTGCGGCGCGGCGGCTGTGAGCACCTGGCCCTGCGGGGCCTGGACGATCTGTGAGGGCGGCGTATCGGGAGATCCGCTGCGGACGAGCGTGGCCTTGGCGGCGGTGGGCCGGTCGTTGACCTGGAGACGGCAGTCGAGGAAGTCGAAGGGCTGCTCGGGGTTGAGCTTGGCCCAGAGCATGTCGAGGTGCATGGCCT
Organism: uncultured Opitutaceae bacterium; assembly: GCA_964640465.1. Classification (GTDB taxonomy): domain Bacteria; phylum Verrucomicrobiota; class Verrucomicrobiia; order Opitutales; family Opitutaceae; genus CAJCBL01. The sequence continues at coordinate 5,487 of CAZXHR010000119.1, forward strand.
CGGCCCAGACGGGGTTGCCGGGGCGGAGTTCGGCGACGGCGGTGGCGGGCGGAACCAGGCCGGCGCGGAAGACGCGGGTGGCGCAGGGCGCGAGCGACCACTTGGCGGGGTGGTTGATCTGGTCGAAGTAGCTGGTGATGCGGCCGTCGGGGTTGCGGGTGCCGTAGGCACCGAGGTCGAAGGCGTAGACGGCGTCCCAGTTCTGCCGGCACGCGAAGACGGCGAGCTCGGGGTACATCTCGCAGACGAAGTCGCTGGTGGCGGGGTGGTCGTACTCGCTCACGGAGAAGGGTTTTCCGGCGATGCGCAGGTAGGCCATGTTGCCGAGTTCGCCGAAGCGGCGGGGACCGAAGACGGCGAGCATGGGCGAGTTGGCGATGGTCCAGTTGGCGCGGTTCCAGTCGCCGCCGCCGAAGATGGGGTGCTGCCAGTAGACGTGGGTGTCGGCGAAATCCATGGACCGCTCGCGGTCGATGGCGGTGATGCCGGTGAAGTTGACCTGGGAGCAGACGATCGGGGCCTTCACGTGGAGCTCGTCGCGGAGGAAGGCGCGCATCTCCTCGGCGAAGGCGCGGTCGGTGGCGGCGAGGAAGGCGATCCAGTCGGTCCACTGGCGGGTGGTGGGCTCGCCGGGCAGGGGGACGGTGCGCGCCTCGAGCGTCTGGCCGGGGCGAAGGCCGCCTTCGGCGGCGCCGGCGGCGAAGCGCAGGCCGCGGATCTCGATGCGGTTGATGCGCTCGGCGACGTCGAAGTTGAGGCGGGCGAGGCTGCCGGCGACGGAGTGGACGGGGAAGACGAGGCGGACGGGAGTCCAGTCGGTGGAGACATCGACGGGCTGGAGGAGACCGAGGCTGCGCCATTCCTCGCCGGGGCGGGTGGCGGAGTCGTTGCAGAGGCCGACGCTGAGTTTGCCGACGGTCCGGGCGCGGGCCTCGAAGGCGACGGTGTAGACGGCGTTGTCCTCGACGGGTAGCGAGCCGGTGGTGACCTGGACGTGCCAGTTGACGCCGGCGGACTTCTCGACGTCGACGGCGAAGGAGGTGGAGTCGGCGCCCGGGGTGAGCGTGGCGGCGGCGCCGGGCTGGATCTTGGCGGCCCAGGCGGCGGTGGCAGGGAGGATGGACTGCGGTGTGGCGGCGGAGGCGGTGTCGGCCCAGGCGGCGGCGAGGGCGGCGGTATCGGGGTAGCGGGCGGCGAGCCAGGCGTTCCACTGGGTACGGAGCTCCTCGCGGAAGGGTTCGGGGAAACGGTCGGCGCCGCGGCCGATGTCGCGGGTGAAGTAGCCGAGGAGGGAGTTCTCGTTGTTGATCTCGACTATGGCGACGGCGGGATCGTCGGCGGGAGCGAGGCCGGTGTACGGATTTCTGGTGGTGAGGAGGCGGCGCGCGTAGTCCTTTTGGAGCTCGATCATGCGGCGGTCGAAGATGTCGACGCGCTTCTGGTAGTCGGGAAGCTGGGATACGGACTCGGGGAGGCCGTCGGCGGCGGTGAGGACCTTCGAGACCTTGAGGTTGAGGTTCGAGTAGATGCCGTGCTTGGCGAGGGTGGCGATGAGGCGGTGGACCTTGTCGAGCTGGGCGGGGTCGGGCGTCTGGCGGTCGCGCTGGGCCGGGCCCCAGATGCTGCCGCCGCCGGCGACGGACCAGGGGTTGTCCAGATGGTGGAGACGGGCGATGTTGACGCCGGCCTTGGCGAGGCGGCGGGCGAGCAGTTCGGCGTCGGCCGCGGAGGGGAAGGCGTCGTCGGAGGCGAGGTTGACGCCGAAGAAGCGCACGGGCTTGCCATCGGGAGTGACGAAGGCGCCGTCCTTCGTGGTGACGCGGGAAAGGGGGGCGGCGTTGAGGGCGGAGGTGTCGAGCGCGGTGCCGGCGGCCGGCTCGGTGGAGGGCCAGACGAACCAGCCGGCAGGGACGGCTGCTGCGGCGAGCGGGAATGCGGCGGCGAGGAGCGCGGCGACGAGGAAACGGCGTGGTTGAGACGAGATCATTGGGGGATGTGAAGAACAGGAGATGCCGTGGCGGCCGCGTGCTGGCGAGCGCGGAGCGGGCGGATGCAGGGGAGAGAGGATGGGTTGTTGCATCGCGGGGGTGGGCGCGGTTGCTGGGCGATGGGTCGGGACCGCGGGTTGCTGGGCCTTGCAAGACAAGGTCCCTGCGGTGTGGCGCAGAGCGCGAGCGTGGCGGTGTCGCGGGGTGGCCGAGGTTCGCGCGGCCCGCCCGGCTCATTCGTGCGTGAGCACGACCTCGCGGGCGAGGGCGACGTGCTGCGGGAGGACCTTGCGGTGGTCGTAGGCGCGCAGGACCTTCGAGTAGGCGGTGGGCGTGAGCGACTTGCCGCTGCGTTCCTTGGCGAGGCAGGTGCGCATCATGCGCGAGAGGCCTTCGACTTTGCCGGGCTTCACGAGATAGGCCTCGGCGCGTTGGCGTACCATTTCCGGGATACCGTGGACGTCGGTCGTCACGATCGGCGTGCGGAACGCCATCGCCTCCATCACCACGCGCGGGAACGACTCCTCGTAGCTGGTGCAGACGAAGAGGTCGGCGAGCAGGAAGAAGTCGTAGGCCTCGCGCGTCTCGGGGACGAGGGTGAGGTTCTCGAGGCCGAGCTGCTTGATGTCGGCTGTGAGCCAGTCGAGGTAGATGCCCTGGCGCGCGCCGACGAGGATGAAGCGGACCTTCTGGTCGCCGCGGTGGTGGCGGTTGAAGTGGTCGACGGCGCGGATGAAGACGTGCTGGCCCTTGCGCTCGCAGACCGTGCCGATGTTGGCGACGATCACCTCGTCGTCGCGGAAGCCGTGTTTGCGGCGCAGCTCGGTGCGGGTGTGCGCGGCCTTGAACGCCTCCATACCGGCGAGATCGATCCAGCTGCGGACGATGCGGAAGGAGTCGCGGCGGTTGTGGTCCTCGTAGTAGGCGCGGGTGGCGTCGCAGAGGAAGAGCGTGCGGTCGGCGATGGCCAGCGCCTCCTCCGCCACGCGGTGCATCGGGCGCAGGAGCATCCGCTCGTAGAAGCGGTAGGTCGAGGTGCTCTCGTGGATATAGTAGAGCGACGGTTTGCCCGCCTGCTTGGCGAGATGGATGCCCCAGAACCCGACGAGCGTGTTGCAGACGACGAGGTCGATCTTGTCAAAGGGCAACGTGGCGCGCAGGGCGGCGAGGCGCTCCTGGAACTGCGCTTCGTTTTTCGCCGAGTAGAACTGGTGGCGGTCGACGATGCGGATCTCGGCGCCGAGTTCCTCGTAGCGGTGGCGGATCGGTCCCTCCTCGTTGGAGATGACGGTGATCGCGAAGCCGGCCTCGCGCACGAGGTGCGTGGCGTACTCGAGCAGGAAGAGCGGCGCGCCCTCGAGGTTGAGGTTGTGCGTGATGAGCAGCACGTGCAGGCGGCCTGCGCGCTCGGTGTGGCCGCAGACGGCGCCGCGGCAGCGCGGGCGGAGCTGGTTATCGAGCTGGAGGTGGCGGCTGAAGTACGGGTCGCGCGGCGAGGGATAGCGGCGGACGAAGGCGATGTGCTCGGCCTCGTCGAACGTGACGCCGCGCGTCGCGCTGCCCCAGTGCATGAGCTTGGCCTGCGGCGTATAGACGCAGCGCCAGCCGGCGGCGACGGCGCGCAGGCAGTAGTCGACGTCGTTGTAGGAGACGCTGAAGTCCTTTTCGTCGAAGCCACCAAGTTTTCGGTACAGCTCGGTGCGCGTCATCAGACACGCGCCGGTGACGGCGGAGACCTCGCGGGCGACGGAGTGCCAGATGACCGGCGTCTCGCGCTCGTTAGCCTTCACTAGCGGAGTGTCGGCGAGACCCTCGTGTGGGCCGATGACGATGCCGGTGTGGTTGAGCGTCTTCTCTGGGTAGAGGAGCTTCGCACCGACGACGCCGACATCGGACTGCGAGAACCAGCCGACCATCTCCTCAAGCCAGCCGGGTTCCAGGGCGTTGACGTCGTTGTTGAGGTGGAGAATGAGCGGCGTGTCGATGTGCGGCAGCGCGAGGTTGACCAGGTGCGAGTAGTTGAACGGCGCGTGCGGGTCGGCCGGGCGGACGACGGTGCACTTCAGATCGGTGCGCTGGACGATCTGCGCGAGGTAACGGGTGATGTCGGCGTCGCGGGAGTGGTCGTCGACGATGACCAGCTTCACGTGGCACCAGTCGACGGTCTCCTCGAGCAGCTCGATGCACTCCTGGAGAAGGTGGAGCTTGTCGCGCGTGGGGATGACGATCGTGACGGGATTCGCCGCGAGCAGCTTCGGGTCCCAGCGGAGCTGGTGGAAATTGAGGCGGCGATGGTGCGCTGCCTCGGGCAGGAAGGGCGCGGCGGCGAGCCCGCGGCGCTGCATCGCCTCCTCGAGGGCGCGGCGCGATTGCTCGACGGCGGGTGCGGCGAGGTCGGTCGTTTCCGCACGCTCGGCGCGGGCGTGATGGCAGACAAAGGGCAGGTGCGCGACCTGTGCGGGCGTGAGCTTGTCGCCGAGGCGGAGCAGCAGGTCGAACCACGGAATATCCGGATATTCGGCACGGAAGGAACCGAGGGCGACGAAGCGTTCGCGGCGCACGAGGCTGAGCTGGCCGGGGAAGAGGCCGGAGAGCGCGAGCGCGGGGCTCCAGTCGGGCTTGAAGGCTGGCGCGCTGCGGCGCCCGGCGGCGTCCATCCGGTCCTCGTCGGTGTAGACGAGCTCGAGGTCCGGCTGCTTGCCGATGGCCTCGGCGGCGTGGAGGAGGGCGTCGGGCGAGAGGCGGGAGTCGCCGGGCAGGAGCGCGAGGTGCGTGGCGGCGGAGCCGTGGGCGGCGGCGTTGAGCGCGCGGATACGGTCGGCGTCGCCGGTGTGGACGACGGCCTGCGCGCGCGGCTCGGCGGAGAGTGCGGCGGCGAGCTCGGGCTGCGGTGCACCGCCGAGGACAAGGCGCGCTTCCCAGTTCACATAGAGCTGGGCGGTGAGCGAGGCGACGAGGCCCTTCAATTGCTCGCCGCGACAGCCGGTGGCGTCGACCAACAGGAGGAAACGTGGGCCACTAGCTTGGAGCGCGGCGGCGGACTCGCGCATCAACGCCAGCAGGCGCGGGGCGAGGCGGTTGGCCTGCTGCCAGGCGGCGTAGGGATCGGTGGCCGGCGGGACGCGGTCGGCGAGGCCGACGGGGGCGTCGACGCGGAAGTGCTCGCGCGTGAGCTTGGCGGCGGCCCAGAGCGGCTTGAGCGGGCCGATCGGCACGCCGCGGCGCCGGGCGGCGGCGTAGAGTGCGCGGCCGGTTTCCAGGAGGAGCTTGTCGGAGAACTCGGGCAACGGGCGTTCCTGCTGCTCGCAGGTTTTCTGGTAGACGCGGCGGACCCAGACCAGGTGGCGCGAGCCGTCCTCGAGCTCGGCGAAGATTTTGACGCAGATCGGATTCGGCGCGTCCTCCTCGAGGTCGAGCATGCCGAAGAACTGCGAGTGGCGGGCGTAGGGGTGGCCGGGAAACAGGTCGCCGGCTTCTGGGCGCTCGCGATGTTCGTGGCTGATGGTGTTCTCGACGTTCGGATGCGTGCTGCCGACGAGGCGGACGATGCGCTGGTTCTTGTGAATGAGCCAGCCCTCGAGGCGGATCTTGCCGAACTGCGTGCCGGCGACGCGCAGCGGGTTCTCAAGCGCGCCGTAAAAGGGCGGATTGGGAAGGGTGTCGAGCGAGACGGCGGCGGCGGCCTCGATTAGGCGGTCGGCGGCGGGTGCGAGATCGCCGGCCGGATCGGCGCGGCGAGCTTGGAGAAGTTCGCGCCAGACGGCGGGCAGCATCGCGGCATCGAGCGGCGGCGGGTGTGCGGGGCCGCTGCGAACCTCGATGGGTGTGCGCCAGATCTCGACCCAGTTGTGGCCGGCATCCAAGAGTTCGAGGCGGAGTTCAGTGGCGCCGAGCGGCGGCGTGACTTGGAGGATGAAGCCCGCGTGCGGCAGGCCGAAGCGGCCGCGGTGGCATTTCTCCATGTGCTCATGCGGCAGGCCGAAGACGCCGAGGTACGCGCGGCCGGCGATGACGGCGCGGATATCGGAGAAGACAGCTTCCGTCTTGGAGAGGAACCAGCCGGCGATCCAGGTGGGTTTGCCGTCGAAGACCCACTGGGTGGGTTGTTCGACATCGAAGATGTAGGCGTGGTTCTCGTTCATGCCGGTCAGCGCGGGCGGGGCGTCACTCAAGACGACGGCGGGAACTGGAGCAAGCGCGGGGCCCCGGGCGGGTGTGCGGGCTAGCGGGCTTGTTGCGGGGCGTCGATCTCGGCGAGCGCCTGTTTGGCGGCCTTGAACCAGTTCTTCTCCGCGCGGCGCCAGATCGCGCCGCCCTTGCGATACTTGCGGGTGATGTCGGTGAGGAGTTCGCGCGCCTGGTCGCGATGGCCCATGCGGAGGAGGCAGATGCCGAGGTGGTAGCGCGGCTCCTCGCCGAGCGCGGCGGGGACGAGGGACTCGAGCAGCGCGCGTGCGGCGTCGAAACGGCGGTGGCCGAGGTGGACGCGGGCCTGGAGCAGGTCGATGCGGACCTTGGCGGTTTTGTTGAACTTGGTGTCGGCTTGGGCGAGGAGTGCTTCGGCCTCGGTCAGCTTGCCGACGGCGAGCTTGTACCAGGCGACTTCGGCGATGACCTGCGGGTCGTGCTTGAAGACCCCGGTGGGGCATTCGGCGGCGATCTCCTCGGCCTCGGTGGTGCGATCGAAGTCGGAGAGCAGGGCGGCGAGCGCGAGCTTGTTCTCGACCGTGGGGCTCTCGTCGACGACCTCGCGGGCGCGGCGGAGCCGGACGCTCTTCGGCACGAACCACGAGGTGCGGATGAGGCGCGGGCTGTTGCGGCGCGCGTCGGGCAGGATCTCGACCAGGACGTAGACGATGCAGCCGAGCAGCGAGCCCATGAACAGGATATACATCCACCAGTAGGGCCGGCCGGTCTTGTAGACGTGGACGCAGAGCGCGATCTGGACCAGGAGCGAGAAGGGCGCGAGGAGGAGAAAGAGGTTCTCGAGGGACTGGGGCATGGCGGTTACGGCGGTGGGCGCGCAGTTCAATTTTTCCGCAGACAGATCACGTCCTGGCGTTTGTCCCAGCCCTTCTCGTGGTAGCCGATGAGCTGCCACGAGAAGGGCTGGACGAAGCGCTCCAGCACGAAGGAGGGGCGGGCGAGGCTGAAGCCGTAGCTGAGTTGCGCGGTGTAGTCGACGTAGCCGAAGCCGTGCCGGCGATAGTCGCCGAGGAGCGTGGCGATGAGCCGGTCGTCGAGGTCGCATTTGTTGCGGCCGGAGGCGAGTTCGGCCTCGCAGGCGCGTCCGTGGAGCGTGAACACGACGAGTCCGCCGCGTGCGAGGTTGCGATGGAAGAACTGCAGGAAGGCGGCGCAACGCCGCTCATCGAGATGCGTGAGCAACGAGCCGCACCAGATCAGGTCGAATCCGCCGCCGATCGGGATGCGGTCGATCTCGGTATGGGAGACCACGGGGATGGCGGCGAAGGTACGGGCGCAGAACTCGACGCCGGAACGGTTCAGGTCGCAGGCCGTCAGTTGGGCATCGGGGAATGCCTTGCGGAGAAAGCGCAGGACGCGGCCGTGCCCGCAGGGCAGATCGAGGACGGTGCGGATGGTGGAGGGATCGCGCCGCGCGGTCTTCAGGGCGGCCTCAATGCAGTGCATGGCCGAGGCGCCGACATCGAAGTAGTGATCGACGTTGCCGTGGAGCATCTCGTCGTCCGGGGCGATCTCCTGGCATGTGCCCTCCAGCGGATTTGGCTGCCGGACCCATTGCCGACCTTCGCGCTGTCCGTGGAGCACGAAGTGCTGCCAGGCGGAGCCGACGATCCCGGTCTCAAGCGCCGCCGCCACGTCGGGATGAAGCTGGAGATAACCTTCTTCGGAGAACTCACCACGTGGGGGAAGGGAGGGATCGG
>CAZXHR010000120.1:0-13377 GCA_964640465.1 uncultured Opitutaceae bacterium
TCAAGGACCGCTATCAACGGGAGAAACGGGGCTACACCGCCCGCAAGAACATCAAGATCACTTACGTGATCATGGACAACTCGGTGTACGGCCTCACCAAGAAGCAGACCTCGCCCACCTCGCCCGTCGGCTTCAAGTCGAAGACCGACCCGACCGGCGCGATCGACCCCGCCCTCAACCCGATGCGCCGCCTGCTCGGCACCGGCGCCACCTTCGTCGCCCGCGCCTACGCCGGCCAGCTCCCGCACCTCACCGACATGATCGAGCGCGCCATGAAGCACGACGGCTTCAGCGTCGTCGAGGTCCACACCCACTGCGCCAACTTCTACGACGACGCCTTCGACTGCTTCAACTCCCGCAAGGGCGGCAAGTTCGACACCATCGACGAGACCAAGCACGACGTCACCGACCTCAACGCCGCCTTCCGTCTCGCATCCTTGGAGACTCCCGGCGTTTTCGGCGTCTTCTACGAGGCCAAGGGCGAGCCCAGCAAGAACGCCCGCGAGGCCGGCCTCATGGAGCGCGTCCAGGCCAACTTCAAAACGACCGACGGCCGCGCCCTCCTCCAGTCCGCCTTCAACCGGATGAAGTAATCGGCGGTATCGGTCTCTGCACCGAACCACTTTCGTCTTCCAAGGCCGCCGGCCCCGTGCCGGCGGCCTTTTCACGCCTACCGAGTGGAGCCGCGCCATTCTGGAAAATCCCGTTCATTTCTCCCCGCCGCCACACCGCACTTGGCAGCCGAGAGCTCGCCCTTCTTTATCGGCACCATGATCCCCACCGACGTCGTCTCGCGCATCTCCGCCACCATGGCTCGCATGGCTTCGACCTACGGGCGCACAGTCTTCGACGAGTGGGTCATCGTTCGCTTCGGCGCCGGCACCGCCACCGTCGAGCACTACGAGGGCCCCCGTCTCGCCGACTGCCTTGCCTCCTTCAACAAGGAAGTCGCCCCGCTGCGCAACGAAGCCTCCGATCGCGCCCACGAGCCGGGCGACTTCGATTTCGCCCGCGCCGCCGCCGGCACCAACTTCGACGCACTCCTCAAGCTCGGCGCCGACTCCTTCCTCTTCTGCAACAACACCACCAGCACGATGGAGCAGATCCGCGCCAACCCCGCCTGGCTCAAGGCGCAGATTCCATTCGCTAATCTCAGCGAGCACTTCCGCAACGCTCCGCTGCCGACAGCCTGAGCAAACTGCGCGCCGCGGTTCTCTTTGCCATCCCGGGGCAAGCCGTTTGACTCCGCCCCGATGATCGAAGTCGAGCACCTCACTCGCGTTTTCCGCACCTACAAGAAGCAGCCCGGCTTCTGGGGCGGCGTGAAGGGGTTGTTCCATCGCGAGTTCGAGGAGATCGCCGCGGCCGCCGACATCAGCTTCACCATCGGCGAGGGCGAGCTGGTCGGCTTCCTCGGCCCCAACGGTGCCGGGAAAACGACGACGCTGAAGATGCTCTCCGGCCTCATCTTCCCCACCTCCGGCCGCGCTCGCGTCGGCGGCTACGATCCCACCGAGCGCCGCAACGAATACCGCCGCCTCTTCGCCCTCGTCCTGGGCCAGAAAAACCAGCTCTGGTGGGACCTCCCCGCCATCGAGTCATTCCACCTCCTGCGCCACATCTACGGGCTGCCTAAGGCGCAGTTCCAGGCCACCCTCGAGGAGCTCGTCGAGCTCCTGCAGGTCGGCGACAAGCTCTCCACGATGGTGCGTGAGCTCTCGCTGGGCGAACGCATGAAGATGGAGCTCATCGCCGCCCTGCTCCATCGCCCCCGAGTCCTCTTCCTCGACGAGCCCACCATCGGACTCGATGTCGTCAGCCAGCGCGCCGTCCGCCGCTTCCTTGCCGACTACAACCGTCGCCACAAAGTCACCATCCTGCTCACCAGCCACTACATGGCCGACATAAAAGAGCTGTGCGAGCGAGTGATCGTCATCCACAAGGGCCGCAAAATCCACGACGGCGCCATCGACACCCTCAACGCCGCCGAGAGCCGCCAGCGCATCATCCGCTTTCGCCCAGCCAGCGACCGTTGGCCCCAGAGCTGGCGTCCCTCCGTCGGAACCCTCAACCCTGACGAAGACGGCGCATTGTGTGTGCACACCCCGTCCCAGTCCGTCGTCCCTGTTTTCCAGGAAATCCTCGCCGCCGGCGACGTGGAGGACATCACGATCCAAGAAATCCCGCTCGAGGACATCATCGCGGACATCTTCACGCGGGGCTAGGCAGCGCCTCTACGTGCGCTCGTCATTGGATTCCGGCCTTTCGTCACGGGGAACCGCGTTTCGGACGGTCCACCAACGTATGCAGAAAATCCGCTAAGGAGGTCTTGCACTGGGAATCCCGGGGGATTTTCCTCAGTCCCGTACCCCATGGACTCCGCTGCTTCCCTCCCGACCATGCTCGTCGTCGACGACGAGGAGGGCCCGCGCACATCGCTGCGCATGGTGTTCAAGAGCCAGTTCAGTGTCCACACCTTCGACAACAGCGCTGCAGCAATCGAGTTCGTGCACGACCACGCGGTGCATGTCGCTGTCCTCGATCTGCGCATCGGCAACGAAAGCGGCCTCGAACTGCTCCGCCAGATCAAGGAGGTCGACCCGCGCATCGAGGTCATCATGCTCACCGCGCAGGAGACCCTCGACACAGCCAAGGAAGCCATGCGCCAGGGCGCCTGCGACTACCTCAGCAAGCCCTTCGATCTGCGCAGTATCCGGGAAGCAGTCGGTCGCGCCCACCGGCTCCGCTGTGCCACAAACACCATCGAGGCCAACACAGAGCGACTCAAGAGCCTCACCGAGCAGCTCCACGAATCGTTCTCCCGCGAGGAGATGACCCGCACCGCCAACGAGATTTACGCGGGCGTCATCCACGACCTCAACAACCCCCTCGCCATCATCTCCGGCTTCGTCGACGTCCTCCATCAGCAGATCGCCGACGCCCCTCAGCTCGAAGGCAAAGCCCTCCAGGACTTACGCCAGCACCTCCAGACCATCGGCAAACAGGTCAACACCTGTTGCGAGATCTCCTCCAGGTACCTGCGCTTCATGAGCAAGGTTGGCCGCGGTCCCCAGCGCATCCCGGTCAACCAAGTGCTCACCGATCTCGAGCAGCTTCTGCGCAACCATCCCGCCCTGAAGGGCAACATCCTCGCCGTCGATCAGCTCGCCGAAGATGTCGTCACCACGCTCCAGTCCACCGAGCTCCTGCAGGCCCTGCTCAACCTCGCCGTCAACGCCTTCCAGAGCACCGACGCCCCGCAGACCATCCACATCTCGGCTGAGCTCCACTCGCGCCCGCTCCCCGTCTCCACTTACGCCAACACACCCGAGCTCCGCTACGTCGGCCTCGAATCGCTGACCAACACCGCGCCCTTCGTTGCCCTCTCCGTCTCCGATCAGGGCAGCGGCATCCCCCCCCCACGTTCTCCCCCGCATCTTCGAGACCTACTTCACGACGAAGTCCGCGGGGCGCGGCACCGGTCTCGGGCTCTCCATCGTCGCCCGCCTCGTGCGCTCGGCCCACGGCTGCATCCGCGTCGCCACCCAGCTCGGGAAAGGCACGACGGTGACGCTTTTCCTCCCGGCCGAGCGCGTCTCAGCCCCGCCGCAGTTCGACATCGACTCACTGGCCGCCGACAACCTCCGGCAGGGCTGAACCGCCGTCAGGACTCGGCGCCGAGTGCGCCCGCCACCGCCGTTTTCGGAATCGCCTCCGGCGGACTGCGCCCCTGTTCTCCCCACGTGGACTGGCTTCTCTACCTCGCCTGCGCCGCCCTCGGTGCCACCATCGCCTTGCTCTACCAGCGGGCCCGCGAATCCGCCCTCCGTGTCCGTATTCTAGGCACTGAGGCTCAGTTCGCCGAGACCCGTACTGCGCTCGACTCCGCCCGTGCCGAACTCGAGCGGCTCCGCACCCTCGCCGCCGAGCGCGAGACCGCCGCCGCCCGCCTCGCAGCTACGCTCGATTCCGAGCGCCAATCCGCCGCCGAAAAACTCGCCGTGCTGCAGGAGGCGCAGAACCGGCTGACGACCGAGTTCAAGGCGCTCTCTTCTGAGGCCCTCAAGAGCAACAACCAATCGTTCCTCGAACTCGCGAAAGCCACGCTCGCCCAGTTCCAGGAAGGCGCCAAAGGCGACCTCGCCCAGCGCCAGCAAGCCATCGACTCGCTCGTGAAACCCATCCGCGAGTCGCTCGAGAAGGTCGATGTCCGCATCGGCGAGATCGAGAAGACCCGCGTCTCCGCCTACTCCGCACTCTCCGAACAGCTCAAGTCACTCGCCAGCGCGCAGGGCACGCTCCAGTCCGAGACCACACGACTTGCCACCGCCCTCAGCGGTACCCGCACCGCGGGTACTTGGGGCGAGCTCCAGCTCCGCCGCGTTGTCGAGCTCGCCGGCATGGTCGAACACTGCGATTTCTCCGAGCAGACCGTCTCCGACGACCGCAAACGTCCCGACCTCGTCGTCCGCCTCCCCCGCGGCCAGATCATCGCCATCGACGCCAAGGCCCCCACCGACGCTTTCCGCGAGGCCGCCGTCGCCGCCGATCCCGCGATCCGCACCGCCAAGCTCGCCGAACATGCCGCCAAAGTCCGCGGCCACATCGACGCCCTCGCCGCCCGAGCCTACTGGGAACAGTTCACGCCCTCGCCCGAGTTCGTTGTGCTCTTCCTGCCCGGCGACCAGTTTCTCTCCGCCGCGCTCGAAGCCGATCCCGCCATCGTCGACCGCGGCATCAACAGCCGCGTGCTCCTCGCCACGCCCTCGACCCTTGTCGCGCTCCTCAAGGCCGCCGCCTACGGCTGGCGCCAGGAAGCCGTGTCGCAAAACGCCGAGGCCATCGCCCAGCTCGGCCGCGAGCTCTACGACCGCGTCGTGACCTTCGCCGAGCATCTCGAAAAAGCCGGCCGCGGCCTCGAACAGGCCACTGCCGCCTACAACAAGGCTGTCGGTTCCTTCGAGGGCACGCTGCTCCCCGGCGCACGTAAATTTGTCGAACTCGGCGCACGCGGGACAAAGGAGCTCCCCGAACTCGGTGGCGTCGAAACCACCGTGCGCGACCTCGCCCGCCGGAGCTAAACCGCCGTTCGCCACACGTCGCCTGCCGACCATCACAAGAGGTTCGCCTCGTTCCGTCGGAAGCGCCATAACGCCGCAATGCCACAGAAACACAACTGCGCGAATTGCGCTTGGCGGGCGAAATACGACGCACGCCCACGATCCATCCTCGGCCGGCTCTGGCGCTGGCACATTCGTTTTTGCCCGGGGTGGAAGGCGTACTACTCGGCCCAGCCCGAGGAGACGCGCCGCCAGCTCGCCGCACGCTACTTGCTCCCCAATTGCTGATCGGCGGCATGCGCCGCCGGAGCATCACGCGATCTCCGCCCTACCGAGGCCAGAAAGTGTCGGGCGTAAACACCACTGCCGCCGGCACCTTGTCGAGCGGACCGAACCCGGCCCGCACGCCCAACGGCCCGTAGCTCTGGTCCTCCGCCAGAAACCGAGCGGTGATCGTCATCCGGTCCGGGAAGAATCCATGGCGCGTCACCGGCACGGCGATCGCCAGCGGCGCATGTCCGACCACGCGACCGTCGACGGCGATCAGCGCTCCGGCCGGCCGCGACTCGATCCACACACGCGCCACTCCCGACTGATCCTCCGCTGGCGCCAACGTACCTTCCGGCCATACCCGGTTACCGGTTACGCATCCGCCTAGCATCAGAAGGGCGGCTATGCACATGCCCGAAAAAAATCGTGTGTTCATACCAGACAAGCTGGAGAGCAGATCAAATTCGGCACTGTTTCCGCAAGGCAAACGTTGGCCGTCCTCCTTGGCACGCCGCTTTCTCACGCGGATTTTTCACTGCGCACGAATGCTCCGTCGGAACTCGGTTCGCGATCTCACGAGAACGTCGGACTCTGGCCCAATCCGCTCCGCATTCGCTGGCGCTCACGCCCGCGGATGCGCGTGGCGGTAGACATCCTTCAGCCGCGCGATGGTCACATGGGTGTAGACCTGCGTCGTCGTCAGCCGCGCGTGGCCGAGGAGTTCCTGCACAAGTCGCAGGTCCGCGCCGCGATCGAGCAGATGCGTCGCGAAGGAGTGCCGTAGCTTATGCGGGGTCAGATCCATCGGCAGCCCACACTGCGCGAGATAGCGTTTCATCATCAGTTGCACCGCGCGCGGGGTAAGTCGTCGACCGTGCGCGTCGACGGCAATCGGATCGTCCAGCCCCTTCGCCGGCGCGAACTCATCGCGAAAACGCAACAGCACGGTCTTCGCTACCGCGCCGATCGGGCAGACCCGCTCCTTGCGTCCCTTGCCCAACACCCGAGCGACGCCCTCCCCCAGGTCGACCATGCCGTAGTTTAGCCCGCACAGCTCGCTGATGCGCAATCCAGCTCCGTAGAGCAGTTCCAGCACGAGCCGGTCGCGCCAGCAGATGAACGCATCCGAGCCCTCTTGCCCGAGCTCGCGCATCGGTGCCGTCAGCAGCGCATCGGCCTGTTTCTCGGTGAGAAACTTCGGGAGCCGCTTCTCCATCTTGGGCAGCACCACACCGGTAAACGGGTTCCGCTCCAGTTTTCCCCGCCGCATCCAGAAGCGGTAGAACGCCCGCAGCCCCGACACGTGGTTGTGTAGCGTCCGGCGGTTGAACCGCCGCTGCGCCTCGATCACGAAATCGCGCATTTCCCGCTGGCCGAGCCCGTCAAACGGCCGCCCGTCGAGCCCGCTGTGCCGCAGCCACCGGTGGAAATCCTCGAACGCCTGACGGTAGTTGCGCACCGTGTAGGGCGAGCGTCGCCGCTCCAGCGCCAGGTTGTCGAGCCACGGCTGCAACCAGTTTGTGGCGACCTGTTCGGGCAGAGCGTCGGGAACGGGCTCGTCCATGTGCGTGGAGCCTCCGTGTCGCAAGCGGTTCGCCGGATCAGCCCTGCGCCGCCGGTTTGGCAGCAGCGCGATCCTCCACCGTGCGCACAACCCGCGAGGTTTCGCGTCGCAATGCCGACTCCGGATCGATCCCGGCCTTGCGGCACGCCGCGGCCAGCTCGAAGAGCCGCCGCCCGGCGTCGGATTCAGTGAGTCCCGCGGCGAGCTGCGCCACGCCGGCCTCGTCGATCAGTCCTTCGGCGGGGAGCTTCTTCTTTTGAATCTGCTTGTAGACCTCGAGGGCAACGAGCAGCGACGGGAGAGCCGGCGGCTGACGCTTGAACACGCCCGTGGCGACCGGCTGGTTGCCGTTTTTCTTCTCGGTCGACTTGATCTTCTCCCACAGCGAGATCACCTGATCGGACGTATCCGCCTGGCCCGTGCCGAACACGTGCGGATGTCGGCGGATGAGCTTCTCGTTGATCTCGGCAGCGACCGCCTCGAGGTCGAAGAGCCCCTTCTCCTCGGCAAGCTGGGCGTGGAAAACGACCTGGATGAGCACGTCGCCCAACTCCTCCCGCATGTGCGGCATGTCGAGCCGGTCGATCGTGTCGAGCAGCTCGGCGCATTCCTCGACCAGACAGACGGCCAGCGACTGGTGCGTCTGCTCCCGGTCCCACGGACAACCGTCCGGCGCGCGCAAGCGGGCCACGGTACGGCGAAGATCGTCTACGGCACTCATTTGCCGCTAGCAGAAGAGCCTCGCGCCTCCGGCGCACGAAAAATCCCCACGTGCGAGCCCCCGGGCGCCGTACGCGCCAACTTGCTCTTGCCGGCGCCGGCACCGCCCGGCGATGCTCACCGCGTCATGCCGCTAGCCGACACGAGTTCCGTGCAACCCAACCCGCTTATCGCCCCGGGCGACGGCATGCTCTACCAGGACCGTCGCGAGGAGTATTTCTCCATCGGCCGGCGCGCGCTCGAGCTCATCCAGTTCTCGGGCACACTCTGCGACAAACCGCACTACCCGCGCATCCTCGACCTGCCCTGCGGCCACGGCCGCGTGCTCCGCTGGCTCCGCGCACACTACCACTACGCCAAGATCACGGCCTGCGATCTCGACACCGGCGGCGTCGATTTCTGCGCGAAGACCTTCGGCGCCATCCCGGTCCACTCCCAGCCCGATCTGGCGCAGGTCCAGTTTCCGGAGCCGTTCGACCTGATCTGGTGCGGCTCGCTGCTGACCCATCTTCCCCCCGAGACCTGGCCGAGCGTGCTCGACTGTTTCGAGCGCTGGACCGCCGAGTGCGGCGTGATCGTGCTCACACTCCAAGGCCGTTTCTACACCAGCCTCCTCGCCCGCGGCCGCACCGACATCGCGGAGAACATCGACAAGGCCGCACTCGTCCGAGAGTTCGCCCAGCGCGGCGTTTCCTTCCAGCGCTATCTCGAAGCCCCGCAATCCCCCTACGGTGTGACGGTCTCCACCCCGGAAGTCGTCGGCCGATGGCTCCAGTCCCGCCCCAACCTCATCCTCCGCGCCTACATGGAACAGGCATGGGGCATCCAGGATGTGGTTATCCTCTACAAGAAGGCCGGCTACTTCGAGCCGCTGCCCGCGCGTACGTTCCCCTGAGCGTCCTACGGCCGTGAGGCGCCGCCTGGCGGCACCTTCACCCGTCGACGTACGCGCACGGCACAGCCGTCGGAAACGGCGCTTGCCCATCGCAGCGCGCTTTGGCGCTATTCGCCACCTGATGAGCGACAAACTCACCGAGATCATGGCCCACAAACGGCAGGAGATCGCTTCCCTGCTGCGCCCGGTTTCCGAAACCGAGCTTGCCCGGCTCGACGCCCGGCTTCCCAAGCCGCCCTCCTTCGCCGCCGCCCTGCGCCGCGCCGATGGACGCCTCGCCATCATCTCCGAGATCAAGCGCCGC
This sequence comes from uncultured Opitutaceae bacterium, assembly GCA_964640465.1. Classification (GTDB taxonomy): domain Bacteria; phylum Verrucomicrobiota; class Verrucomicrobiia; order Opitutales; family Opitutaceae; genus CAJCBL01. Next base: position 8,814 of record CAZXHR010000120.1, read on the forward strand.
TCACCCTCCGCCGGCGCCATCGCCGCCACCGCCGACTCTGCCTCCCAAGCACGCAAGTACCGCGACGCCGGCGCCGATGCCCTTTCCGTCCTCACCGACACCAAGTACTTCGGCGGCACACTCGACGACCTCCGCCTCGTCGCCGGCGAGTTCGCAGCCCGCGGGCCCGCCCTGCCCCGCCTGCGCAAGGATTTCTTCGTGCACCCGGTACAGGTCCTCGAAGCTCGCGAAGCCGGCGCCAGCGCGATCCTCATCATCGTCCGCGCGCTCACCGACGAGGAGATCAAGACGCTGGCCGGAGCCGCCGCCGCGGCAGGGCTCAGTGCGCTCTTCGAAATCCACGACGAGCGCGATCTCGCCCGCGCCCTCGCCCACGGAGCGAAAATCGTCGGCGTGAACAACCGCGATCTTGCCATCTTCAAGACCGACCTCGCCTTCACCGAGCGCCTGTTGCCGCAGGTCCCCGCCGGCATCGTCAAGGTCAGCGAAAGTGGCATCTTCGGCGCCGCCGAAGCCGGCCGCGCCCGTCGCGCTGGCGCCCACGCCGTGCTCTGCGGCGAGGCGCTCATGAAAGCCGCCGACACCGCCGCGCTCATCGAGGAGTTTCGCCGCGCCTGAAGCGCGAAACGCGCTCATCGTTTCGCGCGTTTGCGTGCGGCCAGCCAAAACACCCTTGCCAAAGCGCCCGCATCACCGCGAAATCCGCACCGCGTTCACGGGACCGTATTTCAACGGATAGAATGGTGGCCTCCGAAGCCGCAGATGTGGGTTCGATTCCCGCCGGTCCCGCCACTTCAGCGCAGCGAGGGCGCTCCAGCCCTGATCCACCGATACTCGCCGCACATGCCCGCCGACGAACGCCCCGAGAAACGACGCTCCTGCAAGGTGCGTGTCGACCGAGTGCTCCAATCCCTGCCGGAACCGCAACGCCACAAACAGGCGATCCGCCTGTGCAGCGATGCCCTCGAACGGTTTTCGCGCGCAGAACTGGTGGAATTCAAGAACGCCATCGAGAGCGACCCGGACTACTGGCCGTTCCTCGCCCAAAAGACGCGAGCCAAACTGGCCGACATCGCCGCCGGCCAAATCGCGCTGCTCGACGCCGGCGCCAGATAGACCACCTACGAGTGGGCCGAGACAGTCTCTACTGCACCGTGCTTTTGCCTGCGCGAAGCTATCGACGCAATGCCTACCGTTGCCGCGATTCCAGAAACGACCAATCATCGCCCGATGCTCGTGTTGTTCCCCCGTCCTGCGCTCCTGTCTCTCGCGTTTCTCTGCGTCGCTCTCCCGTCGCGGGCGGCGTCGACCGTCGAGGCCGCCCGTGCCCAGGTTGGTGTGACTACCGGTTACGATCCCACCTACCGCCGCCTCCCTTACCCCGGCGGCGACGTGCCGGCGGCGACGGGAGTCTGCTGCGATGTCGTCGTCCGTGCGCTGCGCACCGCCCACGGCTTCGACCTCCAACGCGCTGTCCATGAGGACATGCTCGCCCACTTTTCCGCCTACCCGAGAAAGTGGGGGCTCAAGAAGCCCGACACCAACATCGACCACCGCCGCGTGCCGAACCTGCAGACGTTCTTCGCGCGCCGCGGTTGGTCGCTCGCCGTCGGCAACTCCGCCACCGAGTACCGCGCCGGCGACATCGTCACCTGGGATCTGGGCAACGGGCTGGCTCACATCGGAATCGTCTCCGATCGCCGGGCGAAGAGCGGCTCACCGCTCGTGATCCACAACATCGGCCGCGGCGCGCAGGAAGAAGACGTGCTCCTTTCCTGGACGCTCACCGGGCACTATCGTCCCATCTTCGAGCCAGAAGCTCCGGCATCAGCGATTCCGCGCATCCGTATCGCACCTTCGGCCACATCTCGTTGATACGAACACACTCGTCTCCCGACGATTATCCCTCGAAAGTCCAGCGCCATGCCCACCGACCGCCCCGACATTCTCTGGATCGTCACCACCCAGTGGCGGGGGCAGGCCTGCGGCTTCGCCGGCGATCCCAACGCCCGCACTCCCGCTCTCGACGCCTTCGCGCGCCAGGCGGTGGTCTACGAGCAGGCGTTCAGCAACCACCCCTTCGGTCCCTTCGCCCGCGCCATCCTGCTCACCGGCAGGCTCTCTCCAGATAATGGTGTCGCCGACTACTGGGATCCGCTACCGCGCGAAGCCGACACCATCGCCCGCCGCCTCGCCTCAGCCGGGTACGCCACCGCCTACTTCGGCAAGTGGCATCTCGCTCCGCGCGATCGCACCGCGCCCATCGTCGGCGAGATGCATGCTCGGCAGATCGTCGCCCCCGAAGATCGCGGTGGATTCGAGTTCTGGGAAGGCTTCGAGGGCGGATTCCTCCTCAACGGCCCGTGGCTCCACGGCACGCGCCAGCCCGAACCGGCCCAGTTTCCCGGCTACCAATCGGATATCCTCTGCGAGCGCGCCGCAGACTGGCTCCTAGCTCGGCAGGCATCGCCGGGAAACGGGTCACGGCCGCAATTCACCATCGTCAGCCTTGAAGCGCCGCATCCGCCCTACGCTGCGCCCACGCCGGACGACATCGCGCCGCGCGATCCAGCAGCACTGCTTCTCGCGCCAAACGTTCCCCGGGGCGGAGAGGTCGAAAACACCGCCCGCCGTGAACTCGCCGGCTACTACCGCCACATCGAGGCGACAGACCGCGCCATCGGACGGCTTCTCTCGAAGGTGGATACCGCGAAGACCGCCGTCTTCATCACCTCCGTCCACGGCGACATGCACGGCGCGCACGGGCTCTTCCGCAAAGGTTGGCCCTATGAGGAGTCGGTCCGCGTGCCGCTGTTGGCGCGATGGCCCGGCAGCGTGCCGTCACGCATCCGCACGCCGGTCTCTTTGGCCGATCTGCCAGCCACGGCACTCGCTCTCGCCGGGCTGTTCCGCCCCACGGTCTTCTCCGGCACCGATCTGCGTCCACTGCCAGTTGACGACGACCGGGCAATTCCGTTGAGCATGCCCTCGGCTCCGCCCTTCGCGAAGCAGTGCCCGCACCGATGGAGCGCGGTGCGCACACGCGACGCCCTGCGAGCTTTCGACGCCCAAGGATGCCCCTGGCTCCACTACGATCTCCGCAACGATCCGTGGCAACTGCGCAACCTCGTCGTCTAGGCATCAAAAAGCCCGGGCTTTCGCGCCCGGGCCTTGTCGAAAACTTTGCGATCAGGACGCGGCACCAAGTTTGACCAAGAGAACCTCGACCTTCGCATCCTGCCAGTCGCCCGAAATCAGCCACTTCCGGATCTTGGCCTTGTCCAATCCCTCGACCTTGCCCGGCTTCTCGACATGATCCGGCTTCGCCAACGGCATCTTGCAGACTAGCGGCGTGCCGATCGGCTGCCCAGCAAGCGGCACATTCCACGTGACTTCGCTTCCATCGGCATCGGTCATGCCGACTTTGATCGACTTCGCCTGGTTCCGGTTGCCGATAATGACAATCAGGTAGGCAAAGTCGCAGTCGGTGAGTTTCCACGAATTCGCCCCACCGAAGTTACCTTTGCCATCCACAAAGTTCACCAACAAGCCGCGCTTTTCCAAGAAGAGGAGATTCTTGTCCCACGAGCCGCTCGCCCATTCGTAGCGATTCTTCACGCTAACATCCATGCCGGAGCGCTCGACATCTTGATGCGTGAAATCGATCAGATCCTTGTTCTTTGGCTTGGCGTTCTCGGCCGCGGCGGGCGTCGCGGAGATTATAACACACACAAACGTTAGGGCGGAAAACAATGCAGGTCGATAGTTCATGGGGTTAAGTAGGGTACACACACTTTGACACCATTTATCGCGCTGTCACGAACACTCCGACCTAAGTAGTGCCCGTCTCAAAGCTTCGACATGTTAGCATGCGGTTGCCGCACTTCCTGCCCACTATTCGGCGGCAATCTTCGGTCGCACGAACCGCCCCGTTAGCCTATCGGCATGCGCCGCAGTTTCCCCTTTTCCTCCGCCACCGCATGCGCGAACGTGGCGCCTTCATGGATTTCCTGCTCGACGACGACGCTCCCTCGCACGCCCAGCCCGCGCACATCGAACCCGGCTTCCCGCCGATCGACTTCCGCGCGTCGCTCAACGACGAGCAGTTCGCCGCCGTCACCGCCGAGCCCGGCCCCGTGCTCGTCCTCGCCGGCGCCGGCTCGGGCAAAACCCGCACCCTCACCTACCGAGTCGCCTACCTGCTCTCGCAGGGCGTAGCTCCCTCGGAAATCCTCCTGCTCACCTTCACCAACAAGGCCGCCAAGGAGATGCTCCACCGCGTGCAGGAGCTCACTGGCATCGAGTCCTTCCGTTTCTGGGGCGGCACCTTCCATCACATCGGCCACAAGGTCCTCCGCGCCAACTCCGAGGTCCTCGGCCTCGACCGCTCCTTCACCATTCTCGACGCCGAGGAGGCCGAGCACTTCCTGCGCGACACCGTCGAAGAGATCGACAAGGGCTTCTTCAAGAACAAGGAGCACCCGCGCCCCGGCGAGCTCTTCTCCATGCTCAGCCTCGCCCGCAACACCTGAACGCCGCTCGCCGAGCACAACACGCCCTTCTA
>CAZXHR010000121.1:0-13304 GCA_964640465.1 uncultured Opitutaceae bacterium
TGCTGACGACGCCGATCTCGCCGTGCATGAGCTCGACGAGGCGGCGGCAGATGGCCAGACCGAGACCGGTGCCGCCGTAGCGGCGGGTGGTGGTGCTGTCGGCCTGGGAGAAGCGTTGGAAGAGGTTGGCCTGGTTTTCGGCGGAGATTCCGATTCCGGAATCCTGGACCTCGATACGCACGAGTCCGGCGGCCGGGGGCTCGGCGGGGAGGACGCGCAGAACGACCGCGCCGCGCTCGGTGAACTTGATGGCGTTGCCGAGGAGATTGAGGGCGATTTGGCGGAGGCGCACGGGGTCGCCGCGCAGGCGGCGGGGGATGCGAGGATCGTAGTCGAGCACCAGGTCGATGCCCTTCTTGCGGGCGGCGGTGGCTTGGAGGTCGAGGGAACGTTCGAACTGTTCGTGGAGGTCGAAGTCGACGGATTCGAGGGTGAGGCGGCCGGCCTCGATCTTGGAGAAGTCGAGCACGTCGTTGATGACGGACAGGAGGGTCTCGCCGGAGAAGATGAGGGTGTCGACGAGGTCCTTCTGGTCGGCGGCGAGCGGAGTGCCGAGAAGGACGTGGCCCATGCCGATGACGCCGTTGAGCGGGGTGCGGATCTCGTGGCTCATGTTGGCGAGGAAGGCGCTCTTGGCCTTGTCGGCGGCCTCGGCGGCCTCCTTGGCGAGCTTGAGCTGGGTGTTGGCGTCGTTGAGGAGGGTATTGGAGGCGTTGAGCTGCCGGTTGGTGCGGTCGAGCTCGGCTGTGCGGTTCTCCACCCGGCGCTCGAGATCGGCGGCGAGTTGGCGATAGCGCTCCTCGCTGATCGTCAGGTCGGCAGTGCGAGCGGCGACGAGGTGTTCGAGGCGGCGTTTCTCGCGGCGCTCGAGGTATGAGGCGAGCCAGGCGATGCCGCTCATGAGCACGGCGACCGAGAGCGCATAGGCGAGGTAGGCAGCGGTGGTGCGGTACCAGGGCGGGAGGATTGTGAAGGTGAGGCGGGCCTCGCCGCCGATCAGCTCGCCGACGCGCGGTCGCACATGCAGCACGTAGGTGCCTTCATGCAGGCGGTTGAAACTCACGATACCGGAACTGCCGGCGGGCGCCCAATTGGCATCCGGACCTTCGAGGAGGGTTTCGAAGAGGGTCGGCACATCGATCGGCGTGCCCGGTGCGCAGACATGTACTGCGAACGAGTTGGAGGAATAGGGGATGGGGGCGATGAGACCGTCCGCCGGATAGAGCGTCTTGTTGTCGGCGGCGAGGTGCACGCGCGAGATCAACGCGCGCGGCTTCGGCAGAGGCATCTGGGGGACAGAGGGATCGTAGCGGACGAGGTAGTTTCCCCGGTGCATCCAGACGACGCCGTCAGTCTGGGGAATGAAATAATAGGGACGCAGGCCGACGAGGTCGGGGATGGTGAGCGGATGACCGTCGTCGAAGACGCGGAGATTGTCGTTGAGGACGATCCAGGTTCGGCCGAGCGAGTCCGTGGTGGCGCGAGTGCCGACGAGCCCCTGGAGCCAGGGGCGGCTCTGGAGGAGACGAGTATCGGGGGTGAAACGCTCGGTGGTCGGATCGAGGCGGAGGATGCGGCCGTTCACGACGAGGCGGGCCTCGCCGTCGAGCAGGAAGAGCTGGGCCCAGCTGTTGTCGATCCCGTCCTCCGTGCCGAAGAGCCGGGGCGTGAGGGTCGAGCGCGAGAGGTCGATGCGGGCGCACTTGCCGGTGCCACGTTCGATCCAGACGACGTTGTGACTGTCGACGACGCCGTCGTAGATCCTGCCCAGACCGGGCACGGGGATGGCCTCGTGTGTGTAGCCGCCGGCGGTGCGCCGCACCCAGCCGATCTCGTCGCGCGCGCCGTAGAACCAGCGCGAGCCGTCGGCGGAAGGCGCGAAGAGAAAGAAGTCCGACGCACCTTCCAGAAGCGGTTCCCAGCTATCGCCGATTCGCTGGTAAAGTCCGGTGTCGGTGCTTGCGATGATGCGACCGGTGGCGGGGTCGGTGACGAGGCGGCTGACACCCCGGCCGGGCGGTTGGGCGCGTTCGAAGCGCAGGAGCCGGCCCTCCGTGTCGTAGATGCCCTGCTGGGCGAAGCCGTCGGCGGCGAGCCAGAGTTTCCCCTCGTGGCGCGCGGGCATGGCGAAGGAGAAACCGGTGTCGATAAATGGTTCGAGGTGCGAGACCGGCGAGGGAAACGCGATGCGGGCGATGCCGGTGTTCAAAACGGCCCAGAGGTCGCCGTCGCGGCCGAGGACGAGCCGCCGGACCTGGGCGAGCCGGTGGTCGCTGCGGCGGTCGAGCGTCTGGACGATGCGGAGATTGCCATCGAGAAACAGGATGCCGAAGTTCTCGACCGCGATGGCGAGGAAGCCTCCGGAGACGATGGCGAGGTCGTTGATGCGGTTTGTCCTGATGATTTCGGGGCCGTGGGCCGCCTCGAAACGTCGGCCGTCGAAGAAGAAGAGCCCGCTGTGGACCGTGCCGACGACGGCCCGGCCGTCGGCGAGGCGAGCGGCGCCTGCGGCCGCGAAGACATTGCTGGGATCGGGCAGGTGCGGCACATCGACCAGCCCGCGTTCGGCGTCGATTCGGTAGAGCATGCCGCTGCTGGCGTCGCACACGAATGTGTCGGAGCCGACGGCGAAGATGCGGCTGACGGCGTTGACGGTGCCGACGATCCGCATAGCGCGCCCGGGGCGCCAGGAGACCACGAAACCGCCGTCACCGTACCAGTACCACTCGCCGTTTACGGAGTCGGAATTGACGAGTTTGGCACGGTCGGTCCCGGGCCCGGGCGGGAGGGTGGCGACGGTTTCGCGCCGTACGCGGCCGTCGGCGGTGAAGACGAGGCGGGCGATGGAGGCGCCGTCGCCGGTGTAGCAGTCGCCCCGTTCGTCGACCTGCAGGGTCTCGATGCCGGCGCGGTAGTCGATGGCGGGCTGGATGAGTTCGAAGGTCTCCCAGCGCACGCCATCGCCGATGGCGAGGCGGTCGAGCGTGGCGGCGGCCCAGCGACCGTCGGGCAGTTGGCGGAGCTCGAAGGGGGCGGTGCCGAGACCGAGCGATTCGGGCCCGCGAACCGAGAAACTGGGGACTCCGGTCTCGATGTAGCCGGCGGGGGGCGCGGCTATGGGCTCCTGCGCCGCGGGGGAGCCGAGCGGGGCGAACAGACCGAGCATCGCGACGGCCAGGGCACGCATGGTGCGCAGGTCGCGCTTGGGGCGAAGCTGGTGTGGGGCAGCCATTGGGCCGGTCCCCCCTCAATCGGCTGCTGCGGGTGCAGCTTGAGCGGACCGTCGCCTCAAGGAGGGCGGCGGGTGGTGCCCGTGCGAGCGGCGCGGGATGTGGCTCAGCAATAGACCATGCCCATCGCCTTGCGGACGGCGGCGAGGGTGGACTCGGCCTCGGCGTTGGCGCGCTCGACACCGCGCTTGATCACGCCGGCGACGTAGCCCGGGTCCTTCGCCAGCTCGGCGCGCTTGGCGCGGAGCGGGGCGAGGTAGGCGTTGAGCGATTCGGTGAGCAGGGCCTTGAGCTTGCCGGAGCCGCCGTCGCCGATCTCGGCGGCGATGGCCTCGGGCGCGCGGCCGGTGGCGAGGGAGACGAGGCGCAGCAGGTTCGCCACCTCGGGACGCGTCTCGGGCTCGAAGGTGATCTGGCGGTTGCTGTCGGTCTTGGCGCTCTTGAGGAGCTTGGCGGTCTCCTCGGCGGTGGCCTTGAGCATGATGGCGTTGCCGCGGCTCTTGCTCATCTTCTGGCCGCCGTCGAGACCGAGGATGACCGGCGTCTCGGAGAGGAGCGCATCGGGCTCGGGGAAGACGGCCGGCTCGGACGGGAATCGGGTGTTGAAGCGGCGGGCGAGTTTGCGGGTGAGCTCGAGGTGGGGGAGCTGGTCCTTGCCGACGGGGATGACGTTGCCCTTGACCGAGAGGATGTCGGCGGCCTGGTGCACGGGATACGTGTACATCAGGGCGTTGATCTGGCGCAGGCCGGCGGCGCGGATCTCCTCCTTCACCGTGGGGTTGCGGTCGAGCTCGGGCAGCGAGACGAAGGTGAGGAAGGGCAGCAGGAGCTGGTTGAGCGCCGGGACGTGGGAGTGCGGGAAGATGAACGTGCGGCCGTTCTCGGGGTCGAGGCCGGCGGCGAGGTAGTCGAGGACGATCTCGCGGACGTTGGCGGCCACGTTGTCGGCGGTCTCGCGGTCGGTGAGTACCTGGTAGTCGGCGACGACGATGAAGGTCGTCACCCCCAGATTTTGGATCTTCACGCGGTTCTGGAGGGAACCGAAGAGGTGGCCGATGTGGAGCGAGCCGGTGGGGCGGTCGCCGGTGAGCACGCGGTACTTGTGCGGATTGGCCGGGATGTCGCGCCAGAGCGCCTCGCTGCGGCGGACCGCGGCTTGGAACGTGTCGGACGAGATCGCGGTCTCGTCGGGGAGCAGGGACTCGGGGGTGGACTTGGCGGGCTCGGTGGACATTGCGGAGAGTTGAAAGGGAAAGAGGGAGCGATGGAAACCGGAATGTGGGAATCAGAAAATCAGGAAATGCGGGGGCCGGCGGCCCGTTGGCACTGTGTGCCGGACCGGCGAGGGCATCATTTTCTCGCCGGCCAACCCAGGGGCAGGTGGATCCATCCTTCGCGGGCGGCGGTCGTGCGTTCGGCAGCGGTTGGCTCGGCGGTCCGGCCGGTCGCGCAGCAACGCGCGGTGAGGGCGGCGATCAGGGCGTCGAGACCGTGGTCGGTGGCGGCGCAGGCGCCTGGGATTTCCAGCCACGGCAGGGCGGCGCGGAGGTGGCGGAGCGTGGCGGTGCGCTGGGCGTGCTCGAATTTGCCGGCGCCCTTGTAGCCGCGGTGCGGCAGCTTCCACGCCTTCAGGCTGCCGGAGGGATAGACCTCGAAGAAACGTCCGTCGCCGCTGCGGTCGGTCACGCCGTGGCGGCGCAGCAGCGCCATCGCGCGCATGGCGGGGAGCGCGATCCGATCGGTGGACACGCTGAGCGGCATCAGCCCGAGGTGCGCGTGCACGCGGCGGTCGGTGAGCCGCAGTCGGAGGTTCTCGCGAAGCTTGGCATCGTCGGTCCACGAGGTCGCGGTCCAGTTGGCCACGGCGGCGCGGAAAGCCTCCGGCCAGCCGAACGGCGCGTCGATGCCGATCACGTCGGCCTCGCGGATGAGCCCGTCGAGGTCGGCATCTGTGCAGCCGAGTCGGGGCGCCTCGGCGGTCGCTCGACCGCGTTCCCAGCGTACCAGACACGCCGCCGTGCCCTTCGGCATGGAGGCCAGATCGATGCCGAGGGTGAGCATGGCGGATGGGCTTAGTCTCGGCAGGTTCAGCCGAAGAAACAGCAGTTGGCGTCCTGATCGACGATGCGCAGAGCCTCAGCGAGCGAGGCGGCTTCGGGATGCGGCGCGTAGCGGTGCCATTTAAAGTCGGCGCGCTGCCAGAAGATCCGCCACGAATTGCTCACGCGCACATAGGTGAGCTTGGCGATGGGTTCCTCGGTGTGGCGCGTCGGATCAAAGTGGAGCGGACGCACGTAGAAGAGCTCGATGGACTGGCCGTCGATCCGCTGCCCCTCGCGCATGAGGTGGCGGATCTCCAGCCCGGGCCGGCGGCGGGACCAGAACTCGCGTTCGAGCGTCGCAGTGTGCGCGGCGATTTCGTCTTCGGTGAAGGCCATGCAGAAGGGGGGGCGGGCTGGATCTGGTCGCAACAACGCGGGGCGGTGCGGGCGGCTACAGGGCCGCGAGGCCGGAGCAGAAACACTGGAAGCTGGCCGAAGTGTTTCGGGTCGGCTCCATGTGCAGCGCGATGGTCCGTGCCGTTTCGATCTTCGGGAGACCGACGGGATAGTAGCCGGCGTGTTGCAGTTCCCGCTCCAGCGCTTCCCAGGTTCCGCCCGCGATCGCATCGGGATCGCGGTAGGCCGCGCGATTCGCCAGGTGCGGTGAGACTCTGGGGTAGGCCGCCACGAGCGCGGGCACATCACCGAAGAACCATGCTTCAATCTCTTCCACGGCGATTCGGTTGAGCACGACAAACTGGCCGTGTGATCCCGGATGTGTCTTCGTCGTGAAACCGGCGTCGCGGGCGGCCTCCTCCAGCTGGCCTTTCAAGCGCCGGCAGTCTTCCCGGTCCTCGTCGAGCAGGACGACGATGCGCCAGTCGGCGGGTATCCATTGCTTGTAGGCCTTGAGCCGCTTGGCGAGCTGCGCCAACAGATCCTTCTTCCCCTGAAAGACGACCTGCTCGAACGAAGTGCCGGCGGGCAGCAGGCGGGGCAGCAACTCCAAGAGCAGGGCTTGCGCCGAGAGCTCTTCGAGGAGAAAGACCACATGCATGGCTTACCCCCGGGCGTTGGGGGGCTTCTTGGTGGCGCCGGCCTTGCCGGCGCCGGAATTGGGGAGGGGAGCTCCGACCTCGAAGTGCGCGGCCATCCAAAGCTGCCCGAGCTGCGCACCTTCGGCCATGAACTCGTTGATGCCCTTCATTTCCGACGCGCGGCGGGCGCGGGTGAAACCGTCTTCACCGCGGTAGACCACCCACGTTTCCTCGGGCCGGAGCGAGTTCACGAAGAACGGCGAATGGGTGGTGACCATGAGCTGGGACACGGCCGCTGCCGCCCGGCACTCCTCCGCCAGTTCCGGCAACAGCCGGGGATGGAGCTGGTTCTCGGGCTCCTCGATGCCGATCAACTGGGGCGGGTCCGGGTCATGGAGCAGGGTGAGATAGGCGAGCATCTTCAGCGTGCCGTCGGAGGCGAATTTCGCCATGACCGGTTTCTCGAACGGGGCGTCCTTCACCTGCAGGAGCAGGCGGCCGTCGGGCATTACCTCGGCGTCGACCTTCTCCAGTTGGGGAACGCGTTGGGTGAGCTTCTTCAGCACGAGGGCGAGCCGCTCGTCGTGCTGTTCCTTCAGATACTGAATGACGTTGGGCAGGTTGTCGCCGGTGGTGCTGAGGCGCTCCTGCGGTCCGGCCTCGGGCACGCCGCGCGTGTTGTCGGCGGTGAGGTAGGAGAGGTACCAGCTGCTGATGAAGCGGCGCAGCGCGCCTACACGCGGGTGCTTGGCGAACTGGCCGAGGGTGTTCACGGCCAAGAGCTCACGGGAATCGAGCTTCTCCGGCGTGCGCGTGTCCTCGGCGTCCGGCATTTCGCCGGTCACCACTTCGCCCTCACCGCTTGAGAAGTCGAGGAAGTGGAAGGGCTGGCCATGCGAGCGGCATTTCCAGCCAAGAAACTCGCGGGCGACGAAGGGCCCCTTGGTGTCTTCGTCGATCTCCAAGTGGTAGGTGATGACCGGCGAGCGGTTGGGTTTACGGCTGGTCTCGCGGTACTTCACCTCGAAGACGATCGGACCGGACTTGCCGCGTGAGCGCAGCTCTTTGAAACGGCCGCGCTTGTCCCAAGCTTTGCGCAGGCCGAAGCTGAAGCTCTCGGAGAGGAACGCGAAGACGTCGAAGACCGTGGATTTCCCGCTTCCATTTGGCCCGACGAACACCGTCAGAGGCGTGAGATTCCGCAGCTCAATATTGTGCAGGGCGCGGTAGTTCTGGACGCGAAGGTACTCGATGCGCGGCTGGTCGAGGGGACGGGCGTTCATGGGGGAAGGATAGGAGGATTCTTCGCGGGCTGTCGTTAGGAAACTTCAGTTGCTTTTCGGGGCGAGGAGGGCGGAATCGAAGAGCGCGACGGCGGCGGACTGGCCGGTGGCGTCGTAGAAGAGGAAGGCGTCGCCGTTGGAGCTGAATGCGAAGGGGACGTCGAGCAGGTCGGCGTAACCGAGGGCCTGCTGCATGCCGGCGCCGACGGTGTGGGTGTCGTCTTTGGCCTCAACAACGGCGAGCGGGATGCCGGGCTTGTGGTAGAGAACGTAGTCGGCGCGCTTCGGGTCGCCGCGGCTGGTGAGCTGGCCGCGGACGACGACTCGGCCCTTGGTGAGATAGACCTCCTCGCTCACCTGGCTCATCACATCCCACTTGCCGCCGCCGGTGATGGCGGGGGTGATGAACTTGGTGCAGATGTCGCGCTCGCTGAGGCGCTTTTTCTGGGCGGGTGTCACGGGAGGGTGGGGGCGAACGGGGAAAGCTGAGACACGAAGGACGGCGAGCGCAAGGGCGGAGCGGGGCAGTAGAGCGGAGGACAGAGTGCAGACGACGGGTGGTGGCGGGGTTGCCAGCGCGGGCGGCGGAGATTTGTTTCGCAGCGATGAACGAGGAAACGCAGGACGTGGATTTCGCGGCGGAGGCGGCGCGGCGTTGGCGGATCAACCTGATCGCGCCGCCGGCGATCGTGGCGGCGGCGTGGCTGGCGACGCTAACGCCGCTGGCCTTCCTGCTGCGCGGGTTCCAGGTGTGGGTGCACGAGTTCGGGCACGCGGCCGTCGCATGGCTGACCGGCCGGCGCGCCCTGCCGTTGCCGTTCGGCTGGACCAACGTCGAGCCGGAGTTCTCCCCCTTCGTGTACTTCGGTGTCCTGTTCCTGCTGACGGTGCTCCTCGTCGCCGGATGGCGGGAACGGAAGCTCTGGCCGATGATCATCGCGGTGGCGCTGGCGGGGCTCCAGTTCTGGATGACGTGGCGCTGGCCGGAGGCGCGGCAGCAGTTCTGGTTCTCGTTCGGTGGCGTGGCTGGGGAGTTCGTCCTGCCGACGTTGGCGGTGGCGTTGTTCTTCGTGCAGCTGCCGGAGAAATTTCGGTGGGACGTCTGCCGCCACGGCTTTCTCTTCCTCGGCGCCGCGTGCTTCCTGATGAGTTTCGCCCTCTGGCAACGCGTGTACCACGGGCAGGAGCCGGTGCCGATGGGCACGATGATCGGCGGCGAGGACGATGCCGGCGGCGACATGAACATCCTCCACGAGGACTTCGGCTGGAGCCTGTTCCGGATCAAGCGGACCTATCACCTCATCGCGGTGACGTGCCTCTGGGTCTGGGCCGGCGCCTACGCGCTCGCCGCCTGCCGCGCCGAGCGGCTGATCGAGTGGCTGGCCAGCCGTTTTGCCCGCAGCGACGCGGCGGATGCCGGTTGAAGCTGAGGCACGGCGTTTTCCGCCAGCAGCAAGACGGCGCGCGGGTCAATCTCGGCTTCACGGGGAAGTTACGGAAATATCCCTTGAACGGCCGGCGCGCGGCGTTGGACTCGGCGGCTTTCCTCAAACCTCGATGTCCACGACCGCGGCTCAGCCGAATCCCGATCACGTGCTCCGCATTGCGCAGGAGCTGAATCTGAAAGTCTTCCAGGTCGCCGCCACGGCGCAGCTCCTCGCCGAGGGCGCCACGGTGCCGTTCATCGCCCGCTACCGCAAGGAGGCCACCGGCACGATGGACGAGGTGCAGGTGACCGCCGTGCGCGACCGGCTCGAGCAGATGAAGGCCGTCGACGAGCGCCGCGCCGCCATCGTCTCCTCGCTCAAGGAGCGCAATCTCCTCACGCCCGCGCTCGATGCCGCCCTCGCCGCCGCCGAGACGCTCACAAAGCTCGAGGACCTCTATCTGCCGTTCCGCCCGAAGAAGCGCACCCGCGCGACCATCGCCAAGGAGAAGGGCCTCGAGCCCCTCGCCGAGCTGATCTGGGCGCAGGACGCTGCCACCGACGCCGAGGCCGCTGCCGCCGAGTACGTGGGCCGTGAGTACACGGCCGACGACGGCAAGAACGTGAAGTCGAAGATCGAGAACGCCGCCGAGGCCCTCGCCGGCGCTCGCGACATCCTGGCCGAGCGCATGAGCGACGACGCCGCGGCGCGCGAGAAGCTGCGCGCGCTCTACCGCGCGCAGGCCGTGATCTCCTCGAAGGTCATCATCGGCAAGGAGACCGAGGGCGCGAAGTTCAAGGACTACTTCGAATGGAGCGAGCCGCTCGCGAAGGCGCCGTCACACCGCGTGCTGGCGATGCGCCGCGGCGAGAAGGAAGGGTTCCTCATCATGCGCATCCAGCTTCCGGATGAGCTGCTGGCCAACGCCGAGCTCGACCGGATGTTCGTGCGCGGCAACGGCAGCGCCGCCGCGCAGGTGCGCCTGGCCGCGGCCGCCTGCTACAAACGCCTGCTCTCCGCCGCGATGGAGGGCGAGATGCGCATGGAGTCGAAGAAGAAGGCTGACGAGGCCGCGATCAAAGTTTTCGCCGACAACCTCCGCGAGCTCCTGCTCGCCTCGCCGCTGGGCCAGAAGGCCGTGCTCGCGATCGACCCGGGTTTCCGCACCGGCTGCAAGGTCGTGATGCTCGACCGCCAGGGGAAGCTCCTGCACAACGACGTCATCTACCCCGACCGCCACCCGACCGAGGCGAAGGACAAGCTGCTCGGCTTCGTGAAGCTCTTCCAGATCGAGGCGATCGCCATCGGCAACGGCACCGCAGGGCGCGAGACCGAGGCGTTCGTTCGTGCGTGCGGCCTGGCGGGCAACATCGCCGTCGTCATGGTCAACGAGTCCGGCGCGTCGATCTACTCCGCGAGCGAGGTCGCCCGCGAGGAGTTCCCCGACCACGACATCACCGTGCGCGGCGCCGTCTCCATCGGTCGCCGGTTGATGGATCCGCTCGCCGAGCTCGTGAAGCTCGACCCGAAGTCCATCGGCGTGGGCCAGTACCAGCACGATGTCGACCAGCCCGCGCTCAAGCGCTCGCTCGACGACGTGGTCATTTCGAGCGTGAACGGCGTGGGCGTGGAGGTCAACACCGCCTCGAAGCAGCTCCTCAGCTATGTGTCCGGCCTCAACGCCGCCACCGCCGCCGCCATCGTCGCGCGGCGCAACGAGCAGGGCGCGTTCAAGTCGCGCGCCGAGCTGCTGGAGGTGCCGCGCCTCGGGCCGAAGGCCTTCGAACAGGCCGCCGGCTTCTTGCGTATCCGCGATGCCGCCAACCCGCTCGACGCCTCCGCCGTGCACCCGGAGAGCTACGCCATCGTCGAGAAGATGGCCGCCGACCTCGGCGTGACCGTGACCGACCTCGTGCGCGACGGCACGCTGCGCGCCAAGATCAAGCTGGATGCCTACGTGACGGAGAAGGTCGGCCTGCCGACGCTCAAGGACATCATGGCCGAGCTCGCCAAGCCCGGCCGCGACCCGCGCAAGCAGTTCGAAGTCTTTCAATTCGACGAAACCGTGCACAAGCCGGAGGACCTCAAGCCCGGCATGAAGCTGCCCGGTATCGTTACGAACGTGACGGCCTTCGGCGCGTTCGTGGACATCGGTGTGCACCAGGACGGCCTCGTGCACGTCTCGCAGCTCGCCGACAGTTTCGTGAAGGATCCCGCCGAGGTGGTGAAGCCGCAGCAGAAGGTGATGGTGACCGTCACCGAGGTGGATCTGGCGCGCAACCGCATCGCGCTCTCGATGCGCAGCAACCCGCAGATCGGCCCGCGCAATCCGACCGGTGCGGCCGGCTCGCCCGGCGGTGCGCGCACGAGCCCCGGTGGCGGCAATCGCCCCGGTGGTTTTGGTGGCGGGCGCCCGAGCGGCGGCAGCTTCGGCGGCAAGCCGGCCTCGCAGCAGTCGCTCACCGGCGACTGGTTCAGCGCGGCGTTGAACAAGAAGAAGTAGAGCGGATTCCTGGCGTCGTACGAAGTGTTGTAGCCGGCCGCGGTGAGGCTGGCTCTTCCTCTGCGTCGCGAAGCGCGTGAGCGTTTCGATCTGGTCGGGGCGGCGACGGCGCCGGCGATGTGGCCGGGCTGAGCGGCTGCGCAGCCCAGCTACGGATCGCGCGACCGAAGCCCTCGCGGGCGTCGCTACGACTGGGGATTCGCTTCGGCGTGCGCGCTCAGGCGGCGGGGACGGGCGTCAGCGGATGCTGCGTGCGTGAAGCAACGCGAGCGCGAGGGCAGGATCGTGGCGGGTGCCAGGCGTCGTGGCGCGCCAGAGACCGCGGAGAAAGTGAGGCGCCTTTGCCCATTGGCGGGTGGCGAGCGTACGCGCGAGACAACGGGCGTTGAGACGGAACTGGTCGATGCGGTTCATCCTGAAAGGCGCAGATAGGACCGACAGAAGGCAACAAAGGGAACGGAGTGTGAACGAGTTGGATGCCCAAATCCGTGGCCACGGTCTTCACCTGGCAGGTGAAGGGAGAGTACGCGGGCGTGCGGGCACTGAACTCCCCTGATCTGCAGTGCCTTTGTTTCCTTCGTTACCTTCTGTCGTCTGCGGAATTTAGGTTCATGGCGCGCTCTGCTGAATCGGAATGACGGGAAACGGACTGGGCGGTTCAGCAGCAGCTCTTCGACTCGAAGTCCCGAGCGAGCATGGCGAGAAGCCCGGCGCAGGTGGCGATGCCGGCCCCGAGCCCGAGCGCGTTGGGGGTCACGATGTTGAGGTCGAGAAGGGCGACGATGATCGCAGCGGAGATGGCGGCGGCGGTGGTCAGGAGCGGGGCGGAGGTGAGTAGGTTCTTCATGGTGGTTGGTGTTGCCCCTTCTTTTGCAGCGGGCGTGCCAACGACGTCGGAAGGATGTAACAAGCGGAAAACCAACGATAAGCGGCGGACGATCCGTGTCGGTGCCGAGCGGCGACGTCGCCGACACGAGACGCATCCGTCCCGGAAACGGAACGACGGGCGCGTGCGGTGGTGGAGTTCGCCCGGGGGCGGTTTGGCTGAGCGGCTGCGCCGCCCAGCTACGGGTCATGCGGACGAAGGTGCCACCTCGGCGCGGTGGCTTACAGCCGTACAGCGGAAGCCGTGAGGCTCAGGCGGTGGGGACGGGCGTGTCCTTGCGGAAGACGGTGCCCTGCGCGAGGGCGACGAGGTCGCCGGCGGCGTCGCGGATCTCCATCGTGTAGGTGGCGAGCTTGGAATTGCAGGACACCTCCTTCGCCTCGGCCGTGAGGAGCGGGCCGTGCGCGGCCTTCTGGTAGGAGATGGAGGCGTTGATGCCGAGGGCGAGGCGGCCGCGGCTGTTGGAGGCGACGGCGAAGGCGAGGTCGGCCAGGGTGAACAGCGCGCCGCCGTGGACGACGTCGGCGGCGTTGAGGTGCTGGTCGGCGACGGGCATCTGCACCTTGGCCCAGCCCGGTCCGGCGTCGAGCAGCTCGATCCCGTTGTGGCGGGCGAAACGGTCGTTGTGGAAGAAGGCGCGGAGCTCGGGATTCATGATGCGGTGACGAACAGGCGTCGAGAATCGCGCGCGCGGCGGCAAACCGCCAGCGCGAAGACCGGGGCGGGTGACGTGGCGTGCGTGCGGTTACGGAGTTTGGGAACCACTGATGGGCTTCGCCAATGGGCGTAGCCTTGGAAGTGTCCTGCGGCTGATCGCCGCAGGGCGGGTGGGTGTCGGCGCCCGCTGATCGCGGGGGGGGGCGCTGCGAGGACCGCGGGTGGAGAGGAATGCCGCG
>CAZXHR010000122.1:0-13272 GCA_964640465.1 uncultured Opitutaceae bacterium
CCGCCGCCCGCAACACCCTCCAGCTAATCCAGCTCGCCTACCAAAGCGCGGATACCGCCACCGTCCCCGATTTCGTCCCCGCGGAGTAACCGTCCCCGTGGCGCTGCGCGTGAGCGCAGCGATTCGTCATCCGCCTCCGTCCCGACCGTGGCGCCGCTCGCAAGAGCGGCGTTTTCCGTCAAGCTCCCGCCCGCCATGCCCGCCAGCGTTCGCTTCCCCACCGCCATCGGCGAGTGCGCCCTCTCGTGGACCGACTCCGGCCTCACCGGCTTCGCGCTCCCCGCCACCCCGCACTTTCCCTCCACCTCGGTCCTAAGAGGCGCTGCCCGCGAGGGCAGCGATCCCTCCGGCGTCCCCGCCTCCTCGTCCGTGGCGCCGCTCGCGAGAGCGGCGATTCTGCCCGTTCCGTCCTCCACCCGCGCTCCGCTCGCTTCTTTCCTTCCGCCTCCGGCCTCTTGCCCCCCCGCCATCGACGCCATCATCGCCCGCGTCCAACGCCACCTAGCCAGCGACCTCCAGGACTTCGCCGACCTCACCTACGACTGGTCGCGCGTCACCGAATTCCAAAGCCGCGTGCTCCACGCCGTCCTCGCGATCAAACCCGGCCGCACCGCCACCTACGGCGATCTCGCCCGCGTCCTCGGCGCGAAGCCCGGTGCGGCGCGCGCCATCGGTGGCGCCGTCGGCGCCAACCCCTGGCCGTTGTTGATCCCCTGCCACCGCATCCTCGGTGCCGGCGGCCGGCTCACCGGCTACTCCGCCCCCGGCGGCCTCGCCACGAAGGCCGCCCTTCTCGCCCTCGAAGGCGCGGAGCCGGTGAGGTGATCGCCTCAGCGCGTCGCTCGGTGCGCCCCTCGCGGCGCATCCCCCGCGGCGAAAACCTCCGAAATCGTGAAACCTTTTCCCCCGCCGCGCGTCCTACTCCCCGTGCTTGTTAATCCCGCCTAGCGGGATTGGGGTAATACCGACTATCAAGACGGGCCGCCAAGGGGTTGGCGGCCCGTCGCATTTTCCGGCCCCGGCGTTCGTCCATCGGGCAACCGCGCCGCTCGTCCAGCCAAGATTGCAGCGCAACGCCCGCCTGTCAGCCTCTCGCCCAACCATAGCCACGATGCGTCTCATCTCCTGTCTCCTCCTAGCCCTCCTGGCCCCGTTCGCCCTTGCCGCGGATCTCCCGACTCCTCCGCCGCCACTTCGCGCGCCCGGCGACCAGACCGCCTACCGGCACCTCGTCCTCGACAACGGCCTGCGCGTCCTCCTCGTCTCAAATCCGAAATTCAACCTCTCCTCCGTCGCCCTCGCCGTCGACACCGGCAGCTTCGACAACCCCGAGTCCCGCCCCGGGCTCGCCCACTACCTCGAGCACCTCGTCTTCCTCGGCACCGACCGCTTCCCCGACCCGGGCGAATTCGACAAGTACATCCAGGCCAACGGCGGCGCCAACAACGCCTACACCGCCAGCGACCACACCAACTACCACCTGCAGATCGCCCACGCCGCGTTCGAAGGCGCCCTCGAACGCCTCTCCCGCTTCTTCATCGCCCCGCGCTTCGACCCCGACTTCTGCGACCGCGAAGTCACCGCCATCGAGAACGAGTTCCAGCGCCACCGCGACAACGACGAGGCCCGCCTCGAGTTCGTCGCCGACGGCCTCTACGACCCCGCCTCGCCCGACTCCCGTTTCTCCATCGGCAACCGCGCCACCCTCGCCGGCACGCCGCGCGCCGAGGTCATCGCGTTCTACGAGTCCCACTACAGCGCCGACCGCATGGCGCTCGTCCTCTGCAGTCCCGCCGGCCTCGACCAGCTCGAAGCCCTCGCCCGCCGCCACTTCGCCGAGATTCCGCGCCGCGCCGTCGCCGCGCACACCACCGCGCCGGCCACGTTCCTCCCGCGCAAGCCCGCCCTGCGCTCACTCGGCATCGTCTCCGCCACCGACAACCCGCGCCTGGTGCTCCAGTTCCCCGTCGGCCCGACCCGCGCCGCTTTCGCCGCCAAACCCGTCGAGCTCCTCGATGCCGTCCTCGGCACCGGCGGCGCCGGCAGCCTCCTCGCCAGCCTGAAGGCCGAGGACCTCGCCCTCGGCGTCGGCTGCGAGCTCGAGGATCGCGCCGCCGACCACGGCGCCCTCTTCGTCCACATCAATCTCACTGCCAACGGCCGCGCCCACACCGACCGCGTGCTCCAGCTCTTCTTCGCCTACGCCCGCATGCTCCAGACAGCGCCCTACCCGCGCACCGCCTTCGACGAGCATGCCGCCTTCGCCCGCCGCGACGAGGCCCTCGTCGACCGCGGCGAGGGCGCAGCCTACGCCGCCACCCTGGCCAGGACCGCCCTCCACTACCCGCTCGAACTCGCCGAACGCATCCCCTACCTCTGGCTCGTCCCCGACGAAGCCGCCTACCGCCACGTGCTCGGCGCGCTCCAACCCGACAACCTCCTCGTCGCGCTCCTCGCCCCGGACCTCACCGCCGACCGCAAGGAGAAGTACTATGGCTTCGGCTACACCTACACCGAGGATGCCGGCGCCGCCTACGCCGCGCTCGCGCAGAACCCGCCCGAGGCCGCCGCCTTCCACCTCCCCGCCGCCAACCCCTTCGCCGCGGCCGACACCACCGTGCTCGCCCCCTGCCCCGTGCGCATCGTCGACGAGCCCGGCCTCGCGATGACCTACGCGCAGGAGACCGACCTCGCCCGCCCGCAGGTGGCCTACCGTTTCTATATCAATCCCGGCACCACAACGCTCGACGCCCGGGCCACCGCCCGCCTCGTCCTCTTCCAGACCTTCCTCCAGCTCTCCCTGCAGGATCTCGAGGCCGACGCCGGCGCCGCGGGCATCCAGTACGGTATCGAGGCCGATGCCGGCCTGTTCATCTCCGTCTCCGGCTACAGCGGCTCGGCCGAACGTTTCCTCGAACAACTCGTCGAACGCGCCGCCACGCTCTCCATCGACGAGCGCACCTTCGCCGCCGTGCGCGAGCAGGTCGCCGCCGCCCTCGCCAGCTTCCCGCGCTCCGAGGCGTTCCAGAATGGCCGTGCCCGCATGCGCGCCCTCGCCGAGACCCCCGCGTTCCTGCCATCGGACCTGCTCGACGCCGCACGCACGCTCACCCGTCAGGAGGTACTGGACACCATTTCCGATCTCTTCTCCACCGGCCAGATCGACGGCATCGCCTGCGGCAACGTCGCCCCCGCCGAGGCCG
Organism: uncultured Opitutaceae bacterium; assembly: GCA_964640465.1. GTDB lineage: Bacteria > Verrucomicrobiota > Verrucomicrobiia > Opitutales > Opitutaceae > CAJCBL01. The sequence goes on from CAZXHR010000122.1 coordinate 3,204, forward strand.
CCCGCCTCGCCCGCCTCCTGCGCTCCCGACTGCATTCCGGCCCCGCCGCGCCGGACGAGATTGTCCGCAGACGCCGTCTCCAGCGCGCCGCCGGCGAGACCATCGTCGACACCGCCACGCTCCCCGGCCCGAACTCCTTCGTCCTCCTTTCCTACGGCTACCCCGCCGACACGCCCGAGCTCCGCGCCGCCGCCGGCCTGATCGGCAACTTCATCGCCGACGACTTCTACGCCGATCTCCGCACGCACCAGCAGCTCGGCTACGTCGTCGGCGCCAACTCCAACACCGATTCGCCAAGCCTCCACACCTACGGCATCGTCCAGTCCGCCGAGTATCCGAGCGACGAACTCCGCCGCCGCATCGAGGCCTACTTCGCCGACCTCGGCCGCCGCTGGGCCGCGCTCACCCCGGAGCAGTTCGCCACGCTCCGCGAAGGCCTCCGCTCCCAGCTCTCGGTCAAACCCAACAACGCCGCCGAGCGCGCCGACCGCCTCTTCGCCCTCGCCTACGATTTCGACGGCGCCTGGCAGCAGACGCCCGCCACCCTCGACGCGCTCGACCGGCTCACGCCCGAGCGCGTCGGCCAGATCGTCACCGAGCTCGTCGCCCCTGCCACCCGCCGCCTCGTCGTCATCCAGCTCACCTCGAAGGATCACATCATGAAGGACGCCCCCGTCCCCACCTTCACCGACCGCGAAGCCTGGAAACAAACCCGCACCTACCGCTGAGCGTCAGCCCTCGTGAAACCCCTCTTCGACCTCTCCGCCGCCCTCGCGCACCTGCGCGCCGCCGACCCGAAGCTCGCGCTGGTCATCGACCGCGCCCGGCCCTGCGACCTCGCGCCGCATCGCCAGCGCAGCCTCTTCGAAGTCCTCCTGCGCGCCATCGTCGCCCAGCAGCTCAACGGCAAGGCCGCCGCCGCCATCCTCGCCCGCGTCGAAGCACTCTTCCCGCAAAATCGCCCCGAGCCCCGCGCCCTCCTCGCCCTCCCCGACGAGCCGCTCCGCGCTGCCGGCCTCTCGGCCAACAAACTCGCGTCCCTCCGCGACCTCGCCGCCAAGACCGTCGACGGCACCGTGCCCACGCCCGCCGCCGCGCGGAAACTCTCCGACGCCGCCCTCGTCGAGCACCTCACCGCCGTGCGCGGCATCGGCCCCTGGACGGTCCACATGCTCCTCATGTTCGATCTCGGCCGGCCCGACGTACTGCCCACCGGCGACTTCGGCGTACGCGAGGGTTTTCGGAAACTCCACCGCAAGCGCCGCCAGCCCACACCCGCCGAGCTCGAACGTTTTGCCGAACGCTGGCGTCCCTACCGCTCCGTCGCCTCCTGGTACCTCTGGCGCGTCCACGAGATCGAGCTGCCGCGGTAAATCCGACACCCTGCGGTCCCTGTTCCCGCGCTCGCGCCCCAGCGCTCCTAACGCCGAGCCGCCATGCGGCATGTCAACTATTGGTTGACATGCTCGAGGAGCCCAGCCCCGGCGAGAATCGCGCCTGCACGGCACACACGTCGACAGACACATGCCCCTCCCGACTTGAGCGATATTCCTCGTTTTCGATTCCCTGGGTTAATCCCCGGCACGCACTGCCGATACTGGACGCCAGCGCATGCCCCACATTTACGCTCATCGAAACGCTGTGCCCAAGACGATGCGGGCGCTCGCGAAGATCGACCCCGCACCCGGGTTGAAACTCATCGAGGCCCTCGTCCCCACGCCGGGCCCCGGCGACGTCCTCGTCCGTGTCCAGAAAACTGCGCTCAGCGCCGCCGCCACGCACATCGACCGGTGGGATGCGTGGGCCCAGCGCACCATCCGCCCGCCCGTCATCGTCGGCAACGAGTTCGTCGGTCTGGTCGCCAGTGTCGGCCCGGGCGTCGGCGATTTCCACCCCGGCGAACTCGTCATCGGCGAGCCCGGCGTCTCCTGCGGCAGTTGCCGCCACTGTCTCGCCGGCCACCGCAGCCGCTGCACCGCCGCCCGCCGGCTCGGCCAGGACCGCGATGGCGCCTTCGCCGACTACGTCTGCGTCCCGCAGCAATCTCTCTGGCACGCCGACGGCCGCATCCCCTCCGATGTGCTCGCCTGCTTCACACCGCTCGGCCAGGTCGTCCGCGCCGCCCGTTTGCTCGACCTATTCGGTGCCCACGTTCTGATTACCGGCGCATCGGCTCTCGGCGGCATGGCCGCAGCCGTCACCCGCCACTGCGGTGCGCGCAGCGTGGTCGTCGCCGACACCAACCCCGCCGGACTCGCGCTCGCCACCGCGCTCGGCGCCACCCGCACCATCGACATGCGCGAAGCTGCGTTCGACTCGACTCTCCGCGCGCTCGACATCGCCGACGGCTTCGACTTCGGCATCGAGACTTCCGGGCACCCCGCTGCTCTCGGCGACCTGATCGCCCACCTGCGACCGGCCGGCCAACTCGCACTGCTCCGCGCTCCGGTGGAGACCACTCCGCTGGATTGGAGCACCATCCAGGGCCGGCAGCTCACCCTTCACGGCATCGGCTCCGATGCCAACAGCACCGACTGGGAGCGCCTCGCCTGCGCGCTGCACAGCGGCCTCGACGTGACGCCGGCCATCGCCCACTGCCTGCCGTTCGGCTGTTTCCGCGAGGCATTCGACCGCGCCGCCCACGGCGAGCCCGGCAAGATCATCCTCGACTGGGATTGCTGATCCGGCCGGCGACGCGCCTTAACCGCCGGAGTCTCCGCAGCAAAAGCAGAGGGGACGTACCGACACCACGGAGCCCGCCCCACAACGAGCATCCAGCAGCAGCCGGCACGTCCCCCAAGGGAGTGCCTTTACCAGAAGAAGAAATCGGCCTCGGGCTCGAGATGCTCGCGCGTCGGCATCTGCGCACAGCAACGCCAGACCGTCGCCCAGCGCGCCCACGGCCCGGGTATTTCGCCGTCGAACAGCATGCGGAAAGGCGGCGCCGGCTTGCTCTGCCGCGCCAGCAGCCGCCGGCCAAAGACCTCCGCACCCTCCTCGCCGGCGAAAAATAACGCCCGCCGCTCCAGGAAACTTGCCGGCGCGACGAGCGATCCCTTCGCGCGGCGTGCCGCCAGCACCAGCTCGGCGCGAGCCAAGTTGACCGCCGCCGCTCGAATCGCCTGTTTCATTACTGCACCGTAGGCGTGCCCATACGCATAGCCGGCGCGCGTGCGCCGGAACAGCAGCACCACCTCTCCCGGCCCTGAGCTGTGGTGGATGCGGACGCCCTCGACTCCATCGTACGGTGTCGGCGTGCGTTCGGCCGGCAGCCGTCCATCCCACCACGACACGAGCGCATGGCGCTCGATCGCCATGGCCCGCGCCACGGCTTGGGCCTGCCGCCGGAACAGCCCGGGGAACGCGGCCATCCCGTTGGTGCTTCCGTCTTCGTCGAAACCGAACTCGCCCGCCGCCGCACTGTCGCGGACCGCCAGATAGGCCCAGCGGACCAGCGCGGCCGAAATCGCCTGATGGCAGGCCGAGGCCGGCACCCGGTCGACCCCGGTGCCGTCGGCCTGCCCGTGAGGGTGGCTGAGGTCTTCGCCCGCGGAAAGCGCCTCGTCCAGGTAGGCATTGGCCAGGCAATGGCGCTCGCCGAGCACCGACAGTTCGCCGGTGGCGACCCGTGCGATCGGGCCGCCGTCGGCGGTGAACACGTCACCGTACCTCAATGCCGCCAGCGAGACCATGGCGCAGGGCCTCCGTCGCTCAGGCGAGGGTGCGATCGCGCGTCTCGACCGCCTTCTTGTCCCGCACTTTCAGCGGATAGTCCACCGGCGGCTGGCACCATGCCATCTCCAGCGGCTGGCTACGCTCGATCGCCTTCTTGTCCCGCACCTTCAGCGGGTAGTCGACCGGAGGCTGGCACCACGCCGACTGTACCACGGCGGCGGAGGCGGAGCGGTTTTCGAGGAAGGAGGCCAAGGCGAGCGCCGCGGCGCCGCCGACGAGGAAGGACAACAGGGTCTTTGTCATGGCACGACGAGAAATCGATTGCCGGGCTTCCGCTGCCGACCGATCTTTCCACCCGATTCCACATGAGTTGCCCCACTTGGATTCTGGTGGTTTTCGGGCTGGCTATTCTGGTTTTCCAGGGAGTCGACGCCGCGCCGTTCGAGCCGCTCGCAGTGCCGATAGCCTTGCCCGAGAGCCTGCAGGGCAGGTCCGTGTGGGCGCTCACCCGCCTGCCCGACGGCGGCCTCGCGGCCGGCTTCGAGGGTGGTGTCGCCTTGGGCGTACCTGGCGGGGTGTGGACCATCGTCGCCACACCCAACGGCAGCCCGGTGCGCATCGTCGCTCCCGCGCACGGGAGAATCCTCGCAGCCGGCAGCGGGTGTTCCGGGTTTGTGGAGAGTGGCGAGTTCGTCCCCGTGCCCGGGCTCCAGGCGCAGTTCACCGCGGCCCAGGCCGTGCCGGAAGGCTGGCTTCTCGCCGGCCCCGCCGGTCTCTGGCTCGTCTCGCCATCCGGCGCCGCCGGCCGGATCGGGACCGCCGCCGATGAGGGGCAGCCCGTATTCGGCCTCTCCGCGCAGGATGTCTGTGTGCTATGGCCGGGGCGCCCTCCCCAGCGCTGGAGCGCCCAAGGGTTGGTCCCCGCCGCCACGCCACCTGCTGCCCCCCAAAAACCGCGGCTGCTGCGCGACGGGCTGTGGTTCGCGGACAACGGAGTCTTCGCCGATTCGCCCGAGCCGCTCCTCCCGCCGTCCGCGGCCGCTGCCTTGCTCGACGACGCCTGGCTGATCAACGCCGCCCGCGGCGAGCCCTGGATCCTCTGCGCCACCTACCGCAACGGTATCGCCGCCTACCGGACTGGCGGAGCCGTCCCCGACTGGCTCTGGCACAGCCCAGGCGCCTGCCTGGCCTTCGGCCGCGATGGCGCCGCCTTCCTGCTCGGCACCACCACGGGGGCATACTGCCTGGCCGACCCCAACCGCGTCCGCGTCGTCCGTCTCGACAACGCCGACATCCTCCACCTCCAGGCCGAGCCGGCCGGCGCCCGTCTTGTCACGCTCGCCGGCACCCTTGCCCTCGGCGAGGCCACCCCCGCCGCAGACGACACGCTCTGGCCCGAGACCGACGGTGCAACCTTATCCGGGCACACCCTTCGCCACCGCGAGCGATCCCTCCGGCTGCCGACCCAGTACGTCAACGGCCTGAATACCTGCGGCGACTCCGCCGCCGTCGCCTACGGTAACACGCTCCTCGTCTCGGCCGGGCCGGCACCGGTCCTCGCCACACTGCCCAGCGGGATAAACTCCCTCGCCAGCGACGGCCACGCATTCTACGCCGGCACCCTCGCCAACGGCGTCCGCTCCTTCACCCCGGACGGATCCCCCGCCCCCGGCTTGGGCGAGGGCCGCGCCTGGGTCCGCGAGATCGCCCCGCACCAACCATTGTTCCTGTTTTGGAGCGGCGAGGTACGCGACCCGCGCAACACCCTTCTCGGCACGGTCCCCGCCGCCAATCCCCGCGACGCCGCCCTCGCCTCCATCCGCCTCGCCGATGGCACCGTCCGCGCCGGCCAACTCGTCGTCCTCGCCACCCGAACCGACGCTCCGCCGGTGCTCGGCCTCCTCACCGGCGGAGCATGGACACCGCTCGAAGTCCCCGGCCTCGCGGAGATCGACGCCGAGTCTGTCGCCGCCAACGACACGTTCCTCTACGTTGCCGGTCGCCGAGGCGTCGTCGAAGTCCGGATGCCGCTGGCCGTAGCGTCGGCGCCCGTTCCCTCCTGGCGCTGGGCGGGCGCCGGGCAGACGCTCCGTCTCGATCTGCCCGACGAGAAGACCGGTCAGGCCCTGCTGATCCCGGGCCGCTGGGAGCCGTCCGTCGAACCACGCACCCGTTACCGCGTCCGCCTGCCCGATGGCGTCTGGACCGACGCCCCCGCCGGCGCGGCGCTCGCCATCCCGGTAAACTGGGGACACAACGCCATCGTCCTGCGGGCCGAGCGCAGCGGTCTGGTCTCCGAACGCGAGCTGCTCGTCGTCCGCCCCCATCCCTGGATCCTGCGCCCTTGGGCGCTCGGGATCGAGGCGTTCGCCCTCGCCGCCGCCATCTGGGGGATCGCCCGCTGGCGCGTCCGCCACCTGCTCCGCCAGAAGCGCGCCCTGGAGCAGGCCGTCGAGCAGCGCACCACCCAGCTCCGCAAAGCCAACGCCGCCAAGGAGGAGTTCCTCGCCAGCGTCAGCCACGAGATCCGCAATCCCCTCAACGGCGTCGTCGGCATCTGCGCAATCCTCGAGGATTCGTCGATCGGCCCGCGCGAGCGGAATTTCGTGCGCGTCCTCTCCGGCTGCGCCCAGCAGCTCCAATCCATGCTCGACGACGTGCTCGACTTCTCCCGCATCGACCGCGGCGAGATCGCCATCTCCATCGTCCCCTTCGAGATCCGCGCCCTCGTCGAGGAGTCCGTCCGAGTCATGGACCCCGCACTCGAGGCCTGCTCGCTCCAGCTGCCCGATGCGCCGCAGTGGCTCGCGGGCGACGCCGGCAAGATCCGCCAAATCGTCTGCAACCTAGTCTCCAATGCGCTCAAGTACGGCCGCCCCCGCGAGGCCGGCATCGAGCTCCGCCTTTCGCCGGCCTCCGATGGGCACGTGCGCCTGCGCATCGCCGTGCGCAACCCCGGCCCGACCATCCCGGCCGACGAGCTGCCACGCCTCTTCGAGTCCTTCCGCCGCGGCGCCGCCACCGACAACGTCCCCGGCGTCGGCCTCGGCTTGGCCGTCTGCCGCCGGCTCGCCGAACGCATGGGCGGCCGCATGACCGCCACCAGCGCCGCCGGCACCACCGAATTCGCCCTCGAGCTCGTTCTGCCGGCGGCTTCCGCCCCCGCCGCCCGCAGCACCGCACCGGCCACCGTCTCCCGCGCCCTCGCCATCGAGGACGAGGACTACAACCGACTCGCCCTCGGTCACGCCCTCCGCTCCCTCGGGTACGAGGTCGACTGGGCGACCGACGGCGCCTCCGCCCTCCAGCTCGCCCGCCGCCAGCCCTACGACCTCGTCCTCACGGACTGGAAACTCCCCGACATCGACGGCGACGCGCTCTGCCGCCAGCTTCTCGCCGTCCTCCCCCCCCCACTCCCGCCCCTCGTCGCCGTCACCGCCTACTCCTCTGCCGAGAAGATGGCGGCCGCTACCGCGGCCGGCATGGCCGGTTTCGTCACCAAGCCGGTCACCCGCGAGAAGCTCGAACAGCTCATCCACAGCCTAGATACCGGTCCCCGGCTCGCCCTCGAGATCGCACGCCCGCCCGCCGTGCCGCCCGCGCTCGCCGTCCTCGGCGACCTCGCGCCCACCCTCGCCAAGCTCGCCGCCGATCTCGACGCCGGCTGGCGACAGGCCGAGGCACAGTCCCGCCTGCGCGATCCCCGCGCCGGCCGCGCAGCCCATGCCCTCCGCTCCCTGCTCCTGCTCGCTGGCGAGAGCGACCTCTCCGAGCAGTTCGGCCTTCTCGAGAATGCCGCCAGTGAAGGCGACTGGCCCACGGTCGACCGCCTTGTCGCGTTCCTCGCCGAGGAGATCGCCGCCGCCCGCGCCCGCCTCATCAACGCCGCCGACGCTGAAGAACGCCTGCCATAGACGCAAAGCCTGGCGCCGCCCGTCGGGCACAAGCCGCGGAACTGGGCCGAGTCTTCGACGCTGCGACTTCGCGCTTCCGTTTCACACCGTCACCGCTAGTTTGCCGCGGCACACTCTCCACGCCCCATGCCCAAAGCTGTCACCGCCGTCTCCGTAGCCGACTTCTTCACGAAGTACGGCACCAAGCTGAAGGCCGAACTCATCGCCGGCAGCGAGGGCGTGCACCGCCAGATCCGCGAGCCCAGCATCAACCGTCCCGCCCTCGCGCTCACCGGTTTCTACAAGTATTTCGCCTACAAGCGTGTCCAGGTCATCGGATCCACCGAGATGACCTATTTCAAGACGCTCACCCCCTTGCGCCAGGAGGAGATGATGCATGCGATGATCGACCGCGGCATCCCCTGCCTGGTCCTCACCCGCAACCTCCTCCCCACAAAAGGCATGCTCACCGTCTGCCGCGAGCGGAAGCTGCCCCTCTACCGCACACCGCTCATCACGATGCACTTCGTCAACATCTCGACGATGTGCATCGACGCCGAGTTCGCCCGCCAGACCACCGAGCACGGCACGACGCTGAGCATCGAGGGTGTCGGTGTCATGATCCGCGGACACAGCGGCGTGGGCAAGAGCGAGGCCGCCCTCGCCATCATCGAGCGCGGCCACTCCCTCGTGGCCGACGACCTCACGCACCTGCGCGTCCTCGACGAGCGCGAGCTCATCGCATCCAGCCTTCCCCTCAACCGCGGCTACATGGAGTGCCGCGGCATCGGCATCATCAACGTCTCCGAGATGTTCGGCGTGCGCAGCATCCGCCCCGAGGTCCGTCTCGAAATGGTCGTCACGCTCCAGGACTGGCATCCCGACGTCGAGGAGGAGCGCACCGGCCTCGAGGAGAACTACTACGAGATCCTCGGCATCCATGTTCCGCACATCGAGATCCACGTGCGCCCCGGCCGCGACATCGCCCGCCTCGTCGAGGTCGCCGCGCTGGTCCAGGCCCTCAAGAAGATGGGCCGCGATCCGGCGAAGGAGTTCAACGAGCGCCTGATCTCCTTCATGAGTTCGCAGCAGCAGGTCTCGCCGGTTTCCGAGGAAACAGCCGAGCAGCCCGACGACTTCCCGTCCGGAGAAGAGCCGGATTGAGCTGGGGGACGATGCCGTTGCTAACGTAGGGGCACAGCATCCCGACACCCCGACGCCAACCGCCGCACAGCTCCGTAGTCTGATCGGGCGCCGCTCTTGCGAGCGGCGCCACGTTCGAACCTTCCGTTCCTAATCCGTTCCAAGCCGCCACCAGCCCTTTCCCCGCTCGGACCGAAGTATTTGCTTCCCCGCAAGGCCGCGCCCCGGCGCGCGTCTACGCTGAGTTCCACATTCCCCGGCTGCCGTGCCGGTCTGTAGGCCAGGTCGCCGACCTGGCCTACCCCAGCTGAACCGCCGCGCGGTCGAGCCGAACGGCCACCTCAACGAGGTGGCCTACAGGGCGCACTTCACCTCCAGCACGAAGCTCTCGGAGTGGCTGTTGAACTCCGGCGCGTACATGCACTGGATCTCGGCGATGCCGGTCTGGTACGTGCCCTTGAGCTGCACGCGCGTCGAGTACTCGAACACGTACGTGCCCTTCGGCAGGTAATCGATGAAGAAGTGCGACGCCGTGTCGCGCGTGCTCTCGTAGTACGCGAGGCCGTCCTGATAGTGGTACTGGCTGAGCACGTTCACGGGCTCCGTGCCGCTGCCGCGCTGGTCCTTCAGGTGCACGAACTCCATGTCGCGATCCGTGCGCAGCTCGATGCGGACGACGAGCTCGTCGCCCACCGCGATCGGCCCGGTCACCGGCACGAGCTCCTGGCCCTTCTTCGTCGTCTGCTTCACCCAGAGGCTCTTCTTGAGCTTCAGCGGCGTGCCCTCGTGCGGGGTGACCTTCGCCATGTCCTCGAGGTACTGCCAATGCACGCTGCCCCAGCTCACGCCGTCGTCGACCTTGCGCACGGTAACGTTGCCCATCGCGGGTTTGATCTCCGCGGCGGCGAACTTCTGTTCGTAGAATCCGGTGCCGGCCTCGACGTGCTCGGGCTTGATCGCCGTGCCGCCGAGCGCGACTTCGACTAGCGCGTCGCTGGCGAGCAGGTTCCGCCCCCCGAGGAGCAGCGCGTAGATCGCGTCGGCCGTGGCCTTCGTGGTCTTCCAGTCCTGCGTCTGCTTCTGCTTGAGCAGCCACACCTGGCAGTCGTCGACGGCCTGCGGATCGCCATCGCCCACCTCGGCGAACGCCTCGACCATCGTCGCCTGCGTCTCGATCGGCGCGCGGTACCACCACCAGCTCAGCTCGGTGTCGCGCCAGAACATCCCCAGCTCCTCGTTGCTCACGCTGCGCTCCTTGAGCGAGCGCACGATCGCGAGCGGTGTCTTCTTGTCGCCGAAACGTTGCAACGCGAGCGCGCCCTGCGCCTGGCACATCCGGCAATCCGTCTTCAGCCAGA
>CAZXHR010000123.1:0-6131 GCA_964640465.1 uncultured Opitutaceae bacterium
CCTCTACTCCGCCGGCGACGCCGCCAAGCAGCGCCACTTCATCGACGAGATCACCGATGCCGACGAGGCCGCCCGCGCCCGCCGCCAGCTCCGCTAGATGCTCGACTACGCCGACGCCACCTCCTGCCGCCGCGTCGCGCTCCTGGGCTACTTCGGCGAAAGTTTCCAGGCCTGCGACTGCGGCGCCTGCGACAACTGCCTCTCGCCCCTCGAGACCTACGACGCCACCGTCCCCGCGCAGAAGCTCCTCTCCTGCGTCTACCGCATCCGCGCCGCCAGCGGCTTCGACATGGGCCTCAAGCACGCCGTCGACGTCCTCCGCGGCCACGCCAACGAGAAGACCGAGCGCCTCGGGCACGACCAGCTCACCACCTGGGGCATCGGCGCCGAGACCCCCGAACACGAGTGGATGCACCTTGGCCGCGAACTCCTCCGCCTCGGCTACCTCGAACTCGGAACCGAGATGCCCGTCGTCTCCCTCACCGTCGCCGGCCGCGAACTCCTCCGTACCCGCACCGCCGTCACGCTCGCCAAGCCCCGCGCCGTCGTGAAACCGAAACGCGACCGCCAGGCCCGCGCCCGCCGCGGCGACTTCGACTACGACGAGATCCTCTTCGAACGCCTCCGCGAGCACCGACAGAAGCTCGCCACCGAGCTCGAGGTCCCCGCGTACATCGTTTTCGGCGACACCACGCTGCGCGAGATGGCGCGCTTCTACCCGGCGACGCCCACCGAGATGAGCGGCATCACCGGCGTGGGCGAAAAGAAGCTCGAGCGTTTCGGCGACGTCTTCCTCGCCGCCATCCGCGCCCACCTCCAAGTCCACGGCAAACAGGCCTTCGCCGATTGAGGTAGGAGCATTTCCCCGAAACGCCCACACCGTTACTGGACGACAAAGTCGTTCAGCCTTCCGTCGTAGCGCTACTTCTTCTCATGCGCATAGGTCCGGCGCCGCGCTTCCGTCATCGCCACTTTGACCCGCTCGTCATGCATCTGCCGTGAGCAGAGTTGCACGAACTTCTCCGTCAACGGCATGTTCTCCGTGTAGAGCTCCGGCCGTCCGCCAATGCTGACATCCACCAGCCCGAAGACCGGATCGATCGTGTAGCGGTACTCCTGCTTCTCGAAAACGACCGTCACCGTGAAGAACTCCATCGCCAGACTGAGCGTGGCACAACCTCCATCCGCCCACTCCTTGGCCTGATTCTTCACCGGCGTGTCATCGCGCAGGAGAGCGAGCAACTGAGCCCGCGCCTCGTCATCCAGCGGCACCACCACGTCAGCCCTAGGCAACCCGAAGTCGCCGAACTCCTCCTGCAACTTGCCCGAGTGAAACACGAACTTCGGCTCCAGCCCCGTAGCCGGCGCGTCCAGCCATGGGTGGCAGCCCCTTACTTCCCTGGCGAACTCGTCGTGCAGCGACGTCCAGACCTGCGGCCATCCCGCAGGTCCAAAATCGATCTGCGCCGGAGCCGGCGCCCTCTTCTCCACGTCTTTGAGCAGCGCCTGCGCATCGATCCGGGTCGTGTGTTTCGCCACGTCCTCAAGCGTGCCGAAGAAGGCCTTGGCGAGCGGACAACGCGGGCTGCGCAGCACGGCCGCACCGCCAGACTCCGGAGTGAGGACAAAAACAATCTCAGCCGGCCCGCTACGCTCAACGGCGATGCGGTAGCGCGGGACCACGAGCTTGGCTTGGGCGATGCGCCAGTAGTAGGTGGCCGCCAAGCACTCGCCGGTCGCGGCGTCGGGCGTGGTTTGCCAGTGCAGCCCGAGGCTGAGCGTCTTGGCCGCAGAATCCTCGACGATGTGATCATCAGGCGGCACCGGCGCATCGAGACACGGGGCCACCGTATGACCGCACCACGAAAGCTGCCCGCCGGGCACTTCGGGCCCGATCGAAAATTCCGTTCGCGCCATGCCGGCAACGCACAGGCTGAACGACAGGAGAAAAGCCGGGAGAAGATTGCTCATGGGTGGAGGGAAGCTGCTCTTCAGTAGAGCGGCAGGAAATCGCTTTTGATGGCGGCTTCGATCAACGAGACGCCCAACTGGCGCAACGCCCCCGGTTCGGGCGACCAACGATGCACGGCGTGCGAGCGTCCGCTCTCGCTCGCCTCGAAGAGCCAAGTGGCGCCATCGAGCCCTTGGCGTCCATCGTCGAAGGGCAGCGCGTAGAAGCCGAGGTGCTCGAGACTATTGCGGTGCTCAATCCAATCAGCGGGAATCAGCGGGTACGTGAGTTGCGCCGTCCAGCGTCCACCCTCTGGAGTCTTTTCCCAAAGCTTCGCCTCGTACACGCCGGTACCATCGGCGGTGAAGCGGAGTTCGAAGAGCGCGGGGCGATGGAAGCTCCGCAGCAAGAGGAAACGGAAGCGTTCCTCGCCCGGAGCCAAGGTCTCGGTGGCCAGCGGTTTCAGCCCGAAGCGACCCAGCGTGTGCTCCAAGTAACGCGGATCGGACGGTAGGATCACTTCATACCCGTGTAGCTTCACCTCCTCCGCAGTGGCCACATACGGCGCGAGCGAGACACGATCTGCGTCTTCCGCGCGCGTCGGCAGCGCGGCAACCAGCGACAGGACGAAAGCGACAAGGGCAGGCAGGGGTGTTTTGGAACGCATGGCGTGGCAGCGTCGCCAGACCATAGGCACACCAGCAGAGCGCGGGAAGCTCTTTCGGCAGCATGGCGAGACCACTGAGGAATACGATGCGTCACCGTAGCGAAAGCATCCCGCGCAGAATCGGGCACTGTATCCCAACGGCAGCCCAACCCAGCTTACACGCCCGGGCGTCTCCAGCCGGCCTCGTTTTCCTTCGAAACAACGCCCCCGAAACTCCCGGCTCTTCCCTTGACTCATGGGGGTGCCCACCTACCCTCGGCCGCCTTTTATTCGGCATGGCCAACGACCTGAAAGACACCCTGAACCTGCCCAAGACCGATTTTCCCATGAGGGCCAACCTCGTGGGACGCGAACCGCAGCGGGTGTCGCACTGGGAGAAACTCGACCTCTATTCCCGCATCCAGGCCCAAAACGCCGCCGGCACGCCCTTCGTCCTCCACGACGGTCCGCCCTTCACCAACGGCGACGTCCACATCGGCACCGCGCTGAACAAGACCCTCAAGGACATCACGCTGCGCTACCGCTCCATGCGCGGCCACCGCACGCCGTACGTGCCCGGCTGGGACTGCCACGGTCTGCCGATCGAGCAGAAGGTCTCCCGCGAGATCCAGGCGAAGAAGGAAACCCTCACCACCGCCGAGCTGCGCCAGCGTTGCGACGCCTTCTCCGAGACCTGGATCGCCACCCAGAAGAAGCAGTTCAAACGCCTCGGCGTCCTCGCCGACTGGGCCAACGAATACAAGACCAAGGCGCCCGCGTTCGAGGCCGACATCCTCCGCACCTTCGCCGGCTTCGTCGATCAGGGCCTCGTCTACCGCAGCAAGAAACCCGTCTATTGGTCCATCCCCTTCGAGACCGCGCTGGCCGAGGCGGAAATCGAGTACAAGGACCACCGTTCCATCTCCATCTGGGTCCGCTTCGCCCTGCCCGCCGCCGAGTGCGCCAAGTTCGGCCTGCCCGCCGGCGTGCCGGCCAGCGTCGTCATCTGGACAACGACTCCGTGGACGCTCCCGGCCAACCTCGCCATCGCCATCCATCCGGAGCTCGACTACGCGTTCGCCCAGCACGGCTCCGAGATCTTCGTCGTCGCCGCCGCGATGCTGGAGAAGTTCGCCGCCGACTGCGGCCTCGAGGGCGAGATCAAGACGCTGCGCACCGTCCGCGGCGCCGAGCTCGAGGGCGTCCAGCCCCGCCACCCCTTCATCGACCGCGCCTCGCCCATCGTCCTTGCCGACTACGTCACGACCGACAGCGGCACCGGCTGCGTCCACACCGCGCCCGGCCACGGCCAGGACGACTACCAGACCGGCCTGCGCTACAAGCTCGAGATCTACTGCCCGGTCGGCGACAACGGTTGCTACATCGACGACGGCCGCGTGCCGGCCGACCTCGTCGGGCTCTCGACCCTCGAGACCGTCGAGATGATCGAGAAGAAGCGCACCTCGCCGGCCAACTTCGCCGTTCTCAAGAAGCTCGAGGCGCTCGGCGTGCTCGTGAAGTCGAAGACCATCGAGCACAGCTACCCGCATTGCTGGCGCTCGAAGACGCCGATCATCTTCCGCGCCGTCGACCAGTGGTTCGTCTCGCTCGACAAGCCCACCGCCGCCGGCTCCTCCTCGCGCACCAAGGCACTCGCCGAGATCGGCAACGTCAAATGGGTGCCCGCCTCCGGCGAGAAGCGCATCCGCGGCGCCGTCGAGGCCCGGCCCGACTGGTGCATCAGCCGCCAGCGCACCTGGGGCGTGCCAATCCCGGCCTTCTACGACGAGCAGAAGAACGCCTACCTCGACGCCGGCGTGATCCGCGCCGTCGCCGCCAAGGTCGCCGAGAAGGGTTCAAATCTCTGGTACGACGCCACGCCCGCGCAGCTCCTCGAAGGCGTCGCCCTCCCCGCCGGCTGGCCCACGCCCGACAAGCTCACCTGCGGCCGCGACACGCTCGACGTCTGGATCGACTCCGGCTCCTCGCACGCCGCCGTGCTCAAGCGCGGTCAGGGCGCCACGCAGTGGCCCGCCGATCTGTATCTCGAAGGTAGCGACCAGCACCGCGGCTGGTTCCAGTCCTCGCTCTGGACCGGCGTGATCTCCCACGGCGGCGCGCCGTACAAGACCGTCCTCACCCACGGCTTCATCGTCGGCAAGGACGGCAAGAAGATCTCCAAGTCCGGCCAATACGAGAAGCCGCCGACCTCCGACAACTATATCGCCCAGTACGGCGCCGACGTGATCCGCCTCTGGATCGCCTCGCAGGACTTCACCGAGGACATCCGTGTCTCCGACCTCGGCCCCGACCTCAAGAACCCGTCGAGCATCCTCAACGTCGTCGGCGAGGCCTACCGGCTCCTGCGCAACACGCTGCGTTACCAGCTCTCCTGCCTCAACGACTTCGACCCGGCGAAGCACACCGTGGCCGCCGACCAGCTCGATCCGCTCGACTGCTGGGCGCTCCAGAAGACCGCCGAGCTCGTCGACGCCGCCACCGCCGCCTACGACGCCTACGAGTACCACCGCGTCTACCAGCGCGTGCCCCAGTTTTGCTCGGGCACGTTGTCGGCGACGTACCACGACATCCTCCAGGACCGGCTCTACACCTTCCCGGCCAACTCGCGCCAACGCCGCAGCTCGCAGACGGCGATCCACGCGATGTTCACCACTCTAGCCCGCCTCGTGGCCCCGATCACAACGTTCACCGCCGACGAGGCATGGAGCTTCGGTGTCCACAAGGCCGAGTACGCCGACGACTCGATCCACCTCCAGACCTGGCCCACCGTGCCCGCCAGTTGGCGCGCGCCCGAACTCGCCGCCGAGCTCGACCAGCTCATCGCCTTCCGCGCGAAGGTGAACGAGAAGCTCGAGTCGCTCCGCCAGTCCGGTGAAATCGGCAAGGGTCTCGATGCCGCGGTGCAGCTCACCGGCGGCGCCGACGATCCATTCTTCGCCCTCCTCGCCAAGCACCGCGACAGCCTCGCCGAGCTCTTCATCGTCTCGCGCGTCGATCTCGTCGCCGGCTCGGGCCCGGTCTCCATCGTCGCCACCGTCGCCGGCGGCGAACGCTGCCCGCGCTGCTGGCGCTGGGTTTCCACCCTCACCCCCACCACTAACCACGGCGCCGTGTGCCCCCGCTGCGCCGAGGCACTCCCCCACTAACCGTTTCGCACAAACCCGCTCCGCCCAAACACAGTTCCGCTTTCTTACTGCGTTATGCCCAACACCAAGAAGACGACCAAGCACGCCCCGGCCAAGAAGCACCCCGCCCCCAAGCCCGTCGCCAAACACGCTCCGGCCAAGAAGCCGGCCGCATCGCATAAACCAGTTTCCAAGCACACACCGGCCCCGAAATCGGCCAAGCCGGTGCACCACCAGCCCGCCCCGGCGAAACACCCACCCGCCCACCCCACCCCCGCGAACCCCCACACCCCCCACCCGCACCCGGGAGCCTCCCCTGCCGCCACGGATAACAGCACAGGCAGTGTAACGATCACCCAAAACCCGCTTGCGGGAGCCACCCTTGCCT
>CAZXHR010000123.1:6141-13096 GCA_964640465.1 uncultured Opitutaceae bacterium
CACCCCCCCCCCCCGCCCGGGCCCTCCTCCCCCACACCCCCCACCAAGACTGCAGCCAAGACCGCGCCCGCCAAGAACCCTGAGGGCGCCAAAAAACCCGAGGCCAAGCACGCCGAGCCCATGAAACCGGCTGCCAAACAGCCCTCGGCTCCCGTCGCCAAGCCCGCCGCTCCCGCCCCCGAGGCCAAATACGCCCCGGTCGCCAAGCCCGCCGGCAAAGCCCAGAGCAAGGCCGACGCACTCCGCGCCCGCATCCTCGAACGCCGCACCGCCAAGCCCATCGCCTTCACCCTCGACGAAGTCCGCGAGATCGCGAAGGTCAACGTGGCCCAGGGCGACGCCAAGATCGCCGAGGCACGGCAGGCCAGCAAAGCCCGCACCGCCGCCGAAGAACTCGAAGCCAAGCTCAAGAAGGCCGCCCAGCCCAGTGTCGTGAAGGCCGCCAGCCTCAACGACATCCTCGGCATCAGCGCCAAGCCCGCCTCCACCACGCTCTCCGAGAGCGAGGTCGACCCGAAGTTCCTCCGTTATTACCGTCTCCTCATCGAACTGCGCGAGCATGTCGCCAGCGGTTTGGATACCCACACCGAGCAGACGCTCAAGCGCTCCGCCAAGGACGATGCCGGCGACCTCTCCGCCTACGCCCAGCACATGGCCGACGCCGGCACCGACACCTTCGACCGCGACTTCGCCCTCTCTCTCGTCTCCAACGAGCAGGAGGCGCTCGCCGAGATCGAGGCCGCCATCCAGCGCATCAAGAACGGCACCTACGGCGTCTGCGAGCTCACCGGCAAGCCCATCAGCAAGGAGCGTCTCCTTGCCGTGCCCTTCGCCCGGTTCTCCGTCGAGAGCCAGACCGAGGTCGAGAAGACCAAGCGCCGCATCGCCGCCCGAGCCGGAATCTTCGGCGAAGGCGAGGAAGGCGGGAAGATGGACGACGACAGCGGCGGCGAAGAGTAAACCTCCGCCATCGCGACACGCCCACCCCACTTGTTCCAGCCATCCTGGTGCGAGGGTGCCCACGGCGCCCCGCACCCGATTCGCCGGACCACGGCATGAGCCCCCTCGCCCCGCGCCTCGCCCGCTATCGCTGGCTGCTCGCCATCGCGCCAGCAGTGCTGGCACTCGATCAGGCCACCAAACTCTGGATCGCCGCGGCCCTCCAGCCCAACACCTACGGCGCGCCCGGTCACATCGAGATCATCCCGGGATTCTTCAACCTCGTGCGCGTCGGCAACACCGGCGCCGCGTGGAGCATCCTCTCCGGCCGCAGCTCGTGGCTGGCCTTTCTCGCCCTCGTCGCCCTCCTGGCGATCTTCCTGTTCCGCCGCCACCTCGGGCTCGAGCGCCGCGCCGTGCAGATCGCCTTCGGCCTGCTCTGCGGCGGCATCGTCGGCAACTTCATCGACCGCCTC
Organism: uncultured Opitutaceae bacterium; assembly: GCA_964640465.1. Lineage (GTDB taxonomy): Bacteria > Verrucomicrobiota > Verrucomicrobiia > Opitutales > Opitutaceae > CAJCBL01. The sequence goes on from CAZXHR010000123.1 coordinate 7,557, forward strand.
GCCTACGGCCAAGTCATCGACTTCCTCGACTTCCACTTCGGCGACTACATCTACCCGACGTTCAACATCGCCGACTGCGGCATCGTCTGCGGCGTGACCCTCTACATCTTGCTCAATCTTCGCCAGCCGCAGCCCGCCAAGTCCGACCAGTCCGCGCCGAGACTGTGAGAATGCCGTCGCAGGAATAGGGGCTGCATCTGCGCCGTCCGTTAGTCGTCACTAAGCAGCACGTAGGTCCCCTACACGAGCCTTGGATGAACCATCCGCAAGAGGTCCGCGCCCGCGAACGTCTCCCTTGTCGCAAGCTTCTGTCTTCAACCCCGCTGCCGAGTGGTCCAGCGTCGGCAACGCCATGGACGAAGTTCTCGCCTTTCTCACCCGGCTCTACACGCAGACGCCGTGGGTCTATCTTTCGTGGCCCGCGGCGGCGATGGTTGTCGGCACAATCCTCGCCGCAATCTGGTCGGCCGTGCCGCAGCGCGGCGGCATCGTGCCGCGCACCGGAGCCGGGCTCGTCGGCATCGTCACCGCGCCGTTCATCCACGCCAACGCCGCCCACCTTCTCGCCAACCTCCCGCCCTTCGCTGGCCTCGGCTACCTCGTGCTGATTCGCAACGAGGCGCGGTTTCCTGAAGTCGCCGGCACCATCGCACTGGCCACCGGTGGACTCGTCTGGCTCGCCGCCCGCAAGGCGACGCACATCGGCATGAGCGGCGTGATCTTCGGCCTCCTCGGCTACCTCGTGGCCGTGGCGTGGTTCACCCGGACCACGCCAGACCTGGTGGTCGGCGGCGGCGTGCTGCTCTTCTACGGCGGCATGCTCGCCGGCGTGGCGCCCGCCCGTGGCGGCACGTCCTGGGAATCCCACCTCTTCGGCCTCCTCGCCGGCATCGGCCGCGCTTGGCTGGAGCTGGGCTGAGGCGAAACGGATGTGTTCATGTGGCGAAAGCCGCCAAGGCTTTCGACCGCAGCGCCGGGTCACCGGGCGGCATCGATCGCCACATCCGCAATCGCCAGCCGCGCCTTGTGGCACACGGCGAACCACTGCTGGCCGTTATAGGTCTGGCAGGCGGTGTCGACCGCCGCGAACGCCTTGTCCACTTGGTCGATGCTCTCGAGGATCTTCTCCTTCGCCTCGGCAGGATTCGTCTTCAGCGCTTCCTTCGCGGCGAGGTAGATCGCCGCGCCCTTGCCCACCGTGTCGGCGGCAAGTTTCAAATCGAGCCGCGAAAGCTCGCGGTCGAGGTGCGCCTCGTTGGCACGCCGGTACGTCTCCGCCACGGAGGCGAAATCGTCGCGCAGCGTCGCCGCGGCCTTCTCCGGATCGCCCCAGGTGGCCTCACCGCGCGCGATGCGGACGGCAGCGTGGTCGAGGGCCGCGGCGAAGAACTTCGGATACTGCCCGCGGTACGCGTTCTTGAGGAACTTCGTCAGCTCCGCCTTCAACTTCGCCTCGCCCCAGTTCGAGATCGCATCGGCGGGGGCAAACATCCACTCGGCGTAGTAGTCGTTGGCCTTGTTCACCGCCCACTTCTTCCACGCGACCGTGCCGGCGTCGTTGTCGAGCCCGAGCTTCTCCCGCGTCTCCAGTTCGTCGGACGCATTCTTGTAGGTGTCGCGCAGCACGCCGTAGGCGGTGGTCACGAAGCGCGCCAGCGCCTTCTTGCGCAGGCTGTTCCACGCCGTCCTCGCCTTCGCGCGCGCCGCGTCGAGTTCGGGCGCCGTGGCGGCATACTCGGCCGCGGCTCCCTGCGCCGCCTCCACGCGGCTGCTCAGATCGATCACCTTCGCCAGATCGTCCACGGCGGCGGCGAGGCTCTCGTTGAGCCAGCCCTCGGCCTGAGAGTGCTGGTCGTCGAGCTCGTCGAGATAGCCCAGCGCCTCGCCCATGAGCCGCACCGCCACCACGAGCCGCGCGGCGTTGCGCGGATTCGTCGGACTGTCGTCCGCCGCAGCGAGATCGGCGCAGTACGTCGCCGCGAAACCTTCCGCGGCCGCACTGGCGAAACCTTTCGCGCGCAGCGCCGCCGCCTTCGCGCGCACGACTTCCAGCCAGTGCTGCGGCTCCGGCGCTAGCGCAAGCGCCGCCGGCACGACCGTGCACGCGCTCTCCGGCCCCGCGACCATCTGTTCGACTGTGAACGGCACCGCAAACGTCCCGTCCGGCCCGCTTGTGCCGCGGCCGATCGCATGCGCCGCACCGTTGGCCGCATAGACCGTGACCATCGCTCCGGCCAGAGGGACCGTCGCGTCTCCAACGCACGCCGTCGCCCTGCCGCCAAGTGTGCCGTGGCGACGCTCGCTGCGAAACCCCGTCCGCCCCATCGCAAATCCGGGTTTCTCGATCGTGCACCAGAACGACAGGCCGCTGTGCAACGTGAGCGCGAGCGACGACTCGAGCGCGGCGGTCCCGCCCGGGGGCACGGCCACGAACTTCAACCCCACGCGTCCGCCCTTCCAGCCCTCCGCCGGATCGATCTGCGGCAACGTATAGCTCCACGCCTGCCAGCTCCCGGCGGACTCGTCGCGCTGCGGGTCGCGCACGAGCGCGCCACGACCGGGCACCTCGCTCTCGTCGACCGCGGCGTCGATCGCGGCCGTCGCCACAGGCCGACCGTCGGGGTCGACAAGCCGGGCCACCACCACCACCGGCGCGGCCCCATCGGCGAGATGCTGCAGGCTGCTGGAACGGACTGCCGTCTCCAAACCTCCATGTTTCAGGACCGTTGCCGCCGCCAGCCCTCCCTCGCCGGTGACGGTTATCGTGTTGGAGCCGGGCCGGGAACCGGCGCGATACTCGACCGTGGCGACGCCGTCCTTGTCGGTCGCGAGTTCGTTCGCGACGACATCGCCGACGAACGGGCTCCCCACCTCCAGCTTGAGCGTCAGTCCCGCGGTCGGCCGGCCATCGGCGAGTCGGGCCTCGATGCGCAGCGAGGCCGTGCTCGTGCCGTCGGACCAGAGGCGGTCCGGTTTCGCCGTTACGCGAAGGGTGCCCGGGCCGGCGGGCTCCTGCGTTTTCGCCGCGGGCGAGGCGCCGCCCGCCTGCTTCATCTTCGCCAGCGTCGCGAGGACCAGGTTGACCAGCGGATCGCCGGGCAGCGGCCGGATCTTCTCGTTCTCCATCTGGAAATCGAAGCGGTAGTGCATCGCGCGCCCGTAGACGTTGCCGAACCGGAAGTGCAGCACCCGCGTCGTGTAGAGGCGGCGTCCGTCGCGATCCTGAGTCGTCTGAAACGCCGCGCTCTGGTCGACACCCTCCACCTGCAACAGCAGCGGCTTCAAGTCGGGGCTCTTCGCCTGCTGGACCAGCGCCTCGGCGAACTCCGCGGCGGCATCGTCCATGGCTTGACCGGCCGTCGGAGCGTTGGACTGGGGCGCGAACACCCGCAGGTCGAGCTGCAGCGTCTCGACATTGTCCTTCGCCGCGTTGCCCAGAAGCAGGAAGCTCGACCACAGATCGGGGCGACGCTGCATCTCCTTCGTTCCGGGGATGTCGGCGGCCGCCGGCAGGAGTGAACCGGTGTCGAGATAATGTCCCTTGAAATACGGGCCCGGCCCCACCTTCACCGCGCAGTAGCGGTCCCACTCGCGCACGAAATCCCGCGCCAGCGCCAGCAGTTCCTCGCGAAGGAGTCCGTCGGCGCGCTCGGCGAGCGCGACCATGTCGAGGTAGCCCCCGTCGCTGTCGGGGCCGATCTGGTACTTGCGCAGATCGCCGGCGAGCGTGCCGCCGCGCACGTTGCGCAGGACGGGGTTGTCGGCGAACTGGCTGCCGGTGCGAGCGAGCGCGAGCGGCTGCCCCTGGAACAGCACGATCGCCGGGCCGCGGACAACGATCAGGTCCTTCCAGTCGCCGGTGCCACTGCCATCGGCAAACAGCCAGGCGCGGTCGCCCAGCCCCGGAATCGCCTCCGGCTGCGTACGGTGCCCGCCGAGGAGGTTCTTCTCGACATAGCGCACCGCCAGCGGGCTGGCCCCGTCGGCGCCGGGCAACTCCTCCAGCGTGCGGGCATCGGAGAGCGGGAGCGGGTAGACCATCGTGCGCTGCGCGAACCAGAGCTTGTACGGCACGGCGACGATCTCCTCGGGCTGTCGCTGCTTGTCGCGTTTGGTGTCGTACCACACGCGCGTCTTCCCCTCTTCGGCCAGGCGAAACCAGCCGCTGCCGCCCGGTCGGTCCTCGTGCCAGACGTTGAGGTCGGCGTACTTGAAGTAGGTGTAGCCGAGCTTCGTATCGCCCGGCTGGGGCGCGAAGCTGCGCTGCCACTCCGGCGCGCTCCCCTGCCGGCCGTAGTAGTGCACGGAGGCGCTGTCGGAGGGCAGCGTGAGCTCATACAACGCCGCCTCCCATCCCAGTTTCGGATCGACGGTAGGCTTCGGTTGCTCGGCGGAGGCGGAGGCTGTCCCCGCGATAACAAGCCACAGGCACAGGGAACGGAAGGGATTCATGTTGGATCGCCCGCCTCCGGCCACAGGCAGCCGACGGCGGAGGCCCCTATATCGGTCCTCAGGCACAGGGCTTGATCGACATCCAACCGGCTTACGGCCCGGTGGAACAAAGAAGGCCGGGGCTTGTGGCTCCGGCCTTGGGAGTTGTTCGCCGAACCGGATGACTCCGTTCGTGAGTTCCAGATCCTCCGGATCGACCGGCGGACCGAAGCGCTCACGCGCTCCGCTACGGCGGAAGGAGCGAGCCGCCGCTCAGGCCGCTAGGTACGGCAGCTTCTTGGCGAGCGCCTGCACCTGCGGGGCGCCCTCGAGCAGCTCGCCGATGGCGTCCCAACGGCCGTTGACCAGGGCGTCGCGCGCGGACTCGCGCTGCGTCGTCTTGATCTTCTGGTTGCCGAAGCGGACTTCCTGCGCAGCGACGTCGACGACGATCTCGAGCTGCGGGTTGGCCTCGATCGCGGCCGCGACCTTGGCGATGTCGTCGCGGGTCGCGGTCACGCACGGGATGCCGAGCGTGGTGGAGTTGCCGAAGAAGATCTCGGCGTAGCCTTCGGCGATGATCGCGCGGAAGCCGTACTTCTGGATCGCCTGCGGCGCGTGCTCACGGGAGGAGCCGCAGCCGAAGTTGGCGCCGGAGAGCAGGATGGTGGCGCCCTGGAAACGCGGCTCGTTGAGCGGGTGCTGCTTGAGCGAGCCGTCCTCGTTCTTGCGTACGTCGAAGAAGACGAACTCGCCGAGACCGTCGAACGAGACGCACTTCATGAAGCGCGCCGGGATGATGCGGTCGGTGTCGATGTCGTTGCCGGGCACGAACACGCCGCGGCCGGCGACCTGGGTGATTTTTGCGAGAGCCATGGAAAGGAGAAGTTTGAAGTGAAAGATTAAGTTGAAGGGCGGGAAGAGCTCGAGGAGCCGGTCTGCCAAAACTTCAACTTGGTGCTTAATCTGTCTTCGCGGTCAGCCCTTGACCGCGAAGACCTCGCGGGCGTCGGCGACGTGGCCGGTGATCGCAGCGGCGGCGACCATGAGCGGGCTCATGAGGATCGTGCGGCGGGTGGGGCTGCCCTGGCGGCCCTTGAAGTTGCGGT
>CAZXHR010000124.1:0-12917 GCA_964640465.1 uncultured Opitutaceae bacterium
CACTGGGCGGCGAGGTTCTTGGCCCACTTCTTATTCAGAGCGAGCGGGACGTTGTTCTTGTCGACCGGGATCGGGCTGGAGCCGGTGGTGTCGACGCCGAGGCCGACGACCTTCGCGGCGTCGAAGCCCTTGGCCTTCTTCGCCTGGGCGAGCGCGCCTTTCACGCTCTTCTCGAGGCCGAAGAGGTAGTCTGCGGGGTGCTGGCGGGCGACGTTGTGATCCTTCGGGTCGAGCAGGATGCCCTGGTGGCCGGAGGGGTAGTCGACGACGCTGGAGGCGATCTCCGCGCCGTCGGAGCAACGGACGATGAGCGCGCGGACGGAGTTGGTGCCGTAATCGATGCCGATGGTGAACATGGGAAGGAAGGCGAGAGGCTAGAGAAGCGAGGCGAGAGGTCGGAGGCCGCGGTGGTGATCGGGCGAGGTGGCGTGACGGTTCGGGGTGCCGTGGCGAAGGACAAAACTGTCTGCTCGCCATTCTGGCTGGTAAACCGCCCGAAGGCTTGACAGTCAAGGGCCATGCCCCGCGTCACCATGTCCACCATCGCCCGCGAACTCGGTGTGTCGAAGAACACCGTCTCGCTCGCGCTGCGCCACGACCCGCAGATTCCTGCGGCGACGCGGGAACGCGTGCAGGCGGCGGCGAAGCGGCTCGGGTATGCGCTCGACCCGGTGGTCTCGCACCTGATGGCGCAGCTGCGCCAGAGTCAGGCCGGGGAGCTGCGCCACACCCTGGCGCTGCTCAACGCGAACCGCGACAAGGACGCCTTCCGTGTGCACCCGACGCTGCCGGCGTACGTCGAGGGCGTGAAGCGGCGCGCGGCGCAGCAGGGCTATGGCGTCGACACGTTCTGGCTGCACGACCCGGAGCTCGACGGTGCGCGGCTCAACCGCATCCTGCGCGCCCGCGGTATCCGGGGTGTGGTTGTCGTCGGCATGATGGAGGAGAACCGGCTGCCCGCGCGCTTCGCGGCGACATGGCGGCAGCACGCGTGCGTCGTCACCGGATTGCGGACGCACGAGCCGACGCTCTCGTTCTGCTGCGTGGATCACCATGCGCTGGTGCTTCAGGCCGTGGAGCGGGTGCTGGCTCTGGGGTACCGCAGGCCCGGGCTTGTCATCGATGCGCGGATCGACCGGCTGGTCGAGGGGCGGTTCAGCGCGGGCATGTGGGTGGGCCAGCAGGCGTTGCCGGAGGTGCAGCGCGTGGCGCCCTTCCACGACGTGGAGGCGGCGCGGGCGGACGCCGGGATCTTCTACGACTGGCTGGAGCGCGAGAAGCCGGATGTCGTTTTCACGCTCTACAACGTGGTGCGGCGCTGGGTGGAGGCGCGCGGGCTGCGCGTGCCGCGCGATCTCGGGCTGGTGCAGCTCGAGCGGCGCAGCGATCCGCGCGACTGGGCGGGGATGGACCAGCACAACGACCAGACCGGCGAGGCGGCCGTGGACATGGTGGTCTCGTTGCTGCACAGCCAGGAGCTCGGCGTGCCGCAGTTCCCACGCGCGACGCTGGTGGGTGCGAGCTGGGTCGACGGCGCGACGGTGCGGCGGCAGCGGTAATTGGGAAGCGGAGCCGGGGCTTGTCCACGTCCACCGGAGCGCCCCTTGTTCGGGGCGTGGGCTGCGCGTAATCGCATCGATGCTTTCCGCGCGGCGCACCTCACGCCGTTCGGGATCGGCCTCCCTCGTTTTACATACCCGTACCCCGAAATATGCTGCGCGCCCAGCTTCTCGATCTCGCTTCGCGTGGTCATCGTGTGCCCATCGGGACCGACTTGGTTCTTCATCAGCATGTCGATGCCGAGGCGATCCTGTGCGACGGCGATCGGCTTGGCGCGGTGGTCGCCGAGACGGCGGATCGGTTTGGCACGCCGCTGGCGTTTCCGATCATGGACCTGCGGCTGGAGAAGGCGGAGCTGCTGCGCTTCTTCGGCGTGCCGGAGCGCGAGGCTGAGACGTACCATTTTGCGACCGCGCCCGCGGCGGAACAGCGGCGCGAGTACGCGCGCCGTGCCCGGGAGGTGGCGCCGAGCCTTCGTGTGGCCGCAAACCTCGGAGCGTTGCGCCATGTGGCGCGGCAGCCCGGGCTGCTGCCGGTCGGCATGTGCATCGGGCCGTTCTCGCTGACGACGAAACTCATGGCCGATCCGATCACGCCGGTGTGCATGGCCGGCACGGGCATCGGCGCGGAGGAGGACGAGGGCGTGGCGTTGCTGGAGGCGTGCCTCGAGCTCAGCCTCGCCTGCGTGCTGACGCAGGTCGGTCGGGCGCTCGATGCCGGGGCTAGGGCGGTGTTTGTCGCCGAGCCGGCGGCCAACCAGATCTATTTCTCGCCGCTGCAACTGGCCGGCGGCAGCGACATCTTCGAGCGCTGTGTGATGGCACCGAATCGCCGCATCGCCGAGCTGCTCGCGGCCCGCGACGCCGACCTACTGTTCCACTGCTGCGGCGAGATCACGGACTCGATGCTCGAGTCATTCGGATCGCTGCGCCCGAGCCTGCTCAGCTTGGGCAGCTCGCGACGCCTCTGGGGGGACGCTGCGCGCGTGCCGAAGGACACCGTGCTGTACGGCAACCTGCCCTCGAAGCTTTTCTACTCGGACGCGACGATGCCGCTCTCAAGCGTGGCTGAGCGTGCTGCCGATCTCGCGGCGCGCATGGCGGCCTGCGGGCATCCGTTCATCCTGGGCACGGAGTGCGACACGCTCCACGTGCCCGAGCATGCGGCGACGATACGCGCCAAGGTCGACTGCCTGCTCGGCCGAGCCTGATCTCGCCAAGCGACGCGTTTTCTCCAACTTCCCATCCCAGTTCCTCCGCTTATCAACAACCCGCCCGCCCCATGAACGAACTCGTCGACAAGATCGCCATCTGCATCGAACGCGGCAAAGTGAACCTCGCGTCGCCGTATCCCAAGGACATGAAGGGGCAGGAGGGCGCGGACGAGCTCGCGAAGCAGGCACTGGCCGCCGGGGCCGGGCCCGACGCGATCCTCGGCGCCTGCAACGACGGCATGCAGCGCATCGGCGCGAAGTTCGGTCGCGGCGAGGCGTTCGTCCCCGAGCTGTTGATGGCCGCCAAGGCGATGAACGCCGTGATGGTGCACCTTAAGCCGTTCTTCCAGTCCGGCACGGTGAAGCCGAAGGGGAAGTTCGTCCTCGGCACGGTCGCCGGCGACCTCCACGACATCGGCAAGAACCTCGTCTCGATGGTCGTGGCCGGCAACGGCTGGGAGGTGCTCGACCTCGGCGTCGACGTGAAGTCGCCGAAGTTTCTCGACACGATCCGCGCCAACCCCGGCTGCATCGTCGGCCTGAGCGCGTTGCTCACCACGACGATGGGCAACATGGCGGCGACGGTGAAGGACATCAAAGCGCAGTTCCCGAGCACGGTGGTCATCGTGGGCGGTGCGCCGCTCTCGGCCGAGGCCGCCGCGCAGATGGGCGCCGACGGCTACGCGCACGATCCCCAGGCCGCCGCCGCGTTCCTCAACAAGTTCGCCGCCGCCGCGTGATGCGGGCCGAACGCCGAGCGAAACCAGGCTTACGGAATATGGAAGCACTGATGCGCATTCTCCCATGCCAAAGAACCTTCGGCTGATGGGCACTGATCCCGAACTCGGAATGCGGGAACGGCGGCTGGCTCTTGCCCCGGTTCCCGCTCGTGTGCTTCCGGTATTTTGAACCGCTAATGAACGCTAATTCGCGCTAATGAATACCAAACACGACTGTTGGATTAGCGTCCATTAGCGTGGATTAGCGGTTTTCCCTCTCCGTCCATCCTTCCCATTTCCTCATGAAATCCCTTCTGGAAGCTCTTCGCCGCGGGCGACCGCTCGTCTCCGATGGCGCCTGGGGCACCTTCCTCTATCAGCGCGGACTCCAGCCCGGCGAATGCCCGGAGTTGTGGAATGTCACCCGCTGGGCCGATGTCGCCGCGATCGCGGAGAGCTACATCGCCGCCGGAGCCGATATGATCCTCACCAACAGCTTTGGCGGCAGCCCGCACAAGCTTTCCGGTTACGGGGTGGCGGACCGCGCCGCCGAGCTCAACGAGGCCGCCGCCGCGATCTCGCGTACCGCCGCGGGCGATGATCATTTCGTCCTCGGCTCGATGGGGCCGACCGGCGTGATGCTCATGATGGGCGAGGTGCCCGAGGAGGAGCTCGCGGCCGGTTTTGCCACACAAGCCGCCGCACTGAAGAAGGGCGGAGTCGACGCGCTCTGCCTAGAAACGTTCTCCGCGCTCGACGAGGCCTCCCTCGCGATCCGTGCCGCGAAAGCGGCGACGGGGCTGGAGATTGCCTGCACGTTCACCTTCGAGAAGACGCCGGCTGGGGAATTCCGCACGATGATGGGCGTGTCGCCCGAGGAGATGGTCGAGTGCGTGAAGGATGCCGGCGCCGACATCATCGGCACCAACTGCGGCAACGGCTTCGAGCAGATGATCGAGATCGTCCGCGCGATCCGCTGCGTGGATGCGAAGACGCCAGTGCTCGTGCACGCCAATGCCGGCAAGCCGCAGTACGTCGACGGCAAGACCGTTTTCCCCGAGACGCCGGAGATGATGGCGGCACACCTTGACGAGCTGCTGGCCGCGGGGGCGAGCATCGTGGGCGGCTGCTGTGGCACCGGTCCGGCGCACATCCGCGCGCTGGCGGAGAAAATCCGCGACAGAAGGTAACAACGGGGACGAAGAAGTGCCGATCCCTGCGCCCAGGTCGTCGCGAACGGTCGCTTGCGAGGTAGGACGGTTTCTCCGAAATCGCCGCAACGGTTGTCCGCGGCTGGCGCGGACGCAGCGGTGGACGTTTCGGAGAAACGTCCCCACCCCATGAAGCCAATGCCCACTTTTCTACCACAGTCCGAACGCAGGGAGGAAGCCTGCGAGCTCGAGATCGGTTTCCGGGAACTGGAGATCGATCGCACGGGGATCGTGGCGGTGCTGGGGTATCGCGAGGGCGCGATCCCGGAGCATTTCGACGCGATGATCGACCGGGCGCTCGTGGAGGCGGCGAAATGTTGCCGGCCTCGTGCGGGATACCGGATCGTCGAGGCCGGGCGCATGGCGCGGCGGCACGAGGCCATCGCGGCCGGCGGCATCGTTTTCACGACACAGCGGATCGTCGCCGGCGCTTTGGCGCAGGCGGAGCACGTGGCGGTGTTTGCGGCGACGATCGGGCCGGCGTTCGAGAAGTGGGCTCGCGCGACGATGGTCGAGGACCCGGCGCTGGGGTTCATCGCCGATGCGGTGGGCTCCGCCGTGGCCGAGGCGCTGGCCGACCGCTTGCATGACCGGATCGAACGGGTCGTGGCGGAGCGTGGCTGGAAGGTCACGAACCGCTACAGCCCCGGTTACTGCGGCTGGTCGGTGGCGGAGCAGCACCAGTTGTTCGCGCTGCTGCCGGCAGGGTTCTGCGGCATCTCGCTGAGCGAGTCGGCGCTGATGCAGCCGGTGAAGTCGGTGAGCGGGTTGATCGGTGTGGGCACCGAGGCGAAGCACGCCGACTACCTGTGCGACGTGTGCAAGGCGCCCGACTGCACCTACCGGCGCTACCACGAGCGTCGCGCAAGGCTGGGCATGGCGGCGGCGCGGCGCGGGACGGCGCCCGCCGGCGGTGCTGTCACGTGAGAGCCGTTGCCCCGCGTTTCGCCGATCCTTTCATTTCATCCAACCCCAAACTCCATAATCCGAGGACACGACCATGACAGACCCCCAATGGGAGACATTGCTCAGGACGATCAAGGGCGAGACGCTGCCGACGCCGCCCGTCGGCTTCATCATCGACTGCCCGTGGCTGCCGAACTGGTACGGGGTGCGCATCCTCGACTACTTCTCGGACAACGCGATCTGGCTCGAGTCCAACCTGAAGGCGTTGCGCACGTTCCCCGATGCGCTGTTCCTGCCCGGGTTCTGGTCGGAGTTTGGGATGTGCACGGAGCCCTCGGCGTTTGGCGCACGCTGCAATTTCCCGGCGAACGAGTTCCCGCACGCGCACAAGATCATCCGCTCCAGCGCCGATATCGACGACCTCGTCGTGCCCGATCCGCGGCTCGACGGCCTGCTGCCCTTCGTGCTCAACCGCCTGAAGCTCGCGCAGCCGCATATCGAGGCGGCCGGCCACAAGATCCGCTTCGCCGTGGCGCGCGGCCCGCTCAACATCGCCAGCTTCCTGATGGGCACGACCGAGTTCCTCACCCTCATGATGATGGAGCCGGAAAAAGCCGAGCTGCTCCTGCGCAAGATCAAGGACTTCCTGAAGGCATGGCTCACGCTCCAGCGCGAGACGTTCCCGTCGATCGACGGCATCTTCATGCTCGACGACATCATCGGCTTCATGGGCGAGGACGAGTTCCGCACCTTCGGCCTGCCGCTCTTCCAGGAGCTGTTCGATCCGAGCGTATCCGTCCGCTTCCTCCACAACGATGCGCCCTGCCGCGTCTGCGCGCCGATGTTGCCGGAGATGAACGTGAACCTCTTCAACATGGGCTTCGACGTGACGCTCAAGGAGCTCAAGGAGCTCACGCAGAACAAGGTCACGCTGGTCGGCAACCTGCCGCCGCGCGACGTGCTGGCGAAGGCCGATCCGGCCGGCGTGGCGAAGGAGACGAAGGCGATGCTCGACGCCATCCCCGACAAATCGCGACTGGTGGTCTCCTGCGGCGGCGGCATGCCTCCCGGCGTGAGCACGGAGAACGTGAACGCGTTCATCCGCGCGGTGCGCGAGGCGAAGTAGGTCGCGGCTTCAGCCCGAACGGGCCGGCGCTGCGCTCTCAACGGTGACGAGAGCCGCATCCGCCGGGGCGTCCTGAAGGAACGACCTACGCCGGAACAACAACGCCCGTTCCCTGAGAGGAGCGGGCGTGTGATTTTGCAGAGTCGCGGGTGACTCGGCTCAGCGTTGGACGCGGGCGCTGCCGCCGCCCATGAGCTTCTCGACCTCCTTGCGGGTGGCCATCGAGGTGTCGCCGGGGGTCGTGGACGCGAGCGCGCCGTGGGCAGCGCCGTAGTCGACGGCCTTTTGCGGGTCGTTGGCGGAGAGGAAGCCGAATTGGACACCGGAGGCGAAGCTGTCGCCGCCGCCGACGCGGTCGAGGATCTCGAGCTCCGGGTACTTGCGGCTCTCGTAGAACTTGCCGTCGTGCCAGAGGATGGCGGACCAGTCGTTCTTCGTCGCGGTGATGACGCGGCGGAGCGTGGTGGCGGCAACCTTGAAGTTCGGATACTCCTTCACGGCGGTCTCGATCATGGCCTTGAAGGCGTCGGTCTCGATCTTGGAGAGGTTGTGGTCGGCGCCCTTGACCTCGAAGCCGAGGGAGGCGGTGAAGTCCTCCTCGTTGCCGATCATGACGTCGACATATTTGGCGATCTCCTTGTTGACCTCCTGGGCCTTCTTGAGTCCGCCGATGGATTTCCAGAGGGAGGGGCGGTAGTTGAGGTCGTAGGAGACGATGGTGCCGTGCTTCTTGGCGGCCTTGACTGCGTCGATGACGAGTTGGGCGGTTGTCTCGGAGAGGGCGGCGAAGATGCCGCCGGTGTGGAGCCAACGCACACCGAGCTTGCCGAAGATGTGATCCCAGTCGAAGTCGCCGGGCTTGAGCTGGGAGGCGGCGGTGTGGCCGCGGTCGGAGACGCCGACGGCGCCGCGCACGCCGAAGCCGCGCTCGGTGAAGTTGAGGCCGTTGCGGACGGTGCGGCCGATGCCGTCGTCGTCGCGCCACTTGATGAAGTCGGTGGAGACGCCGCCCTGCATGATGAAGTCCTCGACGAGGTGGCCGACCTCGTTGTCGACGAAGGCGGTGCAGACGGCGGTCTTCAGGCCGAAGCACTTCCGGAGGCCGCGCGAGGTGTTGTACTCGCCGCCGCCTTCCCAGGCGGTGAAGTGGCGGGTGGTGCGGATGCGGCCCTCGCCGGGATCGAGGCGGAGCATGACCTCGCCGAGCGAGATCTGGTCAAAGGCACACTGGGCAGCGGGCTTGATCGGTAGACTCATGGGAATTCGGGATTTCGGAATGCAGATTGCGGAATCGGGAAGGACGGACAGGGAGGGAAAGCCGGGAAGCGTTATCGGATTCGACGAGGTGGGGGAGTGCAAGGGCGTCGGACGGTCAAGGTTGACCGGCCGGGGCGGTGGTGGGGTCAGGCCTTGGCCGGCAGCGAGCGGCCGTCGAACCAAGTGCCCTCGACGTAGGTGGTGGTGGGGATGGTGGGAATGCCGTACTTGTTTTGCTGGAGCTGGCCGGCGAGCAGCTCGATGGCGAGGCGGCCGACCTCCTTGTGGTTCTGGATGACGCCGGCGGTCTTGCCGCTGAGGTCGTCGAGGAAAATGTCGACGAAGGCGAGGTCCTTGGGGATGCGCAGGCCCATCTGCTTGAAGGTCTCGTCGACAAACGACGCCTTGCCGATGACGACATCGGGTTTGTTGCGGCGCAGCCAGTCGGCGAGCGGTTCCTTGTTGGGGAGGAGGAAGGGGGCGATGCGGCCGGCGGGGGCGAGTGCCTGCTGTTCCCAGAGGAAGCCGGCCTGATAGAGGTGGTCGACGGTGATGTCCCAGCCCTCGTCCATGACGAAGCCGACGCGGCGGTAGCCGGCGGCGATCACCTTCTGCATCGCGAGTCGGACGATCTGAAGTTGATCGTTGGTTACGACGGGCAGGAGCGGGTTGTGGGGGAAGTAGTCGATTTTGACGGCGGAGAAGTGCGCCCAGTCGAACTGGAGCGCCTCGTCGATCTCGCGGACGTGGGAGGCGATGACGACGCCGTTGATGCCGCGGGTATGGAGGATGCGGCTGAGGCGGCCGTGGGTGAGCCCGGGCTCGCGCATCCAGAAGTGCTCGAGGTGGTAGCCTAGCTCCTTGGCGCGGGCGGCGGCGCCGTCAAAAAAGTCCGGATGCGCGGTGACCTCGCGCCAGCCGTAGCGGGTGTTCCAATTGGTCACGTAGGCGAGGGTGGGCGGGCTGCGGCGGGCGCTGGTGCTGCCCCGGTAGGCGACGAGGGCCTGGAGCATGGGATCGGGGGCGTAGCCGAGCTCGTCGGCGAGCTTGCGGATACGTTCGCGCGTGGCGCCGGGGAGGCGCGGGCTGTTGCGGAGGGGGAGGGTGGCGGTCGTCACGTGTACGCCGGCCGTGGCGGCGGGGGCGGCGAGGGGGACGCGGGGGCGATTCATGCCCGGGATGAAAGGGGATCGGGCGGCGCGGCGCAATTCTACCGTTAGTATTCTGGATCGATTGAGAGCCGGTTGCCTGCTCGCTCGACTCAGCAGGTCAGTTCCGTCACAACCCCCGAGTTTCCCATGAAAAAGACCTCTTCTTTCTTCAAGACGCCCACGATCGCGTTCGAGGGCCCGAAATCCGCCAATGCTCTGGCGTTCAAACATTACAACCCGGACGAGGTTGTCGACGGCAAGACGATGGCCGAGCACATGCGCTTCTCCATCGCCTACTGGCACGCCTTCCGTGGCACGGGCGCCGACCAGTTCGGCTCCGGCACCATCACCCGTCCGTGGGAGTCCGGCAAGGACGCCGTCTCCGTCGCGCTGAAGCGCATGGATGCGGCCTTCGAGTTCTTCCAGAAGATCCGCGCCCCGTTCTGGGCTTTCCACGACCGCGACATCGCCCCCGAGGGCAAGAGCCTCGCCGAGTCGAACAAGAACCTCGACAAGCTCGTCGCGCACGCGAAGGAGCTGCAGAAGGCCACCGGCGTGAAGCTCCTTTGGGGCACCGCCAACCTCTTCGGCAACCCGCGCTTCATGAACGGCGCGTCCACCAATCCCGACGCCCATGTCTTCGCCTACGCCGCGGCGCAGGTTAAGAAGGCCCTCGAGGTCACCCTCGAGCTCGGCGGCGAAAACTACGTCTTCTGGGGCGGCCGCGAGGGTTACGAGACCCTCCTCAACACCAACCTCAAGCGCGAGCAGGCCCACATGGCCGCGTTCATGCGCATGGCCGCCGACTACGCCAAGGAGATCGGCTTCAAGGGCCAGTTCCTCATCGAGCCCAAGCCCAAGGAGCCCACCAAGCACCAGTACGATTTCGACTGCGCCACCTGCATCGGCGTCCTGCGCACGTACGGACTTGAGAAGATCTTCAAGTTCAACATCGAGACCAACCACGCCACTCTCGCCGGCCACCCCTTCCAGCACGAGATCGAGGTCGCCGCGGCGGCCGGCATGCTCGGCTCGATCGACGCCAATACCGGCGACACGATGCTCGGCTGGGACACCGACCAGTTCAGCACCGACGTCCGTGAGCTCACCCTCGCGATGTACTCGATCCTCAAGGCCGGCGGTCTCGGCACCGGCGGCTTCAACTTCGACGCCAAGCTCCGCCGCCCGTCCGTCGACATGGATGATCTCTTCCACGCCCACATCGGCGGCATGGATGCCTACGCCCTGGCCTTCAAGATCGCCCGCCAGATGCTCGCCGACGGCAAGTTCGAGGAGTTCGTGGCCAACCGCTACGCCTCGTACGACTCCGGCTTCGGCAAGGAGATCGAAACGAAGAAGACCAACTTCCGCGAACTCGAGAAGATCGCCCTCAAGCTCGGCGAGCCGACCCCGAAGTCCGGCAAGCAGGAGTACCTCGAGAACCTGCTCTTCTCCTATCTGCACAGCTAAGTCGTCAGCCCGCGGCAGCCCCCCGCCATGACCGTACCGGCCAACCCCGCCGTCGAGAGCTTCCATACGCAGCATTCGCCCTTCGGGGCGTTTGCGAGCTTTTCGATTGGGTTGGTCGGCAGTCCCGGCGGTTTTGGGCAGTCGCTGCGTGGTGCGGCCCGGCAGAACGTCTATGTCGGCTACCGCACCGCGGATCCGGGAGCTCTCTGGCAGATGCTCCCGTTCTTCCGCCCGCCGCAATCCAACGAGGTTGCGTTCACCGGCGGCGATCCGGGCAACTCCGTCGCCCCGAGCGGTTTCGCCATGCTGGAGCCGGCCCAATACGAGCGCACGCTCGGCTGGGCCAGCGACACGTGGCGCGCCGACGCCGGTCGTTTCGGTTTCAGTCTTCTTTCCCCTTTCTCGCAGCTGCCCGATCCCGCGACCCTGTCGCGCACGGCAGCCCGCTTCGCACTCGCTCCGGTCGTCACCGGCTGGATCGAGTTCGACAACCGGACCGGGAGCACCCCGGTCGAGTTAATGTTTGGCGTAGGCGAGCTGGATCGCCTGCAACGACCCGTGCAGGACGCAGGACTCGACCTGCCGGGTTTTGCAGTAGGTCCGGATTTCGGCTACGTCACCGCGCGCTCCTCCGCCGTAGGACAACGGCTTGGGTTTGATGTTTTCGTACCCAAGTTCCGAGATTACCGGGGGGTACATGTTATCGGCGGGGAGAGCGCGCTCATTTTCGCAGTTCCGGCCGGCCAGCGGAAACGCTTCCCGCTCGTCCTCGGCTTCTATCAGGGAGCCGACGTCACCACCGGCATCCCGGCACGCTACGCCTACGCGCAGTTCTTCAAGAACCTCGAAGACGTCCTCGCCCACGGCCTGGCCAACCGCGCCAAGTACGAAAAGATCGCCGCCCAGCGCGACCGTGAGCTCGCCCGCGCCAAGCTCGACGCCGACCAGAAGTTCCTCGTCGCCCAGGCCGCCCACAGCTACCTCGGCAGCACCGAGCTGCTCTGGAACAAGGGCAGGCCTCTCTGGGTCGTGAACGAGGGCGAGTACCGGATGATGAATACCTTCGACCTCACGGTCGACCAGCTCTTCTGGGAGCTGGAGTGGACGCCGTGGGCCGTCCGCAACGTCCTCGACCAGTTCGTCGAGCGCTATTCATACACCGACAAGATCGTCGCCGGCGGCAAGCTCGTGCCCGGCGGGATCTCCTTCACGCACGACATGGGCGTGCTGAACCATTTCACGCCCGCCGGCCACTCCAGCTACGAGTGCGACCATCTCCACGGCTGCTTCAGCCACATGACGATGGAGCAGCTGCTAAACTGGGTGCTCTGCGCCATCACCTACGCCGAGAAGACCGGCGATGTGAAGTGGCTGCGCCGCCGCCAGGCCGTGCTGCTGGCCTGCGCGGAGAGCATGCGCCGACGCGACAATCCGAACCCGAGTCAGCGCGACGGCGTGATGAAGCACGACAGCGCCCGCTGCGGCCTCGACGGCTCCGAGATCACCACCTACGACAGCCTCGTCGTCTCTCTCGGCCAGGCGCGCAACAACCTCTACCTTTCCGTCAAGACGCTCGGCGCTTGGGTCCTGCTCGAACGCGCCTTCAAGCGCCTTGGCCTGAAGGACGACTCCGCCGCCGCGCGCGCCACGGCCGATCTGCTCGCGAAGACGATTGCCACGAAGTTCGAGCCCGATACCCAGTCCTTTCCCGCCGTCTTCGAAAAGGGCAACCGCTCGCGCATCATTCCGGCGGTCGAAGGCTTCGTGTATCCGCTCTACCTCGGCATCAAGGACGCCACCGACCGCAAGGGCCGTTTCGCCGAGTTGCTCGACCTGCTCTCCAAACACCTCTGCGGTATCCTCCGGCCGGGCATCTGCCTTGACGGCAAGTCCGGCGGTTGGAAGATGAGCAGCACCAGCACGAACACCTGGTTCAGCAAGATCGCCATCTCGCAGCACGTCGTCCGCATGCTCTTCCCCGAGGCGATGACCGCCGCCGCCCGCGCCGCCGACCGCGTTCATGCCGACTGGCAGCGCCGCCCCGGCTGCGGCGAGCACGCCATGTGCGACCAGATCAACAGCGAGACCGGTATCGTCTGCGGCAGCCGCTACTACCCGCGCGGTGTCACCACCATCCTCTGGCTCCTGAAGTAACCCCCCGTCACGTTTTCCCCCCACCCTACACTCACATGACTCCGGTCTCTCCCAAACTCTCCTTTCTGGAAAAAGCAGGCTACAGCGGCGGCGATGCCGCGGCCAACTTCGTCTTCATGACGATGGTCCTTTTCCAGACGAATTTCTACA
>CAZXHR010000125.1:0-12901 GCA_964640465.1 uncultured Opitutaceae bacterium
CCGTGCTGCTCGTCATCGACAACTACGACTCCTTCACCTTCAACCTCGTCCAGTACTTCGGCCAGCTGGGCGTCGAGCAGAAGGTGTTTCGCAACGACGAGATCACGCCGGCGCAGGCGCTGGCGCTCAACCCCGACCGCGTGCTGCTTTCGCCCGGGCCGTGTTCGCCGAAGGAGGCGGGCGTGACGCTCGACATCATCAAGGCGTTCGCTGGCGTGAAGCCGATCCTCGGCGTCTGCCTCGGGCACCAGTCCATCGGGCACTATTTCGGCGGCAAGGTTGTGCGCGCCGGCCGGCTCATGCACGGCAAGACCTCGCCGATCCTGCACAAGAACACCGACGTGTTCCGCGGCATGCCGAATCCTTTCAACGCGACCCGCTACCACTCGCTGCTCGTCGAGCGCGAGTCGTTCCCCTCCTGCCTCGAGATCACCGCCGAGACGGCCGAGGGGGAGATCATGGGCCTGCGCCACCGCGAGCTGCCGATCTGGGGCGTGCAGTTCCATCCCGAGTCGATCGCCACGCAGGACGGCATGAAGCTCCTCGATAATTTCCTGACGCTGAACTGAGAACGCGCGCCGACGCGCTAAGGCGGAAGGAAGAATGCAGAGTGTAGAACGGCCAGAATCCCAACCCATCACGCCCCGCCACTCCAGTTCCGCGATCCCGCCGCCGCCTTCGTCATCACTCCGCCGCTCGCCACCCCGTTCATCATTCTGTCTTCTCCGTTCTGACTTCTCCCCATGCGCTGTCCCAAGTGCCCCTCGATCGAGGACAAGGTGATCGACTCGCGGATCAGCCGCGAGGGCACGACCCTCCGCCGCCGGCGCGAGTGTCTCGAATGCGGCCACCGCTACACGACCACCGAAATGGTGGTCCGCGAGGATCTCATCGTCATCAAGCGTGACGGCCGGCGCGAGCCCTTCGACCGGGAGAAGATCGTGCGCGCCATCCGCGCCGCCTGCCACAAACGCCCCGTCGACCTCGAGCAGATCAACATGACCGTCGAGGACATCGTCGACCAGCTGGAGGCGCAGTACGGCACCGAGATCCCCAGCAGCGCCGTGGGCGAGGCCTGCATGCAGCGGCTGCGCACCATCGACAAGGTCGCCTACGTCCGCTTTGCCAGCGTGTACAAGGAGTTTCGCGACGTCTCCGAGTTCATGGACGAACTCCGCGGGCTCGTGAAGCCGAAGCAGCCCTGAACCCCGCCGCCCCCAGCGCCCCATGAGCCTGCCCCACGATCTGCCTGCGCTGCACCTCCTCAACACCGTCTTCGCCAGCATCACGGGGCAGGATCTCTATCTCGCCGAGCAGATGAAGGCCGGCATCGAGCAGGCGTTGGCGGAACAGGGTGGGGCGATTGTTGCCCCCGCGGACTCCGGCTCCGATGCGGGACTGGCGGTGACTCCCGTCTCCTTCGCCGCGGCGGTGCAGCTGCTGCAGCGCAAATTCGGAGGCGGCACCGACGACCTGCGGCACGGCTTCGCCCATTGCGACGCGGCGCAGAGCCCGGCCGCGGCCGATTCGCTCTGGACCCGCGAGCAGGTGCTCGCCGCGCTCAAGCGTCTCTCGCCCTACCAGGAGGCGACGCTGCTCATCACGAATCTCCACGCGACCTTCTGCCCGCCCGGCCGCCGCTGGACCGAGCGCCGGCGGACCGCCTACCGCGAGGTTCTCGATTTCCTCGCGGCGCTGGCTCTCGCCCGCAAACGCGAGCGCGCGCAGCTCACCCTGATGTTTTTGTAGGGAAGCGAGGCCGGCCCCGGTGCCATCCGGGGCCGTGCGCGCGACACCGAGGCCGGAGGGCGGGGATGCGCCCGTGCCGTAAATCGATCGTATGGTGCGCGCCGGCGGCCGAGGACGGTTCTGCGGCCTCGACTCCGCGGCGGCGAGGGTGTGGAGTGCGGCACCCGAATCATGCCCACACTATTCGAGCGCATCATCGCCCGGGAGATACCCTCCCGC
Organism: uncultured Opitutaceae bacterium; assembly: GCA_964640465.1. GTDB lineage: Bacteria > Verrucomicrobiota > Verrucomicrobiia > Opitutales > Opitutaceae > CAJCBL01. Next base: position 1,969 of record CAZXHR010000125.1, read on the forward strand.
ATCGTGCACGAGGACGACCTCTGCCTGGCGATCCACGACATCCAACCGCAGGCGCCGGTGCATGTGATCGTGTTTCCGAAGAAACCGATCCCGCGCCTCGCCGAGGCCGCCACGGCCGACCAGCCGCTGCTCGGCCACCTGCTGCTTACGGCCGCCTCGGTCGCCAAGAAACTGGGACTCGCCCAGGGCTTCCGGATCGTGATCAACAACGGCCCGCACGGCGGAGAGACCGTCCCCCACCTGCATGTGCACCTGCTCGGTCAGCGGCCGATGGCTTGGCCTCCGGGCTGAGCGCGGCCCATGCCGAAGCGAAACCGCGAAACGAAACAGCGGCGCGTGCATAGGGATTGCCCCGCCGCCAAGAGTTTGACCAAGTAGCACACAACGATGTCCGAGGAAGTGTCCGCCGATGGGGAACGCGCGTCCGGGGCCGAGCCGCAGGCCCTCCGGATACCGTGGGCTCCGCTCATGTCGGTCGCGGCGACGACTCTGTATTCGTGCACTCCGTTCCGCCGGCTCGGGCTGTCGGTACTTGCCGGAGCCCGCGACATCCAACGGCGGCTCGAGCAGCTCCGCCTTTCCGTGGAGCTCGGCGCGCCGGAGTTCAACTGGGCCTTCGCGCCGAATCCCATTCCCAGTGCCGAGCAGCTCCGCGACGCCGCCCAGCAGCTCAAGGACACCCTTACCCGCCTGCTCTACGAGCTGTTCTGGTTCTGGCCAGCCAGCTACCCCGACGACGCGAGCGATCCCGCCATCGACGCGCTTCTGTCCGGCGATGCCGACACGGCTTTCCTGCGCTGGCAGAACGCCGCCGCCGCCGGCAATGTCGTGGCCATCCACAACCTCGCCATCTTCCACCAGCTCGCGGCCATCGAGGTCGAGCGCACCGGCGGCGAGCTCGGGGAGGAGACGACCGAGTGGTGGAACGCCTCGATCGAGCAGTGGCTGCAGATCCGCGCCAGCGACGAATTCTGGGAACTGCTCCGCCAGCGCATCCTCGTGCTCGACGACGCGCGCCTGCCCGAGGGTCTGCTCGAGGCGATCCGCGGCACGCTCCCCGACGCCTTCTGCAGTATCCACGCCTCTTTGGCGATCGCCCGCGCCCAGAAGGAACAGTGGCATGCGGCCACGGCGCACGTGCGTTTCGCCCGGCAGGTGCACGATGTGCCCGCGCGCGCCGACCGCGCCCTCGAAGGCGCCATCTCCAAAGTCGTGCAGGGCGTGGACCTGCTGTTGCGCGACGCCGCCCGCCGGCTCACCGGCGACGGCTCCGCTGGCCTCACCCTCACCGCGGGCCTGCTCTCCGAGGCGGCCGACGAGCTCGCCGTGATCGAGACGATCTGCGGGCGCGACTCCGAGGTCTACCGCGAGGTGAGCACGCGCGTCGTGGACGCGGCGCTCGAGGGCATCATCGCCTACCAGCGGCGTACGCTCGACAGTTGCGGCGTGCTGCCGTGGCTCACGCATCTCACGACGCTTGTCGCGACGCCGGAGGTGCGTCGCCGCCTCGAGGAGACGGCGGACATCCTGCACGGCAACGCCATCGTCGAGAAGCTGCCGCCGGTCGATCCCAACGCGGATCCCGCCGTGGCCGAGGCCGCGGAGTTCGAGGCGGCGTACCGGCTGCTTGTCGAGGAGTTCGTGCCCGGCGCGAGCCGGCTCGAGCTCGGGCCCCGGGCGAAGGCCGACTACTTGGCCAACGTGCGCCGTGCGTTGCGCGAACTGGCGCACGCCGCCTGCTACCAGCTGGAGAATTTCGACCTCGCCGCCCGCGCGCTGGCCACCGCCGCTGAGATCTCCGATGGCGCCGAACGCGCCGCACTCCACCAGGAACGCGAGCAGCTCCTGCTCGAGATCGTGCGCCGCAAGGCCCGCGAGATGGCCGCCGAGCACGCCCGCGCCGCCGCCGAGGCGGCAGCGATGGCGGAGGCGATCGCCGACGCTTCCGCGGCGAGCGAGGTTCCGCCGGCGGGGGCGCCGTCGTCGCTTACCCCCGAGTCGCCCGCTACGCCGGCCGCCGCGCCGGTATCGCCCGATGCCCAGCTTCAGGATACGTCGCCGCCCGCACCTGTGGATGCCGCAGCCGCGGCGGCCCAGGTCGAGGACCCTCCGGCGCGAACGCCGGCCGGGAAACGGCGCAAGCATGTCCAGGGCGAGCTGCCGTTGTGGACGGCGACCTCCGGCGGGGTGGGGACGCCGCAGGTACCCGGAGGGGGCGAGGGCACGGCTGCGACCGAAGGCACGCCGTTGCACGCGTTCGGCAGCGACCAAGTGCATTTCGAGGTGGGCGGCCATGTGCTCGACATCGATCCCACCCGGCTGACTTTCGACGGGGTGACGCTCGCCCCGGACGAGTTGACTGGCTTGCGGTACGGCGTGGTCGAGCCGCCGGCGGCACAGGGTGGCCAGCGCTGCTATCGCATCGCCTGGTGCAACTCGGAGACGGTCGTAACGCTCGACGAGACCAATCTCCTGGGCCCAGCGGCCGGCGATCCGGCGCGCCTGTATAGCTTGATACTGGAGACGCTCTACGGGGTGGCGGTGCCGGGCTTGATCGTGCGCCTGGTCGACTGGGCCCGGCAGGGCGGCGCAGTCCCGCTTGGCCTGGCGCAGTTGCGACGCGACGGGTTGGTATTCTCCGGACGGAGTTTCAACTGGCCAAGCGACGAAGCCGTGCCTTACTCGCAACTAGCCCATGCGCTCGAAGGCGGCGACTTCGTGGTCCTGAAGGCCGGCGAAGCCACCATCAGCGAGCGCTTCCCCCTGGCTGAAGTCTGGAATGCCGCCATTGCAGGACATGTGATCGACGCCCTTGTCACCGGTACCCCACAAAACGACGAATCATGAACGACCCCGGCATGTTGCAACTGCTGATGGCAAATGAGCCGCGGAAGCTGGCCCGCCTGCCCGAGGCCCCCTTGGACAAGGCGCTTGCCGAGGTTCAGGCGCTCCGGAACTCCCCGACACCCGCCGCCCCTGTGCCGCCTGCGCCCATCGCGCCGATCGACGCCACCTGTCCGGCCGCCGCCCCTGTCGAGCAAGTCAACCCGCTGGACGCCCCGCTGGCCGCCCTCGCCACCAACATCTGGCGCGCCCAGTCGCGCATGCTCGATCCGAAGACCGGCGAGCCGCGCGAGGAATCCCGCCGACTGTATCGCCATATAGAGGGCGCGCTTGAGGCCTTCGCCGCCATGGGCATGCGCCTGAGCGACTGGCTCGGCCAGCCCTACGACACCGGACTTCCGGTCAAGGTCATCTCCTTCCAACCGTCCCCCGACATCACCCGCGACACGGTCATCGAGGCCGTGCGCCCCGCCGTGTTCTGGCAGGACCGCCTGCTGCAGGTGGGCGAAGTCATCGTCGGCATCCCTCCCTCAACCCCGTCCAAATAACCGTGAGCAGAAACACCATCGACTTCGGCATCGATCTCGGCACGACCAACAGCTCCATCGCGGTCGTCTCGGGCACGGGCACCGAGATCATCAAAAACAATCTCGAGGCCGACATCACCCCGTCGGCTGTGTACGTGAACCGCAACGGCAACCTGTGGGTCGGCCACAGCGCCCGCGCGAAGATCGGCGACGAGCGCGCCGAGGGCGACCTGCATCTCGAGTTCAAGCGCCGCATGGGCACGGGCTACGAATACACCTTCCGCGCCAGCGGCCGCCGCATGCGTCCGGAGGATCTCTCCGCCGAGGTGCTCAAGTCGCTGCGCGGCGATATCGCGCAGAAGCGCAACGAGCAGATCTCCGCCGCGGTCATCACGGTGCCCGCCGCCTTCGAGCTGCACCAGTGCGAGGCGACCAAGCGCGCCGCCGAGCTGGCCGGTTTCCGTACCGCGCTCCTGCTGCAGGAACCCGTCGCCGCCGCGCTCGCGTACGGCTTCCAGCGCGTCGAGGCCAAGGCGTACTGGATGGTCTTCGACTTCGGCGGCGGCACGTTCGACGCCGCGCTCATCCGCTCCGAGGACGGCACCATGAGCGTCGTCAACCACGGTGGCGACAACTTCCTGGGCGGCTCCGACATCGACTGGGCCATCGTCGAGCAGCTGCTCGCCCCGCGCGTGGCCAAGGAGTTCGGCGTGGGCGATTTCCGCCGTGGCGTCGAACGCTACCGTTACGACCTCATTCGCCTGAAGGCCGCTGCCGAGGCCGCGAAGATCGACCTCTCCCGCCGCGAGACGACGCTCATCGAGGCCACGCTGCGCAATGTCGCCGGCGAGACCGTCACCTTCGAGACCGAGCTGAGCCGGCAGGACATTACCAAGGTCGCCACGCCGATCATCAACAAGGCGGTGACGATCGCCCAGCGCGTGCTCTCCGAGAAGGACCTCGGGCCCTCCGCCGTGGAGCGTCTCATCTTCGTCGGCGGTCCGACGCTCGCGCCGTACTTCCGGGCGATCGTCAAGCAGCGCCTCGGCATCCCGTTCGATTTCAACGTCGACCCGCTCACCGTCGTCGCTCGCGGCGCGGCGGTATTCGCCGGCACGCAACGGTTGTCCGGCACGCCGGCCGCCGCCAAGGCGCCGGCCCGCGCGGGCCGCTTCAGCATCGAGCTCATCTACAAGCCGGTCGGCTCCGAGCCCGATCCGCTCGTCGGTGGCCGCATCTCTCTGCCCGCCGGCGGCTCGGTCGTCGGCTACACTCTTGAGGTGGCCAACCAGCAGACGAAGTGGCGCAGCGGCAAGATCACCCTGAACGAGAGCGCCGCGTTCCAGCTCAACGTCCGTGCCGAGAAGGGCATCCAGAACACCTTCACGCTCGAGCTCCGCGATCCCACTGGCAACCTCTGCGAGTGCGACCCGGGCGAGTTCGCCTACACGATGGGCGTCGTCGTCGACGAGCAGCCGATCATCAACAACGTCGGCGTCGCGATGGCCGACAACCGCATCGGTATCCACTTCAACAAGGGGCAGGGCCTGCCGGCCAAGAGTACGCGCACCTACCGCTCCGCCGTCGGCGTGCACACCGGCGAGTCCGGCAGCGTGTTGCGCATCCCGATCGTCGAGGGCAATCGCGACCTGGCCGACCGCAACATCCTCATCGGCTCGCTGGAGATCACCGCCGAGAAGGTGAAACGCGACATCCCCGCCGGCTGCGAGATCGAGGTCACGTTCGCCATGGACGCCTCGCGCATGCTCAAGGTCGTCGCCTACGTGCCGCTGCTCGACGAGGAGTTTCCAACCAAAATTGAACTCGGCGGCAAGGTCCGCCAGCCCGACGTCCTCGTGCTCCGCGCCGAGTGGGGTCGCGAGCGCAAACGCCTCACCTCCATCAAGGAGAACCCACATCTGGCCGAGGATCAGGCTGTGCAGAAGGCGCTGCAGGAGCACGAAGCCTCGGCGATGACGCAGGAGATCGACTCCATCCTCAACCACGAGAAGGCCGAGTTCGACGCGTTGCTGCGCGTGGAGCGCGAGATCCTGGAGTGGAAGATACGGCTCGACGAGATCGAGGACCGCGCCATCTGGCCGTCGCTCGTCAAGGAGATCGATGTGAAGCTCACCGAGCTCGACACCCTCGCGTTCCAGAACGGCACGAGCGAGGAGAAGTCGCGAGCCCGCACGCTGCGCGAGCAAGTCGCCGCGCTCATCGGCGAGAAGAATGCCACGCGCCTTCGTACGAAGAAGGCGGAGATCGAGGATGTCTCCTCCGCGATCCTCTTCCGGCAGTCCGCCTTCTGGGTGACCCACTTCGACGGCCTTGTCGCTTGCCAGGCCCAGATGAGCGATCCCGCCCGTGCCGAGGATCTGATTCGCCAGGGCCGCGAGGCCGTGGCACAGGGTAATCTCGCCTCGTTGAAGGAAGTCGTCTTCAGCCTGCAGGACATGCTGCCGCAGCAGACGCTGGAGGAAGTCCAGCGCGGCTACGGTTCCGGCATTCTCGGCTGATCTGCAATCATGGCGGACACTGGCATTGACGCTCTGGAAACGACGCTGCGCCTGCTGCAGGTGCAGCAGCTCGCACGTCGCGGCAAATTGCGCGAGGCGATCGAGGCGGTCGCCCCCGGTGGAGTGCCGCCCTCCGATCCGCTTCTGCTGCAGACCTTCGCTGCGCTCGTGACCGGTGCGGGCAACTACCGCATGGCGCTGCCGCTGTGGCAGCAGCTGCTTGAGCGCGATCCCGAGAACCGCGAGGCCCGACGCATGATCCAGGCGATCCAGCTCTGGGCCGCGCGTCCGCCGTGGATGCAGTGGGCCTGGCCCATTGCCGGCTGCGCCGCTGGCGCGGTGCTGCTGGTGGTCGTGCTGCTGCTGGTGTGAGGCGATCTGCAAGCCGGTGCCGCGTGGATGCGATACCGGATTGGCGGACGTTGTTCAGGGCGATGTCGCGTCCTTTCGCTTGGCGCGGAGGATGGCGATCTTCGTGGCGTGGTTGAAGGGCGCGGGATCGGCGGGCAGCGCGCGCTGGCGCGTGGCCGGATAACCGGTGCAGTCCTCGGGCACGGGGATGAGCGCCTCGATGGAGAGGTAGCCGTCGGCGCAGAGTTCCTCTAGGGAACGGAGGTAGTCGGCACCGGGAAGGAAGAGGGCGTTGTTCACGGCGACCAGACGGCCGCCGTCGGCCAGGAGTGGGCGGACCTTGTTGATCAGTCGCCGGCCTTCGGTGACGAGGTTGACCGTGCCCTGCGCCGAGGTGGAGAAGAACGGCGGGTCGAGGAAGATGCAGTCGAAGAGGGCGCGGTCGCGCTTGAGGCGGGCGACGGCGGCGAAGAAGTCGCCGGCCCAGAAGGTGTCGGGCCCGGTGGCGTGCCCGTTGAGCGCGTGTGAGGCGCGGGCGATCTCTAGGAAGCCGCGGGTACGATCGAGCTGGACGAGGCGCTTCGCGCCGGCGGCGAGGGCGGCGACGCCGAGGCTGCCGGTGTAGGCGAAGGTGTTGAGCACGCGCGCGCCGGAGAGGTGGTCGAGCGCCCAGCGGCGCAGCAGGCGGGTGTCGGGGTAGAAGCTGGTGTCCTGGTTGAGGAGCAGGTCGACGGCGTAGCGCACGCCGTGTTCCCGGACCGAGCGGGCGGGCGTCTCGCCGTGGGTGACGATGCCGTTGCGGGTGAAACGCGGGTCGGAGAGCGTGGTGTAACGGGATTTCACAACCACGGTGCGTAGCCACGGAAGCTGGCCGAGGTAGAAACACTGGGCCTCATCGATGGCGGTCTCGCCGGCCTCGGCCGGTTTGGCGTGGTTGAGGAGAACAAGGGTGTCGGCGTACACCTCGGCGACGAGCGAAGGGTATCCCTCGAGGAAGCCGTTGAAGAGGCGGACGACGCCGTCGTGCGGCTCGGCTAGCAGTGGGGCGCGGGGAGCGAGCGCGGTGGCGAGCAGCTCGGTGAGCGTGGGTGTGGTCGGCATCGGCGAAGGAGGGGGGCGAACGAGGCGCTCAGCCGCGCTGCAGGAGTTGCTGCGGTAGGGGCGTCGTCTTGCGACGCCCGTTGGATGTATCAGGCGAATAAGCCGGCTCCTGCGAACGGGCGGCGCTAGTCGCCTCCCCTACGCGCGCCATCGGCGCGCAAGCCGCTAGGGGATATCCGGGGGTGGAGCGCCATGTGGGGGCGCCGCCCCGGCCGGGCGTCGGGCCGGCGCGCGGCCCCCCCCCCCGGGCCCCCGGCGGCGCGCAAGCCGATAGGGAATAGCCGGTGGTGAAGCGCATGGTCGGGACTCAGACCAGACCGAGCTTCATTTTTCCCTCTTCGGAAATCATGTTCTGGTTCCAGCAGGGCTCCCAGACGAGGTGGACATCGGCTTCATCGACGCCGGGGACCTGCATGAGCTTCGTCTTGGCGTCCTCGGCGATGGCCGGGCCCATGCCACAGCCGGGGGCGGTGAGCGTCATGGAGACGTCGACCTTGTGGCCGCCGGCTTCGCGCTTGGTGACTTCGAGCGAGTAGACGAGGCCGAGGTCGACGATGTCGACGGGGATCTCGGGATCGTAGACTTTGCGGAGCTGGTTCCAGAGAAGCTCCTCGCTGGGCGCGCCGTCGGCACCGGTGGCGGCGTGGGCAAGGTCGTTGGCCTGGGGCGGCTCGCCGATGGCGTCGGCGTACTGGCCGTCGAGGCGGGCCATGCCGAAGTCGCCCTGGATAGTGAAGCTGCCGCCGAGGGTCTGGAGGAGCGCGATGGTGGCGCCGGCGGGGATGACGAACTTGTTCCCGTAGGGGACCATCACGGCTTCGACTTCGCGCGAGAGGGTGCGGTTGCGGTCGTTGGACATGGGAGGAGCGACGGAGAAGACAGACAGGACACAGAGGACTCAGAGAGCGGAGGAGGACACAGAGGCCGGAGAAAATGTTAACCGCAAAGAATGCAGAGATCGGAAGGATTGAGGAATGCCTTGCGCGTATTGCGATGGTGGAGGTGCATCTCTGTGTTCTTTGTGCTCTTTGCGGTTAACAAAAGTGGAGGACGTTTCGGAGAAACGTCCCTACCGGTCACTTCTGGAACTTGGACTGGATCATCTCGCGGAGGACGGATTGGAGGTGGGCATTGTCGAGCTTGCCGAGGACTTCCTCGAAGAAGCCGAAGACGAGCAGCTCCTCGGCGACGGGGCGCGGGATGCCGCGGGCGGCGAGGTAGAAGAGCTCCTCGTTGTCGATGCGGCCGTTGGTGGCGCCGTGCGAGCAGCGCACGTCGTTGGCCTCGATCTCGAGACCGGGGAGGGAGTTCGCCTCGGCTTCGGGCGAGCAGAGCAGGTTGCGGTTGCTCTGGTAGGCGTCGGTCTTCTGCGCGGCGGGATCGACGACGATCAGGCCGGAGAAGATGGTGCGCGCCTTATCGAAGATCGCGTTCTTGTAGAGGAGGTCGGAGCTGGTCAGCGGCGACTGGTGCGACTGGAGCGTGCGCTGGTCGAACTCCTGATCGCCGTGGGCGACGGCGAGCGAGAGCATCTGGCTGAATGCACCCGGACCTTGGAGACGGCTGTGGCTCTCGGTCCGGACCTGGCGGCCGCCGAGCTGCAGGCCGAGCGAGACGACGCGGCCGTCGCGCTGGACGACGGTCTCGTTGCCTTGGAAACCGAGCGAGCTGCGGCTCCAGCGCTGGGCGGAGACGTAGGTGACTTGCGCGCCGGGGCCGGCGTAGAGGTCGTTGACGCCGGCGGAGAAGGTGGTGTCGGTGTCGGAGGCGGACTGGCGGAAATCGACGACGGTGACCTTGGCGTTGTCCTCGGCGACGACGAGGGTGTGCGGGAAAACGGCGGTGCGGCCGCCGGCGGCCCAATGGTAGACGACGAGCGGTTGCGCTATCTCGACGCCCTTCGGCACATAGATGAACGCGCCGCCGGTGGTGAGCGCCCGGTGGAGCGCGGTGAGCTTCTCGGAGCCGAGCGCTGAGTCTTGCGCCATGAAGTGCGCCTGGATGAGCGCGGGGTGGTGGAGGACGGCGTTCTCGATGGAGTCGAAGATCACGCCGGCCTTGGCGAGGGGCTCGGGCAGGGTGTCCTGGGCGACGCGGACCTCGTTGACGAAGACGGCCTGTGCGGTCTTCTCGGCGACGAGGTTGGAGCGCATGCGGAGGGCGGAGACGATCTCGTCGGAGGCCGGCGTGGCGCGGGCGAAGGGATCGGCGGGCTGCCAGCCGCGGATGTCGGAGAAACGCCAGAACTCGTCGGTGCGGCGGGGCAGGGGGAGCTCGTTGTAGCGCGCCCAGGCCTTGCGCTTGAGGTCGGCCCACCAAGCGGGCAGGTTGCCGAGCGAGGTGGCGACGGAGTCGAAGGCGGCGGGTGCGACGAGGGCCGGCTCAGGCGTGGTAAGGGCGGCGGTGGAAGGGGCGGAGGACATAGGGAGATTTTCGATTTTGGATTGCCGATTTGCGATTGGCGGAGGCCGGAGATCGGCGAGGCGTGTGATCGGTAATCGGCGTTGTTGGTCGGTGTCGTGTGCCGCTGCGTTGCCATTCGAAATCGAAAATCGGCAATCGCCAATCGGCAATGGGTCGGCGTCAGCCGACCGAGCCTTCCATTTCGAGATCGATGAGGCGCTTGAGCTCGACGGAGTACTCCATCGGGAACTGGCGCACGAGGTCGTTGACGAAGCCGTTCACGGCGAGGCTCATCGCCTCGGCCTCGGTGAGACCGCGCTGCTGCATGTAGAAGATCTGCTCCTCGCTGACCTTCGAGACGCTCGCCTCGTGTTGGGTGAAGTTCTCGCCGCCCTTGACGGTGATGGCGGGATACGTGTCGGTGCGGCTGTTGGTGTTGATCAGCAGCGCGTCGCACTCGGTGTTGTTTTTGCAGCCCTTGAGGTGCTTGGGCATGTGGACGAGGCCGCGGTAGGTGGCGCGGCCTTCGCCGACGGAGATGGACTTGGAGATGATCGAGGAGGTGGTGTTGTTGGCGGCGTGGATCATCTTGGCGCCGGTGTCCTGGTGCTGGCCGTCGTTGGCCAGGGCGATGGAGATGACCTCGCCGCGGGCGCCTTCGCCCTTCAGGACGACGGCCGGGTACTTCATCGTGAGGCGGGAGCCGATGTTGCAGTCGATCCACTTGATCTCGGCGCCTTCCATGGCGACGCCGCGCTTGGTGACGAGGTTGAAGACGTTGGGCGCCCAGTTCTGGACGGTGACGTATTGGATCTTCGCGTTCTTGAGCGCGACGAGCTCGACGACGGCGGAGTGGAGCGTGGAGGTGGTGAACTTCGGGGCGGTGCAGCCCTCCATGTACATGACCTCGGAGCCCTCATCGACGATGATGAGGGTGCGCTCGAACTGGCCGAACTCCTCCGCGTTGATGCGGAAGTAGGCCTGCAGGGGCTGCTTCACCTTCACGCCCTTGGGCACGTAGATGAAGGACCCGCCCGAGAACACCGCGCTGTTGAGCGCGCTGAACTTGTTGTCTCCGATCGGGATGACTTTGCCGAACCACTTGCGGAAGATGTCCGGGTGTTCCTTGAGCGCGTCGGTCGAGCTCATGAAGATCACGCCCTGCGTCGCCAGGTCCTCCTTCATGTT
>CAZXHR010000126.1:0-12891 GCA_964640465.1 uncultured Opitutaceae bacterium
CGTCCGGTTCGGCGGGGGGAGCGGGGCAACTCAATGCCCCGTTCCTACCTCGATCACGGACAACTACGGCTCAGCCCTCCGATGCAGTTGCTGGCGTAGGGCGGTGTCTGGCACCGCCCGATTGGCGTGGCTGGCCAGCGAGTCGACTGCGGCTCAGTTGCGGCCGACGGCGAGGTCCTGGGCGGCGCCGATGGTGGAACCGGGGATCGGGCCGAGGCCGAGGAGCTTGAGCGAGACGTTGCCGGCCTCGCCGTTGCGGACGGGCTGCGGGGCGCTGTCGTAGCCGGGGCGGGCGGTGCCGGGGTTGGCGCGGGCGGTCGGGTTGAGCGCGTAGAGATCGGCGCCGCCGGTGGCGCCGGGGCCCCAGACGTAGAAGGGAATGGTGTAGTCGACGGCGAGGGTTGCGTCGCCGTGGTTCTTTTTGAAGCCGCCGTGGTCGGCGGTGAGGAGGATGACGGTGCGGCCGGCGAGGAAGGGCGTCTCGTCGACGAGGCGGAAGAGGACGCCGAGCTCGTTGTCGATGCGCAGGAGGGCGTTGCTGTATTCGCTGCCCGGTGTCGGGTCCCAGCCGATGGCGTGGCCGACGGAGTCGAGGTCGGTGATGTGGAGGAAGACGTAGTGGGCCGGCTGGGAGCGCTGGTCGGCGGCGAGCTGGGCGACGAGGGCGGCGGTGTTGGTGTCGAGGCGGAAGAGGTCGATCTTGTTGCGGCCGTTGTCGGGGGCGACGGTGTCGGGCGCGCCGTTGACGCCGTCCCAGCTGGTGGCGAAGAGGGCGAACTTGGACTTGCTGACGTAGGCGGCGGTGCGCAGGCCGTGGTCGTGGGCGACATCGAAGACGCCGGCGATGTAGGCGCCCTTGTTGGTGGCGAGGGTCTGGCCGAGGGCGGGGTCGGTGTTGTTGTTCCAGTTGTGGCCGGCGGGACCGGCGACGCCGCGGCCGGTGAGCTGGGTGGCGTGGTTGGGGAGGGTGCTGGAGCAGTCGAAGTCGCAGCGGGCGTTGTCGGTGCCGGAGCCCTGGTTACGCAGGCGTGTGAAGTTGGGCAGCGAGGTGGCGGGGAGGGCGGCGATGGCGTCGGGACGGAGGCCGTCGATGCTGATGTGGATGACGTAGCGGGCCTGCTGGGCGGAGAGCGAGGCGGCGCCGAGGAGCAGGGCGAGGATCAGGCCGGCGATGGAGAACCGGCGCGGGCGGGCGGTGGGGAATCGGGGAAATGCGCTCATGGTGAAGGCGGACAGCGTGTCGAATTGTGGGCGGGCGGCGAGAATAGTGTTTTGCGCGGCGCGGGCGGCCGGGCAACCTGCGGGGCGCATGAACGATCTTCCCGTCGCGCTTTCCATCGCCGGCTCCGACAGCGGGGGCGGCGCGGGCGTGCAGGCTGACCTGCTGACCTTCGCCGCCAACGGCGTGTTCGGCACGACTGCGATCACGTGCCTGACGGCGCAGAACCCGGACGGCGTGAGCGGCGTGGCGGCGATCGAACCGGCTTTCGTCGCCGAGCAGGCGCGACAGGTTTTCCGGTTCTTCGACGTGCGCGCGGTGAAGACGGGCATGCTGTTCAACGCTCCGATCATCGCGGCGGTGGCCGAGGTGCTGCGCGAGAGGCGCGGCGTGCCGGCGGTGGTCGATCCGGTGATGGTCGCCACGAGCGGCGCGGCGCTGCTGCAGCCCGAGGCCGTGGCGGCGGTGTGCGAGCAACTGCTGCCGCTGGCCGCGCTGGCGACGCCGAATCTCGACGAGGCGGCGGTGCTGCTGGGACGGCGTCCGGTCGATGCGCGCGAGATGGAGGTGGCGGCGCTGGAGCTGGCGAAGCGTTACGGCACGGCGTTCCTGCTGAAGGGCGGGCACCTCGGCGGCGACGAGCTGGTCGACGTGCTGGCGACGTCCGACGGGCGCACGGAGCGCTGGGTCGGCGTCCGCATCGCCGGTGTGGACACGCATGGCAGCGGGTGCACGCTCAGCTCGGCGATCGCGGCGCACCTGGCGCTGGGCAAGCCGCTGGTCGAGGCCGTGGCGGCCGGGCGCGACTACCTGCGGCTCGGGATGGAGCGCGGTGCGGCGACGGGCGGGCGGCGGTTCATCGCGCACCTGGTGTGACAGAGCGGCGGGAGAGGCGATTTTCGGGCGACAGAAGGCAACGAAGGAAACGAAGCTAAGTAACAAAGGGGAGGGCAACGCAGCGGAGGAACGGAGCGACGGATGGAGCGGAGCATGGGGCAACGGGCGCCGGTGTTGTGGCTGCTGCTGCCGACGATGGGCGGCTTCGCCTTGGCGCGCGCGCTGCCGGCGGGCTGGGGCGGCGGGTGGTGGCTGGCGTTGGCGGCGTGCGGTGTCGCTTTGACGGTATTCGGAGTCAGTGGCGCGAGCTGGCTGCGGCGGCTGTGCTGGGGTGGCGGGCTTGTGCTGGCGGTGGGCGCGACGGCGTGCGCGTACTTTCAACTGCGCGAGAACCGGCTGGCGGTGTGGGAGCGGCTGCCGGCACGCGAGGCGGAGTTGGTGCTGGAGATCGAGCGGGTGTTCCCCCGGGTGGTGGGGCATGTGACGACGACGGGGCTGGCGCGGATCGCGGCGGCGCCGGCTGTGGTCGCGGAGACGGTGGGACAGCGGGTGTATTTCTCGGTGCAGGCGCCGGCTGAGGCGGAGCTGTTCGCCTCGGCGCGTATCCGGGCGAACGGCGTGCTCACGCCGTTGGACCGGCGGGCGGTGGCGGGATTCGAGGGCTACCTCGCGAGCTCGGGGGCGGCGTTCAAGTTCAACCGGGCGCGGTGGGTCCGGCAGGAGCGCGGGCCGAACGCGTATCGGAGGTTCTGCGCGGGGGCGGCGCGGCGGCTGGAGCGCATCCTCGGCGCCGGGCTGGAGGACCGGCCGGGGCTGAGGTCGATCTATGTGGCGATGTTGCTGGGGAGCCGGGCGGAGTTGAGCGGGGAGCAGCGCGAGCTGTTCATGAACTCCGGGACGATGCACCTGTTCGCGATCTCTGGTCTCCACATTGCGGTGATCTGGGCGGTGCTGGCGGGGTTGCTGGTGGCGGTGCGGCTGCCGCGGGCGGCGGCGGTCGCCGTGGGGCTGCCGGCGCTCCTGCTGTACGTGCAGATCACGGGCGGGGCGCCGTCGGCGATGCGCTCGTGGCTGATGATCGCGTTCGTGCTGGGGGCGCGGGCGCTGCGGTGGACGCGCAACCCGCTGGCGGGCAGCGCGGCGTCGGCGCTGGTGGGGCTGGGGTGGGAGCCGTGGCAGTTGTGCCAGCTCGGGGTCCAGATGTCGTCCGCGGTGGTGGCGGCGCTGCTGCTCCTCGGGCTGCCGCTGGAGGAGCGGTGGCAGCGGCTGTGGAAGCCGTGGCGCGACCTGCCGGCGGCAGAGTGGGGCTGGTGGCGGCGCGGGTTGCGTTGGCTGGGGGCGCAGGCGATCTCGGGCTTCGCGCTGGCTGTGGCGGCGACGCTGGTGAGCGTGCCGATGACGCTGACGAGCTTCGGGCTGCTGACGCCCGGATCGATGCTGGTGAACCTGGTGTGCATCCCGGTATCGAGTCTTTCGATCGTGGCGGGGATCGCGTCGATCCTGGCAGGGCTGGCCGGGCTGACGCCGCTGAGCGTGCTGTTCAATCACGCCAGCGCGCGCCGCGCGCGCCGGGCGGGGCGGGGGCGGGCGGGGCCGCGGGGGGGGGCGGGGAGGTCGTGGCCGGCGCAGGGGCGCGCGGCGGGGCGGGGGGACGCGGTGCTGGTGTTGCTGCTGGCGGCGTTGCTGGCCGGCTACGCATGGCAGTGGCGGCGGCGGACGCTGTGGGTGCCGGTGGCGGCGCTGCTTCTGGTGTTGGCCGCGTGCGCGCATCATGGTGCTGAGGCCGTCAGCGCGGATGTTGCTGCGGGAAACTTGCCAGAGACGGGGACGGGCGCTATCGCCACTCGCCCATGAAGAGCGCCTACGAACTTGCAATGGAACGGCTGAAGGCTTCCGAGCCGGACGCAACTCCGCTGACCGCCGAGCAGAAGGAGCGGCTGGCGGAGCTGGATGTCCGCTACAGGGGGAAGATCGCCGAGCGCGAGATCTTCCTGCGCAAGGCGCTCGACGAGGCTGCCGAGCGTGGCGAGGGCGAGGAGGTCGAGAAGATCCGCCAGCAGATGGTCAACGAGCGGGCGCGGCTCGAGGACGAGCGCGAGGCGGAGAAGGAGAAGGTCCGCCGCGCGCGGTGAGCGGTGGGGACGGCGTTTCGGGGTGCGATCCGGCCCGAGATGCCACTGCAAGACCGTCGCGCTCGCGGCGCGCTGCCACAGGGGATCGGGCGGAGCCGGGACCGCCTACCCGGCGAACTCGTGTGCCGAAAGACCGGCGACGCCGGGATGCGTCTCGAAGAGGGCGCCGGCGAGGGGCTGCCGTTCTAGCTCCTCGAAGGCGAGCCCGTGGCGCGCGGAGGTGATGTAGAGGGTGTCGAGCGCGGGGCCGCCGAAGGCGCAGGAGGTGGGGCGCTGGACGGGGAGCACGATCTCGGCGAGCGTGGCGCCGGTGGCGGAGTCGATGCGGACGACGCGCCAACCGTTCCAGAGCGCAATCCAGAGATGGCCTTCGGAGTCTAGAGTCATGCCGTCGGGGTAACCATCGTCGGCGGAAAATTCGCGGAGGGTGCGCGGGCGGGAGAGGGCTCCATCGACGGGGTTGAAGTCGAAGGCTTCGAGGCGGCGGGGCACGGAGTCGACGTGGAAGAGGGTGAGGCCGTCGCGGCTCCAGGCGATGCCATTCGGGATGGTGAGATTCTGGCGACGGGGTTCGGCGCGGAGGGAGGGCTCAAGGCACCAGAGCCGGCCGTCGCCCGGGGTGACGGTGCAGTCCATGGAGCCGACCCAGAGGCGACCATCGGCGTCGCATTTGCCATCGTTGAAGCGCTGATCGGGGGGCAGGAGCGGCTCGGTGGGGAAGGGGGCAATGCGACCGTGGTCGAGATCGAGGAAGGCGAAGTCGCGCTGGCGGGCGATGAGCACCTCGGCGCGGCGGGTGGGGACGACGGTGCCGACGGATTCGCCGACGAGGGCGGTGCGGGTGCGGCCGGAGGCGGGCTCGTAGGAGTGGACGGTGTGGCCGGCGATATCGACCCAGTAGAGCTGGCCGGTGCGCGCGTGCCAGATCACGCCTTCGCCGAGCTGGTTGCGGAGAGTGGGGAGCGGGGTGGCGAGGGACGTGGGCATGATGTTTCGGGGGCGAAAGGCGTGGGCGCGTGAGCCGGCAACACGGTAATCCGTGTGTGCGCGGTGGCAACACGCCGGCGCTACGGGAGGACCGCCATCGCGGTGCCGGCATGCCAGCCGGTGGTCCAGGCGGCTTGGAAATTGAAGCCGCCGGTGAGCCCGTCGATGTCGAGCACCTCGCCGGCGAAGAACAGGCCGGGCCGCACGCGGCTCTCCATCGTGCGGAAGTCGACCTCGCGCAGGCAGACGCCGCCGCAGGTGACGAACTCCTCGCGGTGGACGGCCCGGCCGGTGACGGGGAACTCGCAGGCGGTGGCCAGGCGGGCGAGCGTCTGCACGACGGCGGCCGGCGCCTCGGCCCAGGTCGCGCCGGGGCGGGCGCCGGAGTTGGCGACAAGCTGCTCCCAGAGGCGCTGCGGCAGATCGAGCGGGCTCCAGGTGTGGAGCTGTTTGCGGCCGTGGGTGGTGCGCAGGGTGTTGAGCTTCTCCGCTGCGGCGGCGGTGGAGAGCGGGGGAACGAAGTTGAGGGCGACGGTGAACCGGTAGTCGCACGCCGCCAGTTCGCGCGCACCCCAGGCGGAGAGGCGCAGGACGGCCGGTCCGCTCAGGCCCTCGTGGGTGAAGAGGAGCGGGCCGGCGCCTTGCAACCGGGTTCCGGGTACGGAGGCTGCGGCCTCGGGGACGACGATGCCGGCGAGGGCGGCGCAGCGAGGGTCGGCGACGCGGAAGGTGAACAGCGAGGGCACGGGCGGCTCGATGCGGTGCCCGAGAGAGGCGGCGAGATCGAGTCCCTTGGCGCCGCCGGTGGCGAGGAGGACGCGGTCGGCGGCGACGGTTTCGCCGGAGGCGAGGGAGAGGGCGAAGCGGGCGCCGTCGTGAGAAATCTGTTTCACGGCGCAGCCGGTGCGCAGGACGACGCCGGCCGAGCGGGCGGCGCCGAGGAGGCAGTCGACGATGGTGGCGGAGTCGTCGCTGGCGGGGAAGAGGCAGAGGTCGGGCTGGGTGACGAGCGGCACGCCGCGCGACTCGAACCAGGCGATTGTCTCGCGCGGGCCGAAGCGGTGGAAGGGCCCGAGGAGCTCGCGGCCGCCGCGGGGGTAGTGGGCGACGAGGTCGCGCGGGTCGGTGCGGGCGTTGGTGACGTTGCAACGACCGCCGCCGGAGATGCGGACCTTGGCGAGGGGGTTGTCCGTCGCCTCGTAGATCGTCACTCGGTCGCGCGCGCTGAGCGACTCGGCGCAGGTGATTGCGGCGAAAAAACCCGCGGCGCCGCCGCCGACGATAGCGATCTGGAGCGAGGAGTCCGGCATGTGACGCGGAGTTTGTTTCACGCCGGAGCGGGTTTGGAAATGCCGGAAACGGCAGGGCGAGGATCGGGACTTGCGTGGGGCGACGGGGGGGCGATTGCATTTCCCGGAGGTCGTCGATGCCAAGGCGACCTGAGCATAGACCCACCCCATGAAACGTTCCCCCTTGTTTTTCCTGATCGCCATGCTGGCCGCTCCCTTTGCCGGGCGCGCCGAGAATACCGCCGCCGCCGCGCCTGCTCCTGCGCCGGCCCCCGCCGCCCAGCCGCCGGCCGCCCCGACGGGCGTACTGCTTGCCGATCTGCGCGGCGAGGCCACTGCGGCCTACCCGTACGGTTCCTGGACCGAGGCTGTGAAGCGTGCCGCGGACGGCGTGACGATCATCGGCGCCAAGGGCGCCCAGGGTGACGGCGGTATTTGCGGCAATATGGCCACGCCGGTCGACCTGACTGGCATGACCTATGTTGAGGTCGCGCTGGCCGTGGGCCAGGCCAACGAGGTGCCGGAGGTGACGGTTGCGGTGGGCGATGCCGACGAAACGATGGCCTCCGCTCGTATCCGGATCGATCAGATCGTGCCGGGACAGCGGGTGTGGTTCCGGGTGCCCGTCCACGCGTTCGTGCTCGGCAGTGGAAAGTACGCCGGGAAGGTGGCAGGCATGGACTGGACGAAGGTTGCGCAGTGGCATGTGCAGGGCGACTGGGCCACGAAGAAGCCGCTCCAAGTGCTGTTCATTGCCATCCGCGCGCGTCGCTGAGGTGCCGCGAAACCGCTCCCCGCGGCTGCATATCGATCCGGCCGCGGGGGCTTGTGGCGGAGGCACCGAAAAACGCGTGAATCCGGCGGCTGGCGCCAAGGGACGTTGCCACGCCGGAGTGCGTTTCGGACGCTCGAAGTTGCCGCGATCGGCCGAGCGGTTGATTTTCGCCTGACCAGACCGATGTTCGCTGAACACCCTTCCCACTTATGAGACACTACTCCCTGACCTGTGCCTTGATCGCTATTGCCGGCGTTCTCACCTGCGGGACTGCGGCGTATGCCGGACCTAAGGTTGGTATGCTCACCAAGAGCAAAACGCCGTTCTGGATCGCGGCCGAGCAGGGGGCGCAGAAGGCGGGCACGGAGTTCGGCGCCGAGGTGATCGCGAAGAGCCCCCTCAACGAGGGCGACGTGGCCATCCAGATCCAGCAACTCAACGCGCTGGTGGCGCAGGGGGTGGATGCGATCGTGATCGCGCCGAGCAGCAAAGACACGTTGATCGCGCCTCTGGCGGCCGCGGCCGCGAAGGGGATCAAGATTGTGCTTTTCGACACGAAGCTCGATGGCGATCAGCCCTATGTATTTGTCGGTACGGATCAGCGACGGTCGGGACAGGTGGCGGGCGAGCTTCTTGCCTCGTTGGTCGGGCCTGGCGAACCGATCGGTTTTCTGAAGAACAACCAGACCAGCGGCGCGACGCTGGAGCGTGAGCAGGGTGCCTTCGAGAAGCTGCGCGAATTGCGCGAGGGTTTCACGTTGTGCGGCAGCATGTTCATTGGCGTGGAGAAGGGCGCGGAGATGGAGCGCACCGCGGCGTTTTTTGACCAGCATCCGGAGGTGCGGGGCGTTCTGGCCTCGAGCACCACTGCGACGCTTGAGGCGCTCGAGGTCCTCAAGGATCGTAAGCTCGCCGGCACGGTGAAGTGCGTTGGTTTCGGATTCAATCTCACGCCCGACGTGGCCCAAGCGATCGAGCAGGATGTGTTGCAGGGCTGGATTGCGCAGCTGCCTGGGCGGATGGGCTATGATGCCGTGAAGGCGGCCGTGGCCCTGTGCAAGGGCGAGGCCGTGCCGAAGACGGTGACGACGGACTTCATCGTGGTGACGAAGACGAACCTCAAGGATCCGCAGGTGCAGGCGTTGCTCGAACAGTGAGCGACTCCTGATGCGGTGCGGGTGTGTGTGGGGGGGCGTTGAGCGTGCGGTGCCTATCCGCTGTCGGGTTGCGACGGGTTGGGCGCACCGGAACTGAGACCGAAGGCGTGCCGGCAGCAGGTTTTGCCGTTCGTGCACGACCGGTGCGGCGCATGAGGGCGAGCTCGGGTGGACGGGCGCGGAGCATCCCATGGCTGCGAGTGGGGAAAATGCCCGGTTTGCGTGCGGCGATGCCTCGCGGAAAACGCTGCCTGTGGAGGCCGGCAAGATTTGCTGAACGCAGAAAAATGGCAGTTCGGTACCGGTCGGCGGCGGCGGTTACAGGTTGGGCCGGAAGGAGTTGCGGCGATCTATCCGGCGCTGGCACGGGCAGTGCAAATCCGGAGGCAACATGGCCAGCTCCGAACTCCTTCCCCCGCACGCCGTCACCCAGCACACGGCGGCGACCGACCACGCTGTCGATGTGATCAACAGCCTGCCGCATCTGCCGCGGCTGGTGCTGCTGTTCACGTATTGCGAGGGAATGTCGATACGCGAGATCGGGCGGGCGCTGGGCGTGAGCGAGGAGCGCGTGCGGGTCATGCACGACGAGGCGCTCAAGAAGCTCAAGGTCCTTCTGGCCTGCTGAGGCGTGGCCCAGCGACCCAGTGACGAGAGCCGAGGGGCGAAACGCTGGTGCGTTTTTCTCCTCGGAGTCGAGCGAGCTGCCCGCGTGTTTCGCTGTGCGGCGCTGGCGCCGATTTCCGGTGACGTCTAGTGGACGAGGGGATGGGCGGCCAGACCGTCGTGGATGTAGCCGAGGAGCTGCGCGGTGGTGAACGGCTTGCGGAGGATGGTGGCTGCGATGTGGTCGAGATCCTTGGCGTAGCCGCTCATCAACAACACCGGGGACGTGGGCCAGCGGGTGGCGGCGATCTCGGCGAGCTGCGCACCGTCGATCTCGCCGGGCATGACGATGTCGCTGAGAACGAGATCGATGTGCTCGGCGCAATGTTCGAGTTGTTCGAGCCCTTCGGCGGCGCAGGTGGCGAGGAGCACCCGGTAGCCGGCCTTGCTCAGCGTGCGGTCGATGATGGTGCGCACGGAGTCGTCGTCCTCGACCACGAGGATGGTGGTGGGCGCCACGGGGTGGATCTCCGCTTGGGCTCCGGGACCCGGGGGGGCGGGGGCGGCGGCGAAGGCGGTGGCGAGGGGCAGGTAGATGGCGAACTGCGAGCCGCGGCCTTCCTCGCTTTCGAGGGCGATGCCGCCGTGGTGCTGCTGGATGATGCCGAGCACGGTGGACAGCCCGAGTCCGGTGCCCTGGCCGGCGGGCTTGGTGGTGAAGAACGGCTCGAAGATGCGCTGGCGATCGGCGGCGGGTATGCCGCAGCCGGTGTCGCGTACGAAGAGGGCGGCGTAGGCACCGGGTGGGCACGAAGCGCGGACGGCCTCGGTGCCGGCGAGGGTGACGCGGGCGGTGCGCAGCACGAGGGTGCCGCCGCGGGGCATGGCGTCGCGGGCGTTGACGACGAGGTTCATGGCGACCTGCTCGACCATGTTGACGTCGGCGACGATGGGGAGGGGGACGGTGGCGAGCTCGAGTTGGAGGGCGATGTTTTCCCCGATGAGGCGGCGGAGGAGTTTGGCGTGTTCGGAGACGATGGTGCCGAGGTCGCAGGGGATGGGCTGGGCGGGTTGTTTGCGGGCGAAGAGGAGGAGCTGGCGGGTGAGGGCGGCGGCGCGGCGGGCTGCCTCCTGGATTTGGGTGGTCTGCTCGCGCTGGCGCTCGTCGAGGGTGGTCGAATCGAGGAGGAGCTCGGAGTTGCCGATGATGGCGACGAGGAGGTTGTTGAAGTCGTGGGCGACGCCGCCGGCGAGCTGGCCGAAGACCTCGAGTTTTTGGGACTGGCGGAGCTGGTCCTCGAGGTGGCGGCGCTCGGTGACATCGCGCACGATGCACAGGCAGAGGGGGCGGCCGTCGAGTTCGACCAAGCTGGAGTTGATCTCGACGGGGATGCGGCGGCCGTCGCTGGCGAGGAACTCGAGTTCGAAGAGGGCGTGATGCTCGGTGCGGATGCGGACGGCGGCAGCGGTGGCGCGGTGGAGGAGGTCGGACGGGACGATGTCGGACAGGGCGAGGGTGAGGAGGGTCTCGCGTGGGTAGCCGAAGATCTGACACGCGATGTCGTTGACCTGGACGAAGCGGTCGGCGGAGCCGTCGGGCTGGAAGCCGTGGACGAGGATGGCGTCGTTGCCGGCATTGAAGAGGTGACGGTAGCGCTCCTCGCTGTGACGCAGGGCGGTGGCGGCGCGTTCGCGCTCGGTGATGTCGGTGAAGAACACGACAACGCGGTTGTGGCCGAGGGGAAGGGCGTGGACGTCGAAGATGGCGCCGGGCTGGCCGGCGGCGTAGTGGAGCTGGGGGCAGTGGAAGGGGCGGGCTTCGGTGACGGTGCGGCGATAGGCGGCGGGGATCTCGGTGCCGCGGAGCGAGGGGAAGGCGTCGGCGATGTCGCGGCCGAGGAGGGGGTGGTGGTCGAGGTGGAGGATGGAATCGGCGGGCTGGTTGGCGGACTGGAGGATGAGTCGGCCGTCGGGCTGGAGTTCGTAGAGGTGGGCGCCGAAGGGGGCGTGGTCGACGATGTCGCGGAGCCGGCTCTCGTTCTCGCGGAGGAGGTCTTCGCTGTGCTGGCGGTCGGTGATGTCGTTGAGTGTGGATACGACGGCCTCGATCTCCCCGCCGGGGGTGTAGAGGGGGGCGGCGTTGATGGAGAGGAGCACGGCTCGGCCGGAGCGCCAGCGGAGGAGGTGGCGGATGTCGTGGACGGGCTGGCCGGTGGCGAGGACGCAGCGGAAGGCGCGCTCGGCTTCGGGGACGAGGGAACCGTCGGGATTGAAGAGTTCCCACTGGGGGGCGTCGTACCGGTGGGGTGCAATATCGGAGCGGCGGATGTCGAGGATGCGCTCGGCTTCGTGGTTGGCGAAGAGGATGAGGCCGGCGGAGTCGACGACGAGGATGCCGGAGGGGCTGGTCTCGACGAGGCGGGCGACGAGGTCGCGCTCCTTGGCGAGGGCGTGCTCGGTGCGGCGGGCGTCGGTGACATCGATACCGAAGGAGATGGTTCCCTCGATGCGGCCCTGGTCGTACAGAACGCTGTTGCGCCAGATGACGGTGCGCTCGTCGCCGGAGCGGGTGAGAATGGGGTTCTCGAAATGGGCGGGGAGACCGCTGGCGCGGAGGCGCTCGAACTCGGCCCAGACCTGCGGGTAGCGGTCGCGGGGAACGAGGGTCTCGAACCAGTTGCGGCCGGCGAGCTCGACGGCGGTGTAGCCGGTGACGGCCTCGGCGGTGGCGTTGAAGACGATGATGCTGCCTTCGGTGTCGAGGCCGACGACGAGGGCGTTGGCGGTGTCGATGAGTTTCTCGGCGAAGTCCTTGGCCTTGCGCAGGGCGAGTTCGGCCTGCTTGCGCTCGGTGATGTCGACGTGGGTGCCGACGAGGCGCAGCGGGGCGCCGGTGGGGGCTTGTGCGACGATGCGGCCGCGGCTGAGTATCCACCTCCAGGAGCCGTCTTTGGCGCGGAGGCGGGTCTCGATGCAGTGTTGGCTGGCGCCGGCGGTGGCGTAGCGGTCGAGGGCGGCTTCGGCGAGGGGACGGTCGTCGGGATGGAGAAGCTGGCGCCAAGTGTCGAGCGAGGGGACGAGTTCGCCGGGCTCGTAGCCGAGCATGGCGAAATAGCCGGGGCTGCAGTAGACGGCGCCGGTGGCGAGATCGATGTCGAAGAGGCCATCGGTAGAGGCTTCGAGGGCGAGTGCGAGGCGGTGTTCGCTCTCGGCGAGGGCGGCGCCGGCGCGGTGTTGTTCCTCGCCGACCCGCTGACGGGCGCGGCGGGAAGTGTAGCTGTAGAGTGCGAGCGAGGCGAGGATGGCTGCGAGGGCGAGTGCGAGGGTGCGGAACTCGGGCCGGAGAAGGGCGAGGAGCGCGAGGACAAGGACGCCGGCGGCGACGAGCCAGCGGAAATACCGGCGCAGTTGCCGGGCCCGGGTAGGGCTTGGCGCGGTGGGGGCGGCGGTTGGCGGATGTGGGGACACGGCGCTGGGCGCTACTTGCTGTGACGCGCCAGGCTGGTGCGGAGGGCCAGGGTGAGGGTCGCGTAGTCGAAGGGCTTGGCGAGGTAGGTGGCGCCTTCGACCACGGGGGTGTTGCGGATGGCGTCGTCGCTGTATCCGGAAATAATGATGATGCTGAGGGCGGTGTCCTGTGCGTGGAGCTGGTTGGCGAGTTCGAGGCCGGTGCGGCCGCCGGGCATGATGACATCGGTGATGAGGCCGGCGATGGAGGCGCGGTGCTGCTCCCAGAGGACGAGGGCGGACTCGGCGGTGTTGGCCTCGAGGACATGGTAGCCATCGCGGCGGAGGGTGAGACCGATGGTCTGACGGGTGACGAGATCGTCCTCGACGAGGAGGATGGTCTCGGTGCCGTTGGTGGGCTGGGCGGTCTGGGCGGGGGAGG
>CAZXHR010000127.1:0-12796 GCA_964640465.1 uncultured Opitutaceae bacterium
AATTCCGCAGACGACAGAAGGTAACGAAGGAAACAAAGGTACTCGTGACAGAGGGGAACAATGCCTGCACATACGGGAGAATCTCGTTCACCTGCGAGGTGAAGACCATATCCCAAAATTCCCGAATCTATCTCGTTCACACTTCGTTCTCTTCGTTAACTTCTGTCGGTTTCAACTGCGGTTCTTTGGATCATGTGACTTTGTATGAAGTGCGGCGCGGCCATTCCGAATCGCACAAAGCATGCAAAACGGAGCGGCAATGGTCGCCGATGCGCTCCCGCCCGATGCTGATCGGGTTGTGCCGGGAGGCAGCACCTTGGGTATTCGACTGCGGTGATCGCCAGTTGCTGGCGATGGTGGGATGGAGGGCTTTATCCATCGCGACTCTGGAAGTTGCAGTGCGCCGAGACGTCAGTCCATAGTATACGGGCCAGCAGAACCGATCCGACATGAATACCCGTATCACCATGGCGCAGGTGGCCGCTCGTGCCGGCGTACACCCCACGACGGTCTCGCTGGCCTTGCGCAACCACCCCAGTATTCCGCCGGCAACGCGCGAGCGGATCCGTGGCATTGCTGACGAGATGGGCTATCGTCCTGATCCCGCGCTCAATGCGCTCACGGCCTACCGGCACGCGAAGACGCCGCGGCGGGAAATGCCGCCGTTGGCCTACTTGACCCACTGGGATACCGAGTGGGGGTGGAAGCAGCCGCATGCCCACGCGGCGTTCCATTCTGGCGCGCAGGCGCGTGCAGCGTCTCTCGGCTATCGGCTCGAGCATTTCTGGCTGGGCGAACCAGGGATGAGTCACCGGCGACTCAGCGACATCCTTGTAGCCCGGGGCATCACCGGGATCATCATCGCCTCGCATCTGCCCGAACACGATCAGCCACTCCAGATTGATTGGGGGCGCTTCAGCGCAGTGAAGATCGACTGTCTGCCTCGGGAGCCCGATCTGCACCATGTGACCAACGATCAGCGCGCGATCGCACAATTGGCGGTGCGGCGGATTCTGGCTGCCGGTTACCGACGTATCGGAATGGTCATCCCCTATTGGTGGGACGATTTTGTCGATCTCGCTTGGTCGGCAGGTTTTCTTGCCGAGCAACAGCGTTTCGCCCCACAGGACCGGATTCCGATCCTGTTCTACTCGGACAACAACTCCAACGCGGCAGTTGCCACAGGCGGCGATTCGCTGGTGCCGACCAAGGCATTCTCGGAATGGTACGATCGCTTCAAACCCGAGGTCATCCTTTCCAAGGCTCAATTTGTGCGGCCGCGGCTCGACGAGCTGGGGCTGTCGGTGCCGCGGGATGTCGCCTATGTGGAGCTTTATCTCGTGCCCGATGGCAACACGGCCGGCGTGCGCAACAACTGCGACCGAGTCGGCGCGATGGCGGTGGAGGCATTGGTCGGGGCCATGCAGCAACACACGGTCGGAATCCCGGAGCTTCCTACTGCGATGTTGGTCGAGGGCTCCTGGTTCGACGGAAAAACGCTGCCGATTCGCACCGATGGCCGGCCGATTCCGGTGCCGCATGCATGATGCGGTGCCCGAGGGTTGGTTCAGGCCGCGTCAGACTTCGATCTGTCCCCTCATGTAGGTGACGGCGTGGCCGGCGATCTTCACGCGGCCGCCGTCGACCTCGCACCACAGCCGGCCGCCACGTGGCGAGAGCTGCTCTGCACGGAGCCGCGGCTTGCCGAGGCGCTTTGACCAGTAGGGTGTGAGCGTGCAGTGCGCGCTGCCGGTGACGGGATCCTCGTCGATGCCAGCCTTGGGTGCGAAGAAACGGGAGACGAAATCGACACTCTTGCCCGGGGCTGTCGCGATCACGCCGAAGCAGTCGAGGGCGGCGAGTTTGTCGAAATCCGGGGAAAGCGCTCGCAGCTCCTCCTCGCGGCGGAAGACGGCGAGGTAGTTGTTCGTCTTCCAGACCTGGAACGGCTTGGCGCCGAGCGCCTCGGCGAGCGCGGGTGGGGACACTTCGACCGTCTGCGGGGGGCGTGCGGGGAAGTCGAGCATCAGCCGGCCGCTTTCGCGTGATACGGAGACCGGGCCGCTCATCGTCTCGAATCGTATCGGGTCTTCGCTATGGGCGAGGTGGGTCCAGAGCACATGGGCGGCGGCGAGGGTGGCATGGCCGCAGAGGTCGATCTCGACTTTCGGGGTGAACCACCGCAGGTGGAACGCGTCGCCCCGTGGGACAAAGAACGCCGTCTCCGAGTGGTTGTTCTCCATGGCGAGCGACTGGAGGATGGTGGCGGGCAGCCAACGCTTGAGGGGGACGACGCCGGCGGGATTGCCGGTGAAGACTCGGTCGGCGAAGGCATCCACGTGGTAATAGTCGAGGGTCATGGCGGGAGTTCCGGGGTGTTGGGGGCGAGCGGTGGCAGCGGGGCGAGATCGGGGAAGAGGGAGCGTAGCCCGTTGGTCGTGGCGGGGCAGGTGCCCCGCTCGGTGAGCAGTGCCGTGATCAGTCGGCCGGGGGTAATGTCGAAGGCCGGGTTTGCCGCTTGCGTGGAGGTGGGGGCCAAGCGCACTTCGGCAGGTCGGTCTTGCGCGTCCAAACCGTTGATATGCGTGACCTCACGGGGGTTCCGTTCCTCTACGGGGATGCGGGAGCCCTCGGCGAGGGTCCAGTCGATCGTCGGTCCGGGCACGGCGACGAAGAACGGTACGTCGCAGTCGCGCGCGGCCAGTGCCTTGAGGTAGGTGCCGATCTTGTTGGCGACATCGCCGTTGGCCGCGACGCGGTCGGCGCCGACGATGACGGCATCAACCTGCCCGCGCTGCATAAGGTGGCCGCCGGCGTTGTCGGACACGAGGGTGTGGGGAACGCCGTGCTGACCGAGTTCCCACGCGGTGAGCGATGCCCCCTGGTTGCGAGGGCGTGTCTCGTCAACCCACACATGGATGGGCAAACCGCGGTTGTGCGCGAGGTAGATGGGGGCCAGCGCGGTGCCGAGATCGACGGTGGCGAGCCAGCCGGCGTTGCAGTGGGTGAGGATGTGCAGCCGGCGCCCATGCGCGCGCGTGCGGACGATCGGCTCGAGTAGAGCGAGTCCGTGTTCGCCGAGGGCACGGTTGCGGGCGACGTCTTCATCGGCGATGCGGCCGGCCTCGGCCCAGGCGGCTTCGGCGCGGCGTAGAAGAGGCTGCGGGGCGACGGTGGTGCGCACGCGGTCGATGGCCCAGCGAAGATTGACGGCGGTGGGCCGGGTGGCCAGCAGCGCGGCGTGCGCTGTGCCGAGCGCTGTATCCGAAGGATCGTGCCGCAGGGCGACGGCTAGGCCGTAGGCGGCGGTGGCTCCGATGAGAGGCGCCCCGCGCACGAGCATCTCGCGGATCGCGTGGGCAAAGGCGGGCAATGCGGCGAGGCGAACCGTCGCGAAACGATGCGGCAGCAACGTCTGGTCGATGATGCTGACGGCGCTGCCGTCCGGGTCCGGCCAGATCGTGCGGTAGGGTATGCCCGCGACGTTCACGGGACCGAGCATGGGGAGTCGGCGGCGGGACGGCAAGGACGCGCATTGGGTGAGTGGGCACGGGTGCTGGGCTTAGCGCAGATGCTGGGTGGCGGCGCCACGGCGCATTGGCCCGGCGGCTGGTAGGTGGCGAAAAGCCGCAGCATGAGTAAGTCTCATTGGGCCGGCGGTGCGCGTTCCCCCGAGAATTTGTTGGAGAGCGGGCGCCGGCCGGACGATAACCGAAAGCCGATGTCCACCAACCCGCCTCCCAACATGCCGAAGACCCTCACGCTGTGCCAGCTCGCGCCCGGCGCGCAGGCGGAAATCGTCAACCTCGGCGGCAGGGAGGCGATCAAACACCGGTTGCGCGAGCTGGGGTTCTGCGAGGCGGCGACGGTGAGAAAAATCACGGGCCGCTCGACGGTGATGTGCGAGGTGGGTGGCACCAAGCTGGCGATCGGCAAAGAGCTGGCGCAGCTCATTCGCGTGCTTCCACTGGCCGCAGCTGGCGGCGGGCGATAGGAGACGACGATGCCAGCGACACTGTCCACTCTCGCGCCGGGTTCTGTGGCAGTGATCCGTGCAATCCCCGATGGCGAGGTCTTCCTGCGGTTGCGGGAGATGGGTGTGTTGCCCGGGACGACCGTGAAACTGCTCCGGGTGGCGCCGTCGGGCGGTCCGCTGGAGATTCAGATTCGGGGCTATAATCTTTCCGTGCGGCGCGTGGAGGCGGCGGCGATCGAAGTCGAGCCGGGGGAGGCGGGAAAGTAGTGAGCAGCGGGGAGCGAGTCGGCGGGAACGGTTGTGCCTGGGAATAATACGATGGGGTTCAGGGGAGGGCCGGCTTTGTCGGCCAGGGATTTCTGCAGGACGCTGGCGGGTTGGCGGACATCGAGCGCTGGCGTGGTTCCAGCTTCCGCTTGCGTGCGGCGGCGGGCTGCGTCGCACTAGCCGCCCACTCGCCATGTCCGAACCTGTCTTCGCCTTTGTCGGCAACCCGAACTGCGGCAAGAGCACGTTGTTCAACGCGCTCACGGGCCTGCGGCAGAAGGTGGGCAACTACCCGGGCGTGACCGTCGAGAAGAAGGTCGGCGAGTGCTTCTCGCAGCATGGTCGGCGGATGAAGATCATCGACCTGCCGGGCGCGTACAGTCTGGCGGCCCGTTCCCCCGACGAGGCGGTGATGCGCGATGTGCTGCTCGGCCGGCGTAGCGACACGCCGCGGCCCGACCGGGTCGTCTGCATTGCCGATGCCACCAACCTGGAGCGTAACCTCTATCTGGTTTCTCAGATCCTCGACCTCGGGCTGCCGACGATCGTGGCGCTGAACATGATGGATCTGGCGGAGGCCGGCGGGCTGCGGATCGACGTCGACACGCTCTCGGCGCGCTTGGGTGTGCCGGTGATCCCGTGTCGTGCGAATTCCGGTCAGGGGCTGACGGAGCTGCGACTGGCGATGAGCCGTGCCGATCTAGCACCTGCGCGGCCGCTCTGGAGCGTGCCGGCGGAGATCGCCCCGGCGCTGGAGGAGATTGTTGCCACGATCGTACGGCTCGGGCGGATCGACGCCATCGCCGCCCGCGCGGAGGCGCTCATGCTGCTTGCCGACCGGGAGACGCTTGTCGCCTCGGGCGTGCAGGTATCCCCCGAGGTGTTGGCGTTTGCCGAGCGTTGGGAGCAGCGCTGGCGCGCGGAAGGCTACGACTGGCGCGGCGCACTCGTGGCCGCGCGCTACGATGCCGTGGGCGAGATCGTGCGCGAGACGGTGGCGCGCACTGCGGCAGATGCCGGGCCGTCGCTCACGGACCGGATCGATGCCGTGGTCGTACATCCGGTGTGGGGC
Organism: uncultured Opitutaceae bacterium; assembly: GCA_964640465.1. Lineage (GTDB taxonomy): Bacteria > Verrucomicrobiota > Verrucomicrobiia > Opitutales > Opitutaceae > CAJCBL01. The sequence goes on from CAZXHR010000127.1 coordinate 5,316, forward strand.
TGGCTGATGCTGGTCGCGGTGATGGCGGCGATGTTCGTCTCGATCTTCACGCTGGCCGAGTACCCGATGGGCTGGATCGACAGCGGCGTGACCTGGCTGGCGAACGCGGTGCGCGGGGCGATGGTGCCCGGTGACTTGCGCGATCTGTTCGCCGACGGCGTGATCCCCGGAGTGGGCGGCATCCTCGTGTTCCTGCCGCAGATCCTGATCCTGTTCTTCTTCATCGGGCTGTTGGAGCAAACCGGCTACATGGCGCGTGCGGCTTTCATGATGGACCGGCTGATGAGCCGCGTGGGGCTGGACGGAAAATCGTTCATCCCGCTGCTCAGCTCCTATGCGTGCGCGATTCCGGGCATCATGGCCACGCGCACGATCGAGTCGCGCAAGGACCGGCTGGTGACGATCCTGGTGGCGCCGCTGATGACGTGCTCGGCGCGGTTGCCGGTGTACCTGCTGCTGATCGCGGCGTTGGTGCCGAACGAGCGCGTGCCGGTGGCGACGAAGGTGGGGCTGATGGCCGCGATGTTTGCGCTCGGGACGGGCGGGGCGTTTTTCTTCGCCTGGCTGTTCAAGCGCACGCTGCTGCGCAGCGAGGCGCCGATGATGATCATGGAGTTGCCGCCGTACCGGATGCCGTCGCTGCTGTCGGTGGCGCTGCACATGGGCGAGCGGGCGTTCATGTTTCTGCGCAAGGCCGGCACGGTCATCCTGGCGATCTCGATCGTGCTGTGGGCGCTGACGACGTTCCCGCGCTCGCCCGGGGCGACGCCATCCGAGCAGATCGCGCAGAGCTACGCGGGGCAGCTCGGCCACGCGATCGAGCCGGCGATTCGGCCGCTCGGCTTCGACTGGCACATCGGCGTGGGGCTGGTGACGTCGTTTGCGGCGCGCGAGGTTTTCGTGAGCTCGATGGCGGTGCTCTTCAACGTCGACGAGACGGTAGACGACTCGACGGACCACCTGCGGCAGGAGCTGCTCCATGCGCGCTGGCCGGACGGGCGACCGTTGTTCACGCCGCTGGTGTGCTTCACCCTGATGGTCTTCTACGTGTTCGCGCTGCAGTGCGTGAGCACGATCGTCGTGGTGCGGCGCGAGACCGGTTCGTGGAAGTGGCCGTTGGTGCAGATCGCCTACATGACGAGCACGGCGTGGCTGATGTGTTTCGCGGTGCGCCAACTCGGGCTTCTGCTCGGCTTCGCGTGAGTAGGGGCAACGAACCGCGGATGACAGAAGGCAACGAAGGAAACGAAGAACGGACAGGAGGATACCATGAACGAAACGATGCAGACGATCCTCGCGCTCGGGCTGGTGGCGGCGGCGCTGCTCTTCCTGATCTGGCGCTGGTGGCGGCGGCGTAGCACGTGCGAGGATGCCGGTTGCGACTGCGGCAAGAGCGTGCTGCGGAAGCCCAGGAAATGAAAAACCGGCGACGCGGGTCGCCGGTCTGAGAAGGGGAGGAGGACTGCGCCGGGGCGGTCAGTTGCTGGCCGCGGGCGGCGGGGTACTTGATGGCTTGTTGGCGGGCGGCGGGGGCTGCGGCTGATCCTGGACGGACTGGCGGATCTCGGTCTCGGCCTCCTTGGAGGCTTTCTTGAACTCCTGGATCGACTTGGCGAGCCCGCGGGCGAGTTCGGGAATCCGCTTGGCCCCGAAGAGCAGCAGAACGAGCAGGATGATCAGGACGAGTTCACCAGTACCAAGTCCGAAGATACCGGCGAGGGGCAGTGAGGGGATGTGGCCGAACATGGCGGCAAGCTAGGCTGCGCGGTGGGTGAGTAAAGGGGAAACCCGGAGGGGGCGCGGTGCGCTACTTCGCGAGACGCTCGAGGATGGCGACGAACTGTTGCAGCAACGGCGAGCGGTCGCGCTCGTTCCAGACCGCGCAGATGTCGATCGGGTCGCAATCCGTGGGGAGGACGCCGATGGTGGAGTGTTCGTGGGTGAGTGCCATACGCGGCGCGAGGGCGACGCCCATCCCGGCGGCGACCAGTCCGCCGACCGCCGTTGGCTGGTTCGCGACAACCCGGCTGAAGTGCGGCGAGAAGCCCGCGTTGCGGCAGAGTTGTTGGAGAAAGGTGCGGTAGCTGTTGTCCGGTGTGTCGACGCTGATCCATTCGGCGTCGCGCAACTCGGCCAGTCCGATCTGTTTGCGACCGGCGAGCGGGTGGTCCAGCGGGACGAGGGCGACGATGTCGGTATGCTGGATCAGGCGCGAGGCCAGCTGTTGGTCGGGCCCGAGGTAGACGGAGGCGATGAATCCGAGGTGGATCTTGCGGGTGTGGAGCGCGGCGAGTTGATCGGGCATCTGGAGGTCGCGCAGGGAAACTTCGACGCCCGGATAGCGTTTCCGGTATTCGACGACGGCCCGGGAGACCAGGGTGGAGGAGAGTCGCCAATCGTGGGCGATGCGTAGCTCGCCGGCGGCACCGGTGTCGACTTCGCGGACGGCGTGCATGGCGGTATCGACTTGCGCGAGGATTCTCCGGGCGTGGTCGAGGAAGAGCTGGCCGGCGTCGGTGAGGAGGACGCGCTGGCGGTTGCGGTCGAGAAGCTTGGTGCCGAGCTCGTCCTCGAGCGCCTGAATCTGGCGGCTGAGGGCGGGTTGGGCGACGCGGAGCTTCTCGGCGGCGCGAGTGAAATTGAGGGCCTCCGCGACGGCGACGAAGTAGCGTAGGTGGCGGAGTTCCATTTGTGGCAGGCTAGCGGGCGAGGCGGGGAAACGACAAGTGCGCGGTGGCAGTGCGGCCGGATGCAAAACAGCCGCACGGGTTATCCCTGTGCGGCTGTGAGTGGTTGGCGTGTTCGCGCCGGCTATTTCCGGGGCTCGGGCTCCTCGGTGCCGCCGCCGCCGAGCGCGGCGTAGAGCTGCACGCGGCTGACGAGCGCGGCCTGGCGCAGCGAGACGAGGCCCTGCTGCGCGGCGAAGAGCGAGCGTTGCGCATCGAGGGAGACGAGGTAGCTGTCGACGCCTTTCTCGAAACGCGCGGTGGCGAGGCGGTTGGTCTCGGCGAGCGCCTCGACGAGGCGCTGCTGCGCGGCGAGCTGCTCGCCGATGGTGGCGCGGGTGGCGAGCGCATCGGCGACTTCGCGGAACGCGCTCTGGATTGCCTTCTCGTACTGGGCGGCGGCGAGCTTGCGCTGGACCTGGGCGCCGCGGTGGGCGGTCCAGGTGCGGGCGTCGAAGATCGGCATGCTGGCGCTGGGCAGGAAGCTCCAGGTGCCGGTGCCGCCGTCGAACAGGCCGTTGAGCTCGCGGCTGGCGGAACCGACGGTGCCGGTGAGCACGATACGCGGGAAGAACGCGGCGCGGGCGGCGCCGAGGTCGGCGTTGGCGGCCTTCAGCGTGGCCTCGGCCTGCATGACGTCGGGACGGCCGAGGAGGACGTCGGAGGGCAGGCCGGCGGCGATCTCCTTGAAGTCGGCGACCTGGGCGAGCCCGTCGGGTAACAGATCGGCGGGTACGGTGGTGCCGGCGAGGAGGTTGAGGGCGTTCTCGGCCTGGGCGAGCAGGCGCGTGTACTGGGCGGCGCTGGCGCGGGCGGTCTCGAGCGGTGTCTGCGCCTGGCGCAGGTCGAGCTCGGTGGCGACGCCGGCCTCGTACTGTCGGCGGACGAGCCGGTAGGAGGCCTCCTGCGCGCGAAGGGTGTCCTGCGCGAGGGCGAGGGCGTCGCGGTTGGCGGCGAGGTTGAGGTAGGCGGCGACGACGTTGGAGACGAGGAGCGTCTGAGCGCTGCGGCGGGCCTCCTTGGACGCTTGGTATTTCTGCCAGGCCTCCTTGTTGAGGCTGCGCACGCGGCCGAAGAAATCGACCTCCCAGGAGAGCACGCCGAGGCTTGTGCTGTAGCTCTCGGTGGTGCGGGCTCGCCCGGCCTCGGTAAGTTCGGCGGAGGCGCGCTGCTTGCCGCCGCTGCCCTGCACGGTGACGGAGGGGAAGAGTGAGTCGCGCTGGATGCCATACATCGCGCGGGCGAGCTCGACGTTGAGGGCCGCAGCGCGGAGGTCGCGGTTATTCTGGAGCGCGAGCTCGACGACTTGGCGGAGCTTGGCGTCGGCGATGAAGTCGCGCCAGGCGAGGGCGGCGGCCGCAGGCGCGGCGTCGGGCTGACCTTGTGCGGTGGCGACGCTGGCGGGCCACTGGCCCGGAATGGGCGCTGTGGGCCGGTGGTAGCGCGGCTCCATGGTGCAGCCGGCGGCGCCGAGGACGAGGCCGCCGAGCAGGAGGAGGGACGAACGTTTCATGGGTTTCGATTCCCGGAATGGGTTGTGGCGGCTCATTTGGCGGCGAGCTGCGGTTTCTTGCGGCCGAAGGTTTTCTCGATGAGCACGTAGAAGAGCGGGGCGAAGACGACGACGAGCACGGTGCCGGTGACCATGCCGCCGAGGACGGAGGTGCCGATGGCCTTCATGGCGCCAGCGCCGGCACCGGTGGCGATGGCTAGGGGGACGACGCCGAAGCCGAAGGCGAGCGAGGTCATGACGATCGGGCGCAGGCGGAGCTTCGAGGCTTCGACGGTGGCCTCGATCAGGCCCATGCCCTCCTCGTAGCGCGCCTTGGCGAACTGGACGATGAGGATGGCGTTCTTGGTGGTGAGGCCGAGCGTGGTGAGCAGGCCGATCTGGAAGTAGACGTCGTTGGTCAGGCCGCGCATCGAGCTAGCGATGACGCCGCCCAGGGCGCCCAGCGGGAGCGCGAGCAGGATCGACACCGGGATCGGCCAGCTCTCGTAGAGGGCGGCCATGCACAGGAAGATCACGAAGACCGAGAAGGCGAAGAGCATGCCGGTCTGGGAGGATGCTTGGCGTTCCTGGTAGGAGAGGCCGTTCCAGTCGTAGCCGATGCCCTGCGGGAGCTTGGCGCAGATCTCTTCGAGGGCCTGCATGGCCTCACCGGAGCTGCGGCCTGGGGCGGGTTGCGCCCAGATGTTCATTGAGGGGAAGCCGTTGAAGCGCTCGAGACGCGGCGAGCCGCTGGACCAGCGCAGCGTGGCGAAGGTGGAGAAGGGCACCATCTTGCCGTTGTTGGCGCGGACGTGGATCTTCTCGAGATTGGCGGGCTCGCTGCGGAAGGGAGCGTCGGACTGGACGAAGACGCGTTTCACGCGGCCGTTCTTGATGAAGTTGTTGACGTAGGCGGAGCCGAGCGAGGACGAGAGCGCGGCGTGGATCGAACTGAGCGGCACGCCGAGCGCGCCGACCTTGTCCCAGTCGATGTCGATACGGAGCTGGGTGGTGTCTTCCAAGCCGTTGGGGCGGACGCTGGCCAGCCGCGGATCCTTCATGGCCATGCCGAGGAGCTGGTTGCGGGCCTCCATGAGCTTGGCGTGGCCGAGGCCGCTGCGGTCGAGGAGCTGGAAGTCGACGCCCTGGGCGTTGCCCAGCTCGGTGACGGCGGGCGGGGCGAACGCGAAGATCATGCGGTCGCGCTTGCCGGCGAAGGCACGCATGATGCGGCCCGCGATGGCGGAGACCTTTTGGTCGGCACGTGTGCGCAGCTCCCAGTCCTTGAGCTTCGCGAACACCATGCCGTTGTTCTGGGCGGTTCCGGAGAAGCCCATACCGACGATCATCAGGCAGGCTTCGACGGAGTCCTTCTCGTTTTCGGCGAGGTACTGCTGGAGCTCGGTGGCGGCGGCCTGTGTCTGCTCCTTGGTGGCGCCGTTCGGCATCATGATCTGGCACATCATCATGCCCTGGTCCTCCTCGGGGAGGAAGCTGGTAGGCATGCGTTTGAAGAGGAAGCCGAGCGCGCCGACGATCACGACGAACACGAGAATGTAGCGCACCTTGCGGTGGAGGACATGGTCGACGTGGCGCACGTAGATGTCGCGGAAGCGGAAGAAGGTGCGGTCGAACCAGAGGAAGAACGGGCGGAGGAACCAGATGGCGCCCTCGGCGGCTTCGTGACCCTTGACGACGGGCTTGAGCATCGAGGCGCAGAGCACCGGCGTGAGGATCAATGCCACGACGACGGAGAGCAGCATGGACGCGGCGATCGTGACGGAGAACTGGCGGTAGATGACGCCGGTGGAGCCGCCGAAGAAGGCCATCGGCGCGAAGACGGCGGAGAGAACCAAGCCGATGCCGATGAGGGCCGGCGTGATCTGGTCCATCGACTTGGCGGTGGCGTCCATGGGAGAGAGTCCCTCCTCGGACATGATGCGCTCGACGTTCTCGACGACGACGATGGCGTCGTCGACCAGCAGGCCGATCGCGAGCACCATGGCGAACATGGTGAGCATGTTGATCGAGTAGCCGCAGAGCATGAGCACGGCGAAGGTGCCCAGGAGCACGACCGGCACGGCGATGGTCGGGATGAGCGTGGCGCGCATGTTGCCCATGAACAGCCACATGACGATGAAGACCAGGCCGACGGCCTCGACGAGTGTCTTGATCACCTCATGGATGGCGACTTTGACGAAGGGAGTCGTGTCGTACGGATAGACGACCTTCATGCCGGCGGGGAAATAGCGGCTCATCTCGGCGAGCTTGGCCTTCACAGCGTCGGCTGTATCGAGAGCGTTGGCACCCGGGGCCTGCCGGATGGCCATGGCGGCGGCTGGTTTGCCGTTGTAGAAGGCGTCCATGGCGTAGGACTCGGTGCCGAGTTCGGCGCGGCCGACATCGCTGATGCGCACGACGGAGCCGTCGGGGTTGGTGACGAGCGGGACGGCGGCGAACTGCTCGGGGGTCTGCAGGAGGTTCTGGACGACGATGGAGACGTTCAGGCGCTGGCCGGGGACGGCGGGCGCGCCGCCGAGCTGACCGGCGGAGACCTCGACGTTGTAGGTCTTGAGCGCGGCGATGACGTCGGTGATGGTGAGGTGGTATTTGTTGAGCCGATCCGGATCGAGCCAGACGCGCATTGCGTAGCCGGAGCCGAAGGTGTTGACTTCGCCGACGCCTGGGATTCGGGCCAGGACCTTTTCAAGGTTCGAGACGGCGTAGTCCTGCAGGTCCTCGCGGAGCATGGTGCCATCCTCGGAGACGAGGCCGAAGATGAGCAGGTAGTTGCGGGTGGACTTGCTGACGGAGACGCCGGTGCTCTGGACCGTGCTCGGCAGGCTGGACATCGCCAGCTGGAGCTTGTTCTGGACCTTGGCCCATGCGAGGTCGGGGTCGGTGCCGGGCTTGAAGGTGAGTTCGATGCGGCTGCCGCCGGAGGAGTCGCTGGTGCCGGAGATGTAGAGCATGTCGTCGAACCCGGTCATCTTCTGCTCGATGAGCTGGGTGACGCTGTTCTCGACGGTCTCGGCCGAGGCGCCGGGATAGGCGCAATCGATCGCGATCGATGGGGGCGCGATCGGCGGGTACTGGGAGACGGAGAGGTTTTTGATCGCGAGCAGTCCGAGGGTCATCATCGCGATGGCGATGACCCAGGCGAAGACCGGCCGCTTGAGGAAGCAACGTGATAACATGGTGGGACTCCGGCGGTGCGGTTAGCGGCCGGGCTGGGCGGCGGCGGGTGCGGCGGCTGTCGGGGC
>CAZXHR010000128.1:0-12623 GCA_964640465.1 uncultured Opitutaceae bacterium
GGCCTGGAGCGGGTGGGTGACCTTCACGCCCGGCGGCACGTAGATGAAGGAGCCGCCGGAGAAGACGGCGCTGTTGAGCGCGGCAAACTTGTTGTCGCCGGGCGGGATGACTTTGCCGAACCACTTGCGGAAGAGGTCGGGGTGCTCGCGCAGGGCCTGCGTCGAGTTCATGAAGATCACGCCCTGCTTCTCGACGGCGGCCTTGATGTTCGAGTACGCGGCCTCGGAGTCGAACTGGGCCTCGACGCCGGCAAGGAACTTGCGCTCCTGCTCGGGCACGCCGAGGCGTTCGAAGGTCTTCTTGATGTCGTCGGGCACCTCGTCCCAGGAGCGCTTGGGCTTCTGGCCCTGGGCGAGGTAGTAGCGGATCTTGGAGAAATCGACGTTTTCGAGGTCCTTCGTCGCCCAGTGGGTGGGCAGCGGTTTTGACTCGAAGATCTTGAGCGCCTTGTGGCGGAACTCGCGGATCCACTCGGCCTCCTTCTTGGCGGCGCTGATGTAGTCGATGGTCGCTGGCGTGAGGCCGGTGCCGGCGTCGAAGTCGTACTTCACGTCGTAGGTGAAGTCGCCGACGGTCTGGTCGATGCCGGTGACGGGGTTGACGCCGGTGGTGTCGTCGGGCGGGAGCGCGACAGGGACGGAGTCGGAGTTGTCGGGCGAGCTCATGGTGCGCGTGGGTTGTGGCTGGCGCGTGCTCAGGATTTCGTGGCGGGAGCGACGAGATCCTTCACCCAGTCGTAGCCCTTGGCTTCGAGCTCGAGGGCGAGGGACTTGTCGCCGCTTTTAACGATGCGGCCGTCGTACATGACGTGGACGAAGTCGGGGACGATGTAGTCGAGGAGGCGCTGGTAGTGGGTGATGAGGAGGACGCCGAGAGTCAGGCCGCGGAGGGCGTTGACGCCTTCGGAGACGATGCGCAGGGCATCGATGTCGAGGCCGGAGTCGGTTTCGTCCATGATGGCGTAGGAGGGTTCCAGCATGGCCATCTGGAGGATCTCGCAGCGTTTTTTCTCGCCGCCGGAGAAGCCTTCGTTGACGGAGCGGGAGGTGAACTTCCGGTCCATCTTGAGCCCGTCCATCTTCGCGTAGAGGCGCTTGTAGTAGGCGGTGGCGTCGATCTCCTCGCCCTCGGGCAGGCGGGCCTGGGTGGCGGCGCGGAGGAAGTTGGCGATGGAGACGCCGGGGATTTCGCACGGGTACTGGAAGGCGAGGAAGAGGCCGGCGCGGGCGCGCTCGTCGGGCTCCATCTCGAGGATGTTGCGGCCGTCGAGCAGGACGGTGCCGGAGGTGACGGTGTAGTCGGGGTGGCCGGCGATGGCCTTCGAGAGGGTGGACTTGCCGGTGCCGTTGGGCCCCATGATGGCGTGGACCTCGCCCTTGCGGACGGTGATGGTGAGGCCTTTGACGATCGGCTTGTCACCGATGTTGACGTGGAGGTCTTTGATCTCGAGGGCGTTCATTTGGGAAAGGAGTCGGAAAATTTTCGGTTTCGGATTGCCGATTTGAGATTGGGCCGAGGCGACGGGTTGAAGTGGATCAGGAGGCTGTGGCTGGAGTCGCCGGAGCTGAAGCTGCGGCTGTGCCACGGATGTTGAGTTCGACGCCGTCCATCGTGAAGCCGGGGGGGAGGGCGTCCTTCAGTTGCGAGAGGTTGGCGGCGGAGAGCGGGACATCGAAGATCCGGCCGGTGGCGGTATCGATGAAGTGGGCGTGCTCGACGAGGTTGGAGCAGTAGCGGGTGGACTCGCGCTCGAAGTGGACCTGCTTCACCAGCTCGCACTGCACGAGGGTTTCGAGGCAGTTGTAGACAGTGGCGAGGGAGATGGTCGGCATCTTGGCCTTCACGCGGGCGAAGATCTCGTCGGCGGTGGGGTGGTCGCGGCGCTCCTGCAGCACCTGATAGACGATCTCCCGCTGCGGCGTGGTGCGCAGGCCACTGCCGGCAAGGCGCTGGGCGAGAGCTTCGGTGTTGGTGGTGCTAGCGGGCATCGGGACGCGAGAACGGCGTTAGGATCTGGAAATGGGACTTAGTTTCAAGAAGGAATTAGAATGATTCCAAATAGCGATAGCACTCGCGTCGCCGGCAGGGGTGGCGCGGCGGACGAAAACGCTCACGATGAGGAGCTTATGCCGCGTACGCGGATGCGGCGCCGGAGGGGCGCTGGCGCGTGGCTGGCCACGAGTTGGAGAATCGGGCGAAGGGAACGTTGCCGCGCCGTAATGACGCGCGTTCGCAACCCGGTCAGCGGTCGAGCCGGAAACCCTGCGCTTCGACGGCGGCTTTCATGCCTGGGAAATAGACCTTGCTGTAGAAACCGGCGATGGAATCGGTCCAGGTCTGGCCGTCGTCACGACCGGTGGTCTTCCAGTGGGCGAGCAACTCGCGGTCGTAGGCGTCGAACGCCTCGGACAGCCCCTCTTCACGGTAGCGCTCGTCGTGGCGGAAGGTGGCCAGCGGCAGTCGCGGTTTCTTGGTTGCGGGCTGGGCGACATGGCCGAGGCAGACGCCGTTGACGGGGAAGGTGAGCTTCGGAAGTCCGAGGAGTTCGACGACGGCCAACGGATCGCGGCGGATGCCACCGACGGGGACGATGCCGAGACCGCAGCTTTGCGCGGCGACCATGAGTCGGCCGAGGACGATGCCCGCGTCGAGCGTGCCGGCGACCAGACCCTCGACGCTGGCGTGGGCCTGCTGCTCGATGCCGCGGCGCTGGAGCGCAAGCCAAGGCTTGTGAAAATCGACGACCACCACGATGAAGATCGGAGCCTGCGCCACCCATGGTTGGCCGCCGGCGATTGCGGAGAGCCGGGCGCGGCGGGCGGGATCGCGGACGACGATAACGGAGGTCTGCTGGCCGTTGACGGAGGACGGGCCGTGCCACGCGGCGCGGAGCACACTGTCGAGCACGTCGTCGTCGACGGGTTGGCCGGTGAAGGACCGCTCGCTCTTGTGGTTGTCGAGGACGTGAAGCGTGGTGTTGGTCATGGGTGCAGCCAAACACGACGATGCGCGGGAGTCTATTCTGCGCTTGGAACCGGTGTCCGAGGTCTTGCTCCTCGCAGGGCCTTGTCAGGCGGGTGCGGACTGTTCCACGCTTCGCGGTACATGGCCACGAGGAGACAGACTTGGCGCATCGGCGCGGCACACGAAGGAATGCGGCTCGACCGGTTTCTCGTGGCGGCGCTGGCCGAGGCGTTTGGCCACGCCGTAACACGCGCCCAAGTGGACCGGCTCCTCCATCGGGGGCGGGTGCAGTGCGACGGTCGCCCGGAGCGGCACGGTTCCCACGCGTTGCGGGCGGGAAACCGTGTGGATGCGACGTTCGATCCGGAGATGCTCGGTGCGGGCCGCGGCGCCGCTGCGCCCCAGCGCCAAACCGCTGAAACGGCGGCGACCTTTTCCTGGACCCCGGAACGTATCCTGTATGAGGACGAGTGGCTGATCGTCGTCGACAAGCCGGCCGGACTGCCGACGCAGCCGACGCTCGACCCGTCTCGTCCCAGCGTCTTCGGCACGCTGAAGGACTATCTCTCGCGGCGGGATGCCGGGGAAATCTACCTCGGGCTTCACCACCGGCTGGATCGCGATACCACGGGCGTGCTGCTCTTCACCAAGGATCGGCGAGCCAACGCGGCGACCGCGGCGCTGTTCTCCGGCAAGACCGCGCAGAAGACCTATCAGGCGCTTGCCGCGGAGAAGGCGGGGGCGGCATGCCCGGATTCGTGGCGCGTTGAGAACTATCTCGGAGTGGTAGGCCGGGTGGGCAAGGCGACCAAATTCGGCGCCGTGCGCAGCGGCGGCGACCCGGCACAGACATCGTTCTGCCTGCTCGAACGCCTCCCCGGTGCGCTCCTCGTCGAGGCGCAACCGCACACCGGGCGCACGCACCAGATCCGCGTGCATCTCGCCGAGGGTGGAAACCCGATCGTTGGCGACGAGCTTTACGGCGGGCCGGTGCGCCTGCCGGTCCCGGGCGGCGGGAGCATGGCGGTGACTCGCGTGTTGCTGCACGCGGCCCGGCTGGAGTTTCCTCATCCGATCACTGGTTCGCCAGTGGTCGTGAACAGCCCGATTCCGGCGGATTTCGCGGTGTGCTTGACCTCGCTGCGGTAGAAGTCGGTACAGGACGTGCCGAGGGAGGGTAGGGTCTTTGCCCCATGCCTGCATTCGGAGGCGTGAGTATGCTGAATCGGCACGCTTGAACTTTGAATGGCGATTGGGTGAATCTCCCTAGATTCCATGCGAGTATCCCCCACATCCTTCGCGCTCAAGAGCTGCGGTGTCGCACTCTCGGTTTGCTGGCTTTGTCCGGCGCAGAGCGTTGCGCGCGACCTGTATTGGTACGGAGATTTTGTGGACATCGTCCACGAGTACTGGATTGAGCATGGTCCCGACTCGGTATTGGGCGGTAGCGGGTCTTGGTCCACCAATTATCCTACCAAGTTTGGGTCTGGACCGGACACCAGGGCTTGGGAGGGCTGGGGGGCTGGCTTCTGGGATGGCGGCGGTAACACCGCCATCTTCGCCGGAGAGGTTGCCGGAACAGTCACGTTGGTCGGCGCTGGGATGGACGATGCGCAGCGGTACATCTATGCCAATGCCTTGGACTTCCGGACCGACGGCTATGTTATCGAGTCCGATAGCTATGGCACGGGCAACGCGCATCACACGCAGCTGGTGCTGGCGCAGCCCAGCGGTGCCTCCGCTCCGCATATTACCGTGAGCTCGGGCGCCACGGCGACGATCCGCGCTTCCATTGTTCCGTATAACGAGCCCACGTACGCAAGTTCCGGACTGATCAAGGACGGCGGGGGCACTCTCGTGCTTTCCGGAATGAACAGCTTTATCGGTGCGACGCGCGTCAATGCGGGCACGCTTCGGATTTCCGAGTCAGGGTCGTTGGCGCAGAGGGCGGCTGTGACGGTCGCCGCCGAGGCTACGCTGAGCAATGCCGGCACCATCAACGGCAGCGTGACAGTTGGAAGTGGTGGCATCTTTATCAGCGACGCCGGCACTGTCGCCGGTGCCGTGACGGTAAGCGGGACGCTCTATGGTACGGGCAGAGTCGGCGACCTGACGCTCAACGCTGGCGGTCTCTTGAGCGCTGGCGCCCTTGGCGGTGTAGGAACGTTCGCTACAGGTTCGCTGCGATTCGATGGCGGAACATACTCGTTCGACTTCGACAGCGGTGGCTACTCGGATCGGCTCATCGTCGACGGCGAGGTCACGCTCGGGACGTCCGCGATCAGCTTGCTGTTGAACTCGAGCACGTTCGACGGACTCGCCGATGGCCAGTGGACTCTGCTGGACTCGACCGCCGATCTTTCAAGTCTGGATCTTTCGCGCTTCACGATGCTGAACGGAAGCCTAGCCGGCTACTCGGGCACGTTTTCGATCAACTTGAACTCGCACGACAGCACGGAACTCATGCTGACGTACACCGCGATTCCCGAGCCGCAGACCTGTGCGCTGTTTTTCGGTATCGGGACTATCGGCATCATCGCGGTGCGGCGGTGGAGGGCGATGCGTCGATGACGCGTCGGCAACCCCGTTTTCGCGCTGTTCTAGGTCGGGAAGTGGCAGCGAGATGGCATGGCCCCGTTGGTTCGAGGCGGTCGGTGCGGGAGCCGCCCGGTTCCTTCGGTTTGATTGTCTTGGTCCCCGCTCTTGGAGCGGTAGCGGCGGCGGGAGTGGGCGCCGCTTGGTTGTGGAGTCCGATTCGACTTTGTTGGCCTTGAGTGAGCGCGGTGTTGCCAAGTTCACCTTGTGTTCACAATATTCGGCTATGATACCCCGGCCGCTATACCCCCTCCTAGCATTCTGCCTGTTTTTTTGCGCCCTTGGGAAAGCCGCGCCCGACGACGAGAGCTCCGGCAATTCTGGGAAGCTCCAGCCCCGCGCAATAGTCCAAAAAACAATTACAGTCGAGGTGATGACGCCCGACGGCGCGTGGGAGCTCAAGATCGAGGAAGTGCGCAAGGTGCGGAACGAGCTCTGGGTCTTTGCCAAGGTTGAGCGTCCCAACGGCGCGCTCGGCGCGATGATGAAGTCGGCCGCCAGCGACCAGATCGTCGAGCGCCTGCCCGATCTCGCGACGAAGGTATTCGTCGTTGGCAAGACTTGGTCTTGGGCGAACGACGAGCCGGTCACCTGGCTTACGAAATCGGCTGCCTCCGAGCGCCGTCGCGAAGGCGAGCGACTCTGGCGCAGGTGACCAAGCTCCACGTGTGATCAGCTAGGCGTGATTCTCTCCCTCCTTTATTGCGCCCGGATGCCGGGCCGGCGGAAGATGGCGCCGGCTTGGGTATGACCGAGAAAGGCGTTGAACCGTGCCGGACGGCGCCGGATGCTGACGCTCCACGTCGCCATGCCGCGTAAACAAAGAACGCCTCCACCCGCCACCAGTCCGATCGATCTGATCGCCGACGCCATCGGCCATTTTGCCGCCCGTCCTTCGTGGGATGAGTACTTCATGGCCACGGCGCATCTCATCGCCTCGCGCTCGCCGTGTGAGCGGCTCCACGTGGGCTGCGTGATCGTCTCTGCGGGGGAGCGCCGCAACCGCATCGTTGCTGCCGGCTACAACGGCTTCCTCCCCGGCACGCCGCATGTCTCGCGTGTGCGCGACGACCACGAGCAGGGCACCGTCCACGCCGAGCAGAACGCCATCGCCGATGCAGCGCGGCGTGGCAGCAGCCTCGACGGCTGCGTAGCCTATGTGACCCATTACCCCTGCATCAACTGCGCGAAGATCCTGGCCGCTGCCGGTATCCGCACGATCAAGTTCCATAGCGACTACCACAACGATCCGCTCGTGCCGCTGGTCATCGGCGATGCCGGTGTCGATCTGGTGAAACTCTGAGTGCCCTGCGCGCGCCGTGTCCGCCCGGCGGACGGCATGGTCTCGCCCGCGGGGAATTCCCGATTTTCGCGCTGGCGCAGCGCGACGATCCGGGCCTGTTTCACAGGCTACCGCTGCGATGAGAGAACGAGGAGACAAGACTGTGTGGCTGGCCGGCTCGCTGTTGCTGGCCCACCCGAAACTGCGCGATCCGAACTTCGCGCGGACGGTCGTCCTCATGTCGCTCCACAACGCCGAGGGTGCGATGGGCGTGGTGCTCAACCGCCCGCTCGACAAGACGCTCTCCGACCTCGGTCCCGAGTTCTGCCGCAGCGAGCTGGCGAGTGTGCCGTTGTATTGTGGAGGTCCGGTCAATCCCGAGCAGCTCATCCTCGTCGCTTGGCAGACGACCACCGTCGACGGCACGTTCAAACTCTACTTTGGGCTCGACCCGAAGAAGCTCCAGCAGCTGATGAGCGAGACCGTCCTCGAGGTGCGGGCCTTCCTCGGCTACTCGGGCTGGAGCGCGGGGCAGCTCGAGAATGAGATGAAGCAGAACACCTGGCTCGTGTCGCCCGTGCCCGCGGAACTGCTCGGCCGGCTCGACGGCGTCGGCCTGTGGCGCCGCATCGTCGGCAGTCTTGGCCTCGAATGGCGCGTGATCGCCGACGAGCCCGAGGATCCGAGCAAGAATTGAGTCCGGTCTGTGCACCGCCTTTTCTCATGAAGCTTCAGCTCTCCCCCAAGGAATACCGCCGCATCCTCCAGATGCTCTACATCGCCGACCACGTCCTCAACGGACGTCGCGACGACGAGCCCGTGGGCTTGCGCCTGAAGTGCGAGGAGGCGCTGCAGGGATTTCTCGGCTATGCCGAGTCGTTCGGCTGCGCCGATCTGGTAGACCAGCCTGACGAGGCGGTCTTCAACTTCACCGAGGCGATGCCCGAGGAGCCCGGTGTGAGCGAAGCGATCAATGACTACGACGAGGACACCTTCTGGCAGGAGCTGGTCACCCGTCTGGCCGAGCGCGATTACGAGCGCAACAACGGCCGCCCCGCTGTGCCCGATCCCGAGGGCGCTCCCGAGACGACCGAGCAGCGCGAGGACCGCGATGCCGAGCTCAAGGCACTCGAGGAGGGCTACTGGAAGGAGTTCGAGGCGGTCGGCGTGAAGAATCTCGAGGTGATCAAGGGCGGCTTCGGCCGTCCCTCGTGAGACGGCTCTTCTCCCCTGGCGTGTGCGCTTGGTGATTTCCGATCATGTCAACTATTGGTTGACATGATCGCCTGGGGCGAGCGGCGGGCACGTGGCCGAGATACCGAGTATGCGCAATAGCGGGAAAGTGGCGGATCCGGCAGCTCCTGACGAACGCGAGTATTGGCGTATCAGGCCTTGGCAGGCTTTATCCGCGTCCGCGTTTCTCGAGCCACTGCGCGTAGAGCGCCGCGGCGAGGATTAGGCCGCCGCCGAGCAACAGGCGGGCGATGTCGGTCTTCTCTCCGAAGACCAGCAGCGACACCGCCACACCCAGCGGTAGCTTCGCGTTGTTCATCACGGCCAAGGAGCTGGTCGAGACGCGCACGGCGCCGAGGTTCCAGAGGAAGAACGCCGCTCCGGAGGCGAGCACGCCGAGATAGACGATCACGCCGAGCTGGTGCGGAGTGATCGCGTTTGCGGTCGCGCCTGGATTGCCGTGCAGAAGCGCCAACGGCGCGGTGGCCAGCACGGCTCCGAGGTACAGCCATGCGAATACATCGCGGTCGCGCACCTGCGGCTGCCGGAGTTTCCAACGGCGGTAGAGCACCTGCCCGAGCGCGAAGCAGATGTTGGAGAGCTGCACGAGCACGATGCCCCACCATTCGGCGCGGCCGAGCGGCTTCTGCGCGACGATCACGCCGGAACCAGCCACGGCCAAGATCGCGGCGAACAGCGGCGCCCAGCGGAAACGGAGGTCGAGAACGTCTGCGGCGAGGCAGACGAAGATCGGCGTGACGATGGTGAGCACGGCCACCTGGTAGGCTTCGAGCGAGTCGAACGCCGCGAGGTAGGCGAGGTACATCAGCCCGAACTGCAACGCGCCGATTCCGACCAGCCTCAGCGCGACGGATACCGACACGGCCCGCGGACGCAGGAACGGCAGAAAGACGAGCAGCGCGAGCGCCACGCGTACTGCTGCCACGAACGTGCTGTCGATGCCGCCCAGATAGGTCTTGATGAGACCGAACGAGAAGGCCCAGAGCAGCGAGACGAGGATCAGATAAGGCATGGCGCGGCGCGCAGCGAAACGCAGTCGGGCGAACGACGGCAACTTGCGAATGCAGCGCCGACGCAGACGGCTCAGCCGCGGAAGAGCGTGCCGGCCTTCTTGCCGAGGAGGACGCCGAGAGCGACGAGCGTCAGCGCGAGGAAGGCCATGGCCCAAGTGCCGAGCGCGGAGGCGAGATAGCGGCCGTCGCCGAGAAGCTGGAACAGCTCGTAGATCGCCTTCGTGATCGGGAAATAGTCGGCCTTCTGCGCGAGGATGATCGAGTCGGAGACCTCGAGCATCGCGAAGGCGAAGGCGAGCAGGCCGCCGGCGATGAGGTTGGCGGCGATGAGCGGCAGGGTGATCCGGCGCAGCGCCCGCCACGCGGTGGCGCCGAGGCTCTGGGCGGCCTCCTCGAGCGAGATGCTCGTCTGCTGGAAGCCGGCGGCGGCGGCGCGCACGACGTAGGGCAGGCGGCGCACCGCGTAGGCGATCACGAGGAGGATCGTGGGGTTCTCGACCGGATCGAGCGCGGCGAAGAACCGGCCCTCGCGAGTCATCGCGAGGTAGCCGAAGGCGAGGACGAGCCCTGGCACGGCGAGCGGGAGCATCGCCAGCGAATCGAGGAACTGGCGACCCGGCAGCTTGCTGCGGACGACGACCCAGGCGATGGCGACACCGAGCGCGAGGTCGAGCCCCGTGGCGAGGGCGGCGTAGCGCAGGCTGTTGCCGATGGAAGAGACGGTGAGGTCGTGGCCCAGCGCGAGGCGGAAGTTCTCCAGCGTGAACTGCTCGGGGATCAGCGTGGCGTACCAGTCGCGCGAGCTGGCGACGAGGACGACGCCGATGTGCGGCAGCACGGCGAAGGCGAGCACCACGACGAAGAACAGCGAGACGGACAGCGCGCGCCACCAGGGCAGGCGGCGCGCGGCGGAGGTGGTGTTGGCGCGGGCGATCATCGCATGACTGCTCCGACCGAAGAAACCGCGGCCCAGGGCGTAGAAGAGCGTGCTGAGGAGGAGCAGCAGCGCCACGAGGGCGTACGGGGCGGGGGTGCCCGTCATCTCCTTGAGCAGCGCAAAGAGCTGCACGGAGGCGAGCCGGTCGTAGTCGAAAACCAGAGGCACGCCGAGCTCGGTGAACGCCCATATGAAGACGATGGTGCCGCCGGCGAAGAGTCCGGGGCGGATGAGCGGCAGGGTGATCCGGCGGAAGCGCCGCCAGCCCGTGCAACCGAGGTTGGCCGCGGCCTCCTCCATCGCGGGGTCGACGTTGGCCAGGGCCGCCACGGCGTTGAGGAAGATGATCGGGTAGAGGTTGAGCGCCTCGACCAGCGCGATGCCCCAGAAGCGGCCGTGTGCTAGCCAGTCGATGGTGGCGCCTTCGGCGAGGAGACCTGCGTGCTGGAGCAGGGCGTTGAGCGCACCGTACTGGCCGAAGATCTGGCGCAGGCCGATCGCGCCGACGAAGGGCGGCAGGACGAGCGGCACGAGGATCAGCGCGGTGAGGGCGGTTTTCCCCGGAAAACGGAAACGGTCGGCGCAGTACGCGAGCGGCAGTCCGAGCGCGAAGGCGAACACGGTGGTGACGCAGGCGAGCAGGAAGGAGTTGAGCAACCCCTCGCGGTAGAGCGGATGCGCGAGCAGCGCGCCGAGGTGTGCGAGGGTGAAATGGCCGTTGGCGTCGAGGAATCCGCCCTGCACGATCTGGACGACAGGCCAGACGACGAACGCGCCGAAGAACGCGAGCGTGCCGAGGAAGACGAGGCTGGCGAGCCAGCGGGACATGCGCGGGCAGTGTCGGCGCAACGCCATGTCACGCCAAGGGCAAACTCCGGAGCGGCTGCCCACGACGCAGGCCCGCGAGAGCACGTTTTTCTGTCCCGATCGCGACAGAAAAGTGTGCTCTCAGGCGAGCTCCTGCACGAGTGAGCCGGTAGATGGAGAACACGAAATCCTGTCGCGATCGGAACGGGATTCCGTGCTGTCGCGACGGGATCGTGTGATACATCGCGCGTCGGCGCCTGTGCGGTGTCATGGGGCGCAGCGCTGGCGAGTTCTCCTCGGTCGGTAGGCGCTTGCTGTCGCAGCGGCTCCCCTGCGCCGCTCCCATCGGAGCCAGGGAAAATCGGGAGGCGCTTCCATGCGCCGCCTTGGGCACCGAAAGACTAGGCGGTTTCGTGCGTCGAAGGAATCCCAGACCGCCATCGGCGATGATCCGCTGGATGCTCAGAAATCGAGGCCGAGCAGCAGATGCCAGGAGGCGTAGTCCTCGACGCGGATGTCGGGTTGGTTGTAGCGGGCCTCGTGGCGGAGGGCCAACATGAGGTTTTCGGAGAACTTCTTGCTGAGCTCCAGCTGGCTTTCCCAACCGGAGGTGCCTCCGAGGAACGAGATGTAGCGGATGCCGCGTTCGGTAAGCTTCATGCTCCACGGCAGAGCAAACTCCGCCTCGACGAATAGCGACTCGATGTTGCGGCTGAGGTGGCCGCTGGTGGTCGTCGACCAGACATCGTAGAAGTTGTGGGCGACGCCGAGGCGGAGCTTCTTGCCTGGGCGGTCCCAGATGGTGATGCCGCCGCCGACTTCGTCCTGCAGCAGGATGTAGTCGGCCTCGACGTTGTTGTAGGTGTAGTTCCGGTTCCACTCGGCGGAGGGGTGGACGAGCGTGAACCAGCGGCGCGAGAGGTCGTGGCGCCAGTAGGCGCTGCCCTTGGTGATGTCGGTGTTGGTCTCCTCGTTGGTGGCGCTGAATTCGTAGCGGCCCTCGAAGCGGAGTTCGTCGCCGACCCATTTGCGCTCCATCTTGCCCTCCAGCACTTCGCTCTGGGTCGAATCGGTGCTGTTGACGACGGTGGAGGAGAAGGCGATCCGGCCGTGCCAGGGGCCGAAGTAGTGGCGGAGCGTGGTGCTGAGCCGGTCGATCATGAGGCGCTCCTGCGTGCGATCGGTCTCGCCTTTGTTCTCGGCGGTAGCGGGCGAGCTAGTCGCGGCGGCGGTAGGTGGTGGGGGGACGGCGGCCAGGGGCTGCGACACAGGCGGGGGCAGCCCGCCGATAATGATGTCCGCTTGGTTGTGCGGCACGCTTAGCTCGCCGAAACGGTTCGAGCGGAAGACGATCGTCTTGCCGTCGTCGGAAACGAGCCGGCCGAGGATTCGGTCGCCGTCCTTGTAGACGAGCGTGTCGTTGGCCGGCGGCGCCGCATGAAGTAGCGGCGAGAGCAGTGCGGCTACGAGGATGATCACGGGCCAGAACGCGCAAGATGAATGGAGGCGAGGGGACTGCATCGTTTCGAGTGACCGCAAATGCAGACGCATGTTGCGTGCAAAGGTTTCGGCGAGATAACGACTTGGTGCCGGACGCGGCAAGTGGCGGTGCGGTGGGCGAGCGCTTGCGGTGGCGCTGCGAAGGCTCATTGGACTTATGAATAGCCCCGCGGCTTTGCGGGCCGCGGGGCGAAGGGGGGAGCTGAGCGACTGCGTCGCCCAGCTACGGGGAGACAGTCGGTCAGCCCTGCTTGGCCGGCTGCGCGGGGG
>CAZXHR010000129.1:0-12452 GCA_964640465.1 uncultured Opitutaceae bacterium
CCCTCGCGCCCAGCCCGAGCACACCCCCGCCCGCCACGCCGACGCTAGTCCAACCCGCCCTAGCCACTCCGTCCACCGAGTCCACAGCCGCTCCCGCTCCGTCCGCCGAACCCGCGCTGACCATGACCACGGCTTCCTCTTCTGAGCCCACGCCGCCCGCCGCCACCCCACAGCGCCCCGTCCGTAAACCCAATACCGAGGCCCGCCGCGCCAAGGCTCTCGCCGCCGCCCGCGCCGCGCTCGCCGCCGCCGAAGCCGAACCGCCCAAGCACGACGCCTTCGACGCCTCCGCCCTAGAATTCGTCCTCCCCCCCGAGCCCGCCGAAGCGCTCACCATCGCCCGCGAGATGTTCGACGGCTTCTTCTCCGAATCCACCGAGCGCCTCGTCGACCTCCAGAAGGCCGCCGAGACCGCCGACATCGACACCGCCAACCGCATTTCCCACCGGCTCAAGGGCGCCTGCTCTATGATCGGCTTCCGCGAGAT
The DNA here is from genome assembly GCA_964640465.1 of uncultured Opitutaceae bacterium. Lineage (GTDB taxonomy): Bacteria > Verrucomicrobiota > Verrucomicrobiia > Opitutales > Opitutaceae > CAJCBL01. Next base: position 488 of record CAZXHR010000129.1, read on the forward strand.
CGAGCAAATCACCGCCGCCATCGAGACCGACGCCCGCGCCGGCAAGCCCGCCGACCCCGAGTCCGTCGCCAAGCTCACCCCCGCCTTCGAAGCCGCCCGCGACTCCGCCACCCGCTGGCTCGCCCACCTCGAGAACCGCGCCGGCCAGTAGCTCCACCACTCTTTGGGGAACCAGGCCCGGCACAACGCCAGATCCGGTTGTTGTTCCCCACACCACCTCCGGTCTCACCGAAGCCGCCGCCCGTACCGCGCGAGCACGCCGCACATCGGCCACGCGCACACCGCCATAAACGCCGCGCTGCCCCACAGCACGCCGTTGAGCGGCACGCCCGCATCGTGCGCCCAGCCGAACGCCATCGGCGACAGCGCCGTCGCCGCCACGCCCACCGCCCCGCTCAACCCGCGGATCAGTCCGAAGCGTTGCACGCCAAACAGATCCGTCCACGCCGTCGTCATCACCCCGCTCGAAGCGCCGAAACCCACCCCGAGCAGCCCAAAGAACACGTAGGCAAACACCGGTGACTCCAGCGTGAGGCAGCCCAGCCCGGCGCCGAACAGCGTCGTCGGCAGCGCCAGCAGCCGCAGCGAACCGATCCGGTCCGCCCACGCCCCGGCCGAGATCGAGAACAACGCCCGCACCACCGCGAACACGATGAAGCCCGTCGGCATCACCGCCGCGTTCCAGCCACGCGCCTCGGCGATCATGCCCTGGAAAAAGATGATCCCCGTGCCCACGAACGGCACCGGTCCCGTCACGACCAGCATCGCCCAGAACCGCCAGTCGCGCACCACTGCCCAAAACTCCGCCGGCGTCGCCGCGCGTCCGCACTCCGGCGCCTGCGCCAACCCATGCACCGCCCGCCGGCGCGCCAGCAACGCCGTGGCCGCCGGCGCCAGCACCAGCGCGCTGATCGCCCCCACCGCCACCCACGCCCACCGCCAGCCCAGCGCGTGGATGAGCAGTGTCGCGCCGATCGGCAGCACCGCCTCGCCCAGCGGGAACCCGGTCACCGCCAGGCTCACCGCCTTGCCGCGGTTGTGGTCGAACCAGCGCGCCGCGCGCGTCAGCCCCACGTTCACGCACATGCCCTGACCGAAGAAGCGCAGGAGAAACATCGCCGCCGCCAGCAACCACAGGTTGGACACCGCCGCCGCCACGAGGCAGGCCGTCGTGAGCCCGCCGAACGTCACCAGTCCCGCGCGCCCCGAGGGCGCACTGTCGAGCCACCGTCCCGAGAGCGGCAGCAGCGCCCCGGCCGCCAGCGTCGCCAGCCCGTACACCAGACCCAGCGTGCCCGCGGAGAGCCCGAGCGCCGCGCCCCAGTGCGGGCTGAACAGCGACAGGAAGAACGTCTGCCCGAAGCTCGAGGTGAAGACGAAGAGCGTGCAGTACGCGATCTCCACGCGCCGCGCCTTCAGCAGCTCCCAGTAGCCCTCGCCCGTCGCATCGCGCGGCCACGCCATCGCCCCGGCCTTCTCCCAGAAACCGCCGAGCAGCCGCAGCGACGCCGACGACCATTCGTCCACGTGCTCCGCGACCTCCTCGTCCCAGCTCTCGGGTTCAAGCGCCTCGGCCATGTCGGCCTACGTTGTCCCTCGCCCGTGCCCATGCGACAAGCTCCGTCTGGCATAACAACCGTCTCAACCGGCCCTGCAAACGGTCGCCTGCAACGGAACGTGTCGTACACGCGACAGCCGTTACCCCGCCGCATTTCACACTTGCCGGCTCAACCGGCCAGCGGCGCCTCATAGAGGTAACGCTGGAATCCAGCGAACGTCTCACCGATCGCGTCCGGCCGGCCGAGATCGGCCACGGCGTCGGCGATCGAGTCGTGGTACTTCAGCCGCAGCAGCGGCGTGAGCTTCTCGCGGTCGAGCTCCTCCACGCCGGCGCTCACGTAGTGCGAGAGCACGAAGTCGAGAAACACCTGCTGGCGGCTGTTGAAATGCGTGCTGATCGCCACCTTCGCCTTCTCGGCGCGCGCCTCGCGCGTGAGCGGCGGCAACGCGTAGGCGACATGCGCGAGCACATCGAACAGGTCGCTTTTCTCGGCGTCGATGATCCGCTGCATCTCGCACAATTGCGCCCGGCCGAAGCCTTTCTCGGCGAGCCCATCGAGCAACTTCACCCGCGTATCGGGTGCACTCCAGAGCAGGCGCAGCTCCGCTTCGTCGTGGAAGAACTCCGGCAACTGGCCGAACAACGCCTCGAGAAACTGCTGGGCAGACATCGGCGTTCCGTCCGGATGCCAGAAAGTGGTGACAGCCATGTGTTGGATCGTGCGCGCCTTCCCGTCGGCGAGCTTGATCCGGAGCCGCTCCACGGGTGGTGGAGGCGTCGGGCCGGGACCGGTCGGAGGTTCGCCGTCACCACCCGGCCCGCGCGGCGGACGCGGCGCCGGCGGCGGCTCGGGTGCGAGCGGCTCGCCGTCCCACTCCGGGTCGCTGAAGTGCTGATGCGCCTTCACGAAGTCGTAGATCGTGAAGTAGTCCTTGCCGTCGTAGAGGCGCGTGCCGCGGCCGATGATCTGCTTGAACTCGATGATCGAGTTCACCGGACGCAGCAGGACGATGTTGCGCACGTTGCGGGCGTCGACGCCGGTCGAGAGCTTGTGCGAGGTGGTGAGGATCGTCGGGATCGTCTTCTCGTTGTCCTGGAAATCCCGCAGGTGCTGCTCGCCGAGCGCGCCGTCGTTGGCCGTGACGCGGTGGCAGTAGTTCGGATCCTTGCTCGCCTTGTGCTGGTTGATCAGGTCGCGCACGGCGAGCGCGTGATCCTGCGAGGCGCAGAACACCAGCGTCTTCTCCCGCTGGTCGATCATGCCCATGAAGAGCTCCACGCGCTTCCGTTCGCGGGCGGCGATTTCGATGATGCGGTTGAAGTCCTTCTCCTCGTAGCGGCGGCCTTCCTCGACGCGGCCCTCCAGCACCAGGTCGTCGGGCGTGTAGACGTAGTCGTCGAGCGTCGTCGCGATCTGGCGCACGCGGAAGGGCGTGAGGAAGCCGTCATTGATGCCGTCTTTCAGCGAGTAGATGAAGACCGGCTCGCCGAAGTACGCGTAGGTATCGACGTTCACATCGCGCTTGGGCGTGGCGGTGAGGCCGAGCTGCACGGCCGGCGCGAAGTACTCTAGGATCGCGCGCCACTCGCTCTCGTCGTTGGCCCCGCCGCGGTGGCACTCGTCGATCACGATGAAGTCGAAGAAGTCCGGCGGGTAGGCCCCGAAGTACGGCGACGGCTGGCCATCGGCGCCCGGCGGCCCCGACATGAACGTCTGGAAGATCGTGAAGAACACGCTGCCGTTGGTCGGCACGCGCCCCTTCTTGCGGATCTCGTCGGGGGCGATGCGTACGAGTGCGTCCTCCTCGAAGGCGGAGAAGGCGTTGTAGGCCTGGTCAGCGAGGATGTTGCGATCGGCGAGAAACAGGATACGCGGGAGCCGTGTCGGCTCGCCCGAGAGGTTCCAGCGGGCATGGAAGAGCTTCCACGCGATCTGGAACGCGATGAAGGTCTTGCCCGTGCCGGTCGCGAGCGTGAGCAGCACGCGCTTCCGGCCAGTACACACCGCGGCGAGCACACGCTCGACGGCGATGTCCTGGTAGTAGCGGCCCGGGTGCGAGCCGCCCTTGTCCTCAAACGGCACCGCCGCGAACCGCTCGCGCCACTGCGCCGTGCTCGCTGTCGCCACGTCAGCCCCAGCCGCGAATGGCTTTCCCGACGGACCGCCGGCCACCGTCTTCGGTGCGGGAAACGTCGCCGCCCAGAGCTCGTCAGGCGTCGGGTACTGCGCGATCTCACCTTCGGCGCCCTCGCGCAAGTCGATGGCGTAGATGCCGCAGCCGTTGGTGGCGTAGGCCCAGCGCAGCGCCAGCTTGCCGGCGTAGTTCTTCGCCTGCGCGACGCCCTCGGTGAGCGGGTAGTCCCATGCCTTCGCCTCGACCACGGCCAGTCGGGTGTTGCGGTACTCGAGGATGTAGTCAGCGGTGAGCGGCTTACCGCGCCGGCCGCCACCCTCGATCCGCCCGGGGGCGATCGGGAACTCGCGCCGCACCCGGCTGCCCTCGACCACGCCCCAGCCGGCCGCGCGCAACGCGGGGTCGATATACTCGGCGCGAGTCTCGGCTTCGTTCATGACGCAGGAGACTGGTTCACGCGGAGGTGCGGAGACGCGGAGGGTTCGAGCTGGTTCACGATGCGGTGGAGCCCTTCCTTGAGCGTGGCGGCTCCGAAGTTGATCAGCAGACCGACGGGCAACTGCATCAGCCGGAGATAGGTCAGCACCTGTTTGCTGTGCACCGGAGCAAGGGTTTCCACTGATTTCAGCTCCACAACAACCCGGTCCTCGACCAACAGGTCGACGCGGAAGCCATCCTCGAAATCCATCCCGTCGTAGGTGAAGCAGATGGGCTTCTGGCGCTCGACGTGCAGCCCGCGCCGCTCCAGAGCCCGCGTCAGCACCATCTCGTAAACCGACTCCAGTAAACCGTGACCGAGGTCGCGGTGGATCTGCAGCGCTGTGTCCACAATCGTTCCGGTGATCTCATCCAGTTCTTTCATGTCATCCTCCTCCGCGGCTCCGCGTGAGCGCTTCCGTGTTTGGGTTTCTCGGCTTCGTTCATGGGGGGCGGGAGTGCGCCCCGAGCAGAGTGGAATCCCGGCTACGCTGCAAGGCTGCGCCCGCAACAGCCATGAAACTACCAAAACATAGCGGATTCACGCAGAGGTCCGGAGGGGGGAACGGATCTTCCGCGACTCCTCCGGCTCACCGAGCCCGCAGCGCATAGCGGCCGGTCTTCTTGCCGCCGCGCTTCTCGACCACGCCGGCCTCCAGCAACGGCTTCAGCAGATTCATCGCGCCCTGCTTGGAAACCTCCAGCGCCGACCAGAGTTCGGCCGGGGCCATGCTGCTGTGGTCGCGCAGCAGTTGGAGCAACCGCTCCTGCTTCGGACGCAGTACCAGCTTGCCCGGCGACTTCGGATTGTACGCCTGCACCCGCAGCCAGACCCGCTCCAAGGTCTGGCGCAGGCCTTCCGCACAGTACTCCAGCCAGCCGCTCAGGTCCTCGCCGCCGGTACGCACCGCTTCCAGCGCCGCGTAATAGCGGGGGCGATCCTCCCAGTAGAACTCGTCGACCGAGAAGATGTGGTGCGTGTCGAATCCTCGGCGGTAGAGCTCCCACAACGCCAGCGCGCGGCCGGTCCTCCCGTTGCCATCGGCGAACGGGTGGATGTCCTCGAACCGGTAGTGCAGGATCGCCGAACTCAGCACCGGCGAGAGATCGCGGGCCCGGGTGTTCCACCAGTCGAGCAGTTCGAACATCAGCCCCGACACATCGGCCGGCGGCGGCGGCACATGGCTGCCGACCCGCACCGCGATGGACCGGTAGCGCCCGGCTTCGCCCTGGTCCATCACTCCCTTCGCCAGGATGCGGTGCAGCGCGAAGAGATCGTCGTGCTGCACCGTTTGGGTTGCGGCGTGCTTCTCCACGTAGCGCAACCCGGCGAAATAGTTGAGCACCTCGCGCCGTGACCGGACATCGGAAGCGTCCGGCTCGTGGCCTTCCTCCAGCGCCCGCACCTGCTCCAACGTGAGCGGATTACCCTCGATGGCAGTTGACGCATGGGCGTTGCGATTGCGGGAATCCTTCTGGAGCGCCGGGATCCACGAGAGCTCGACCGCCGCGCCGAGGATGCGCTCGCGCAGCGCCGCCACGGCCTCGACCTGCGAGAGGAGGCGCGGGGTGATGACGAACTGCGGCTCGTAGCTCACGCCGGTAAGTCAAGCGTGAGTCAAGCCATCAGTCAAGTGAGGCAACGCTCCAGCGCCTCCCCGCCGTCTCCCCTCGCCATGCGAACCTACAAGGATCGTTTGTGGGTTGGCCGGCACCGGCAGTGGTTAAGGATTCCTGAACAACTGGGACAAGCTAGGCTCACGCGGAGGCGCGGAGAACGCAGAGGACGGATTGGTTCGGGCTCTCCGCGTGCTCCGCGGCTCCGCGTGCCACCACTCCGGGGTTCGCTCAGAGCTGTCCGGAGAAGGCTTGGTGGAGGAGCGACTGCTTCAGCTCGTCCAGCGCCGCCGCCTTCCGCTCGTACAACCCTTCCAGCCGCCGCGTCTCCGCCGCAAGCGCGCCGAGCTCGTTCGCGATGCGCTGTTGTTCACGAACTGGAGGGAGCGGGATTTTGAGCGAGCGCAGATCCTTGTAGTAGATCGCTGCGACGTTCGTCGTCCCGCTTTTCATCGCCTCCAGCTCTGCTGTGACCTCGCGGGAAGAGAAAGCCAACAGGACAAACCGCGCCTCAACTCCAGAGCGGAACCGAACGCGCATGATGTTGTTGTTGAAGAGAACGGTTCCATCGGCCGGCCCATCGTAGATGCACGACTTGCCAACCAGCTCGTGGCTGTTGCGCGTGTTGAACAGAAAGTCGCCTGCCCGAAGAGCGAAACGCTCTGCTTCCTCGGGCGTCGCATCGACATTCACATACTCGGAGAAATCGAAGCGATTCTCCCGAGTGATGTGGTTCATCTTCACGTAGGGATACCGCCTGTCGTCGCCCTGTTCACGGCTGCTCCGCGTGAGGCCGATCAGATTGCTCTCGATCAAATCCTCGAACGGCTTCTCCGTCCAGCCGGGGCCGGGGTGGGAGAAGACGGCGTGGAGGTGGCTTTCGAAGAGGGCGCGGGCGTTTTGGCGGTTGCGCTCGGCGTGGGCTTTCGCGGCCGCAATCCCCGCCAGCGCCTCGTCCAAGATCCCCACGATCCGCCGCTGCTCGGGGAGCGGAGGCATGAGAATTGGGAATGTCGCTATCGTGTCGCCCGAGACGTTTGGAAACGTTGCGCCAGTTCCCTTGCCGTGGATCTCATCACGCTTCCAGACGACGAAATGGTTGATCCACGGCTGGTATTGTTTCGCGCGGATCGCGGCTACGCCTCGGCCGATGCACGCGTCGAAACCGGCAATGTTGGTTCTGCCCGTCGTAGATCCACGTACGCAGAGAATGAGATCTCCCGCTTTGCAGAACCGAGTTGGCTGCGTCGTGAACTTCGAGCGAACAGTCTCTCCGAACGCATCGTCACTGAACTCAACTGGACCATTGATCAGCGGAATCCCATCGCCGGTTGTGTTGTATGAATCCCCATCGGGACTCTGGCCCATCGTGATCTCACAGACCTCCCCGAGCTTCACCGTCTGCCAGCCGGAGAGATTCGCACGCGGAGGCGCGGAGAGCGCGGAGGACGGAGTGGACGTGGCCTTTTCCTCTCTCCGCGTGCTCCGCGGCTCCGCGTGACACCGGTTCGAATCTCGGCTCTGGCCGCCACGCGGCTCCGCGTGACCCAAGTCCGTCTCCGTATTCCGGGCATGGCGCGGCTCCGCGGGAGCCGCTGTCGTCTCTGCCTGCTTCACGCTCACAGCAGCTCCTTGATCTTTTCCAGAATCTCCGCGGCCTCCGCGTCTCCGCGTGCAATCTCCGCCAAGATCGCCTGCGGCGTGCGGTAAGCGACGGTCTCGGCGGCGTTCGGATTCTTCACCGAGAGGTCCACGGTGTCGGTCGCGGCCACGCTGGCGGTGTCGACACTCCAGCTCTTCGGCGAATCCGCGAAGGTCTTCTGCAGGGCGACGAACTCGGCGAGGTCGTCGTCGTTGAGCGGGTTGGTCTTCCCGAGGTTGCGGCCAGGATCGAGCTGGTAGTACCAGGTCTTCCGCGTGGGCGCGCCCTTCTTCTCGAAGAAGAGCACCACGGTCTTCACGCCCGCTCCCTGGAACGTGCCGCCGGGGCAGTCGAGCACGGTGTGCAGGTTGCACGACTCCAGCAGATGGCGACGCAGGGCGACGGAGGCGTTGTCGGTGTTGGAGAGGAAGGTGTTCTTGATGACGACCGCTCCGCGGCCGCCGGCCTTGAGGATCTTGATGAAGTGCTGGAGGAAGAGGAACGCGGTCTCGCCGGTGCGGATGGGGAAGTTCTGCTGCACCTCGGCGCGCTCCTTGCCGCCGAAGGGCGGGTTCGCGAGCACGATGTCGCGGCGGTCGCGGTCCTGGATGTCGGCGAGGTTTTCGGCGAGCGTGTTGGTGTGGACGATGTTGGGCGCGTCGATGCCGTGGAGGATCAGGTTCATGATCCCGATCACGTAGGCCAGGGGCTTCTTCTCCTTCCCGTAGAAGGTGCGGGTCTGGAGGGTGGCGAGATCGCGGGTGGAGAGGCGGCCGTGGTGCGCGGCCTTGAGGTGGTCGAAGGCCTCGCAGAGGAACCCGGCAGAACCGCAGGCGCCGTCGTAGATCGTCTCGCCGATCTTGGGATCGACGACGCGGATCATGGCGCGGATGAGCGGGCGCGGGGTGTAGTACTCGCCGCCGTTGCGGCCGGCGTTGCCCATGTTGCGGATCTTGGCCTCGTAGAGGTGCGAGAGCTCGTGCTTCTCGGTCTGGGAGCGGAAGCGAAGGGCGTCGATCGCGTCGATGATCTCACGGAGGTTGTAGCCGCTGGTGATGCGGTTCTTCAGCTCGCCGAAGATCTCGCCAATCTTGTACTCGATGGTGTCGGGGCTGGAGGCGCGCTGCTTGAAGCCCTGGAGGTGGGGAAAGAGGTCGTCGTCGACGAAGCGGATGAGGTCGGGGCCGGCGAGGGCCTTGTTATGGTCGAGGGAGCCGTCGGCTTTCTTCGGCGCAGCCCAGGTTTCCCAGCGGAAGGGCGTGGAGAGGAGGAAGGTGTACTTCTTGCCGGAGAGCGCGGCCTCGTCGGCGCGGTCCTGTTCGAGGCCGTCGAGGTACTTCAGGAAGAGGAGCCAGGAGGTCTGCTCGGTGTAGTCGAGCTCGGTGGTGCAGCCGGCTTCCTTGCGGAGGACGTCGTCGATGTTGCGGAAGGCTTGTTCGAACATGGTGGGGCGAGCGGCGGGAAGCGTGGCGCCCGCGGCGCGGAAATGGAAGCGGGAAGGATGAGGGCGACTCGCGTACACGGCGACGCGAGCACGAAGAGGCAGAAAACCCGCACCGCCGGGAGCTGCTGCACACGCCCTCCCCACCGCAACGACCCACAGGCTATGCGCTCCGGGTCATGTCAACTATTGGTTGACATGGCCCGAGGGCGCGATGCGCCCACGGCGCCGGCGAATCAAGCCGCCGAGCAACCGCAACCGGCGGTCGCGCCGGGAGCCGGAGCGGCGCAGCCGCAGCCCGCAGCCGCTGCAGCTCCAGGCGTTTCGGCACCGGTCTGCGTCAGGCTCGCGGCGAGCTTCAGGATGGCGCGGGCCGGGGTCTCCTTCACCTTGGCAGCCATCTCGACGGCCTTGGCGATGTCGGAAAGCGTGATGCCGACCTTCTGGGCCGCGGCCACGTGGTAGCGCAGGCAGGGTTCGCAATTGGAGCCGATCGCGGCGCCAAGGGCGACGTACTCGGCCGCGATCGGCGAGAAGGCGGTGGATGGCGTCGCCAGGGTGGCGCTGGCGGCAGGAGCGGCGCAGCCGCAGTTGAAGGGCATGTTCATGGAGATGTCTTGTTTCGTGTTGTTGCGGTCGGCCGCCTTCGCGCGTCGTGCGCCTCACCTCCTTGGACGAGATCGCCGGAGCGAGAGATACGGACTTTGCGGCGCCAGGCGCGGAATTCTTCCGGTCGCAGGCGAGCGTGCCCGTCTCGCTCTGGTAGAACTCGCAACCGCGCTCCAGCTCCCGCCGCAGCGCCTGCCGCGCGCGATGCAGGCGGATCTTCGCGTTGTCCACGCTCACGCCGAGACGCGCGGCGATCTCCTGGCTGGTCAGTCCCTCCAGATCCTTGAGCTCGATCACCGAACGATGCTCCGGCGCGAGGCGCGCCACGTATTCACGCACGCAGGTGCTCATCTCGGCATGCACCAGCCGGCGCGGTGCCTCGGCTTCCTCGTGCGGCTCGGGGACCGGGTCCGCATCGTTGTCGGTCTCCGACTCGGCGGGCGTGAGCGAGACGGTGCGCTTCGCCTCGCCGTGTCGCCGGCTGCGCAGGTGGTCGAGGCCGACGCCGCGTGCGATCCGCAGGATCCAAGTGGTCACGCTCGCCTCGCCGCGGAACTCCGGCAGCGCGCGCGTCACCCGCACGAAGACTTCCTGCACCAAGTCGTCGGCCTCCGCCTCGCCGACGAGTCGCACCAGCGACCGCCGCACCCGCTCGCGGTGCTCGGTGAACAAAGCGGCGGGATCAAATGACGGAGGCATCGGAGTGCAGAAGTTTCGGAGCGACAGAAGGCAACGAAGAGAACGACGGAGGCAGGAACTGAAGAACGGAAGCAAAGCGGGCGCCCAATAAGGTCATGGTATCGTACTGCGGCCATCCGAGCATCTTCGTTTCCTTTGTTACCTTCTGTCGTCCGGGGTTCGTTGGATCAGCTTTTCAACTCGAACCGCCGCTGGAACCAGAACGCCACGTGCACGAGGCCGATCAGCGCCGGCACCTCGATCAGCGGGCCGACGACCGCCGCGAAGGCCACACCGGATTCGATCCCGAACACCGCGATGGCCACGGCGATGGCCAACTCGAAGTTGTTGCCCGCCGAGGTGAACGCCAGCGACGCCGAGCGCGGATAGTCGGCGCCGAGCTTCTTCGCCATGACGAAGCTCACGAGGAACATCACCGCAAAGTAGATGCAGAGCGGGAGCGCGATACGCAGCACATCGACCGGGAGGCGGACGATCGCCTCGCCCTTGAAGGTGAACATCACGACGATGGTGAAGAGCAGCGCGCCGAGCGTGAGCGGAGAAATGCGAGGGATGAACTTCTTCTCGTACCACTCCTCTCCCTTCAACGGCACGAGCACCACGCGGCTGAGCACGCCGGCGGCAAACGGGATGCCGAGGTAGATCATCACGCTGCGGAAGATGTCACCCATCGCGACGGGCACCACGACCCCCGCGAGCCCGAAATACGGCAGCAACACGGTCACGAAGACCCAGGCGTAGAAGCTGTAAGTGAGGATCTGCGCGATGGAGTTGAGCGCCACGAGGCCGGCGGCGTACTCGCGGCTGCCTTTGGCGAGCTCATTCCACACGAGCACCATCGCGATGCAGCGCGCGATGCCCACGAGGATGAGCCCGACCATGTAGTCGGGGTGGTCGCGCAGGAGCAGCACCGCGAGCAGGAACATGAGGATCGGTCCGACGATCCAGTTCTGCACGAGCGAGAGAGTGAGTACGCGGCCATCGGCGAAGACCTTCGGGAGCTGCGCATACTTCACCTTCGCGAGCGGCGGGTACATCATGAGGATGAGCCCGAGTGCGATGGGGAGGTTGGTCGTGCCCACGGTGAGCGGCGCGAAGAACGCCGCCGGATCGGTGAGCACGAAGTGGCCGAGCGCCACGCCCAGCGCCATCGCGGCGAAGATCCAGAGCGTGAGGTAGCGGTCGAGAAACGAGAGATTCTTGGCGACGTGTTCGGACATGGCGGAAAACGGATTTCGGAATTCGGAAACGACAGAAGGCAACGAAGAGAACGAAGACAGAAGGAGATCGGAGAGCCGGTGGCTTGAACTTCGTTCTCTTCGTTCCCTTCTGTCGGGATCGGTCGTTCAGGATTTCGCCTTCAGCTGGTCGCGGCGACCGGCGGCGTAGGCGGTGAAGGTGCGGCGGATCTCGTCGCGCACGCGGCGAAAGACGGCCATCTTCTCCTCGTCGGTGCCGGTGGCGTGCGCCGGATCCTCGAAGGGCCAGTGGTGGCGGTTCACCTGGCCGGGGAAGATCGGGCAGGCGGCGTCGGCGTTGCCGCACACGGTGATCACCGTCTCCACTTTCTTGTCCATGAACTCGGTCATGGACTTCGAGCGGTGCGCGGCAATGTCGATGCCGATCTCTTTCATCGCCGTGATCGCGAGCGGATGGACGTAGCCGGCGGGTTTCGAGCCAGCGCTCTGGACATCGAGGATGTCGCCGGCGACGGCGCGCAGGATGCCCTCGGCGAGGTGCGCGCGGCACGAGTTGCCGGTGCAGAGGATGTGGACGGTGGGCGG
>CAZXHR010000130.1:0-3949 GCA_964640465.1 uncultured Opitutaceae bacterium
GCCGCGATCAAAATCGCCTGCAAGCAGGCTCCTACCGCAAGCCACCACCGCCATCCCCATTAGTGCCAATTAGTGTGCATTAGTGGTTCCCTTCTCCGAGTCCCTTCACTGCCGCCACCAACCTCCGGTGTCCACCCGCCTCCTCCGGATCAGCGCCCATTAGCGTTCATCAGCGGTTCAAAATTCCGTCCACCACCCTTCCTTCGCGGCCGCCGCGCTTCAACCTCAACTTTCCACTTCAACTCACCCCAGCCCGCCATCTGCACCGCCATGAAACTCCTCCGCCTCGTTGCTCCAGTACTCATTGGCGCCATACTCGGCGCCCTGATGGGGTACTTCGGCCAGTGCACCTCCGGAACCTGCCCGCTCACCTCCACTTGGTGGCGCGGCGCGATCTACGGCGGCGTTCTCGGCACCCTCTTCGCGCTCTCCGCTATCCATCCATGAGCAACTACCTGAACTAGCGCCGATTAGCGTTCATCACCGGTCTCGAATTCCGTCCACCGACTTCCTTCCCTCGCCATGAAACGTCGCCGCCACCTCCAGTTCGTCGTCCTTCTCGCCACCGGCTTCGCCCTCGCCTCGGTCGGGTGTCACCGCGAGGCTCCCCCTGCGCCCGCGCTCCCGGCCGTCGCCGTGCGCACCGCCGAGGTCCGTGCCGTCGTCGAGCCGAGCCGCACCGAACTGCCGGGCACCGTCCGAGCCGTCGAACGCGCCGCCCTGGCGCCAAAGGTCATGGGCACCGTCGCCAGTCTGCCCGTCGCCCTCGGCCAGTCCGTGAAACACGGCGACACCCTAGCCACCCTCACCGCCAACGAGATCGGCGCCCGCCTCGCGCAGGCCGAGGCCGGTCTCGGGCAAGCCCGCCGCGACCTCGAACGCGAGGCCGGCCTCTACGCCAAGGGCGCCAGCGCCGCCGACACCGTGCGCAGCATGGAGGACCGCGTCCGCCTGATGGAGGCCACCGTCGCGGAGGCACGCACGATGCTGACCTACACAACCATCGCCGCGCCGTTCGACGGCGTCATCACCCGCCGACTCGCCAACGAGGGAGACCTCGCCTCGCCCGGCGTCCCGCTCCTCGAGATCGAGAACCCCGCCCTCCAGCGCGTCGAGGTCGAGGTGCCCGACAGCCTCGCCGCCGTCGCCGTCGGCACCGCCGTCCCGATCCGCATCAACACCCTCGAGTTCACCGGCCAGGTCGCCGAGGTCTCGCCCGCGCTCGATCCCGTCTCGCGCACCTTCCTCGCCAAGATCGACCTGCCGCCCGGCGCCGCCGTACGGTCCGGCCAGTTCGCCCGAGTCGCCTGGCCCACAGGCGAAGGCCGCATGCTCCTCGTTCCCTCGTCCGCCGTCACCACCTTCGGCCAGATGGAGCGAGTCTTCGTCGTATCCGCCAACCGGGCGCTCCTGCGCCTCGTCAAGATCGGCGCCCGCCACGGCGCCGACATCGAGATCCTCTCCGGTCTCGCCACCGGCGAACGCATCGTCGCCGATCCCGCCGCCCCGCTCCGCGACGGACAGTCCGTGGAGGTGAAGCCATGAGCGAGCCCGCCGCCAACGCCTCCGCCGAGCCCGCCGCCCCGAAGTACGGCATCACCGGCCGGCTCGCCGCGCTCTTCATCGACTCGCGCCTCACGCCCATCGTGATCGTCGCCTCGATCCTCATGGGGCTGTTCGCCGTGCTCATGCTCCCGCGCGAGGAGGAGCCGCAGATCAAGGTCCCGATGGTCGACGTCATCGTCGCGATGCCCGGCTCCACCGCAGCCGAGGTCGAGAACCGCATGACGCGCCCGATGGAGAAGCTCCTTTGGGAGATTCCGGATGTCGAATACATCTACTCGACCTCCAACCCCGGCAACGCGATGACCATCGTCCGCTTCAAGGTCGGCACCGACCTCGAGGCCGCGCTCGTCCGCCTCAACCAGAAGCTCCAGGCCAACTTCGATCGCATCCCCCTCGGCGGCAGCACCCCGCTGATCAAGCCGCGCTCCATCGACGACGTCCCCGTCCTCGCTCTCACGCTGCACAGCGCCACACGCGACCACCTCACGCTCCGCCGCCTCGCCGCCCAGCTCGACGACGAGATCAAGTCCATCCCGCAGGTCGCCGAGACCACGCTCATCGGCGGCGTGCGCCGCGCCGTGCGCGTCCAGCTCGACCCCGTCGCCCTCGCCTCGCGCAACCTCTCCGTCACCCAGCTCGCCCCCGCGCTGCAGCAGGCCAACCGCCAGGCCCAGCTCGGCTCAATCCCGACCGCCGACACCGAGGTTCTCCTCGAGACCGGCACCTTCCTGCGCGACGCCGCCGATGTCGGCGCGGTCGTCGTGGGCGTCTATCAGGAGCGTCCCGTCTACCTGCGCGATGTCGCCACGATCCGCGATGCCACCGAGGAGCCCGCCAACTACGTCCTCTTCGGCACCGGCGCCGGCGCAGCCCTCGACGCCCACTCCGCCTCTTCAACCTCAACTTCCAACTTCGCCTCGTCACAGCCGCTGGAGGCGGCCGTGACGCTCAGCATCGCCAAGCGTCCCGGCGCCAACGCCATCGACGTCGTCAACGCCATCCTCGCCAAGGTCGACACCCTCAAGGGCCGGCTCCTCCCCGCCGATGTCCAGATCGCGGTGACGCGCGACTACGGCCACACCGCCGCCGAGAAGTCCAACGAGCTCCTGCTGCACATGGGCATCGCCGTCTTCGGCGTCGCCCTGCTCATCCTCTTCTTCCTGGGCTGGCGCGAGTCGCTCGTCGTCCTGCTCGCGATCCCGTCGACACTCGCGCTCACGCTCCTCGTGTTCTACCTCTACGGGTACACACTCAACCGCATCACGCTCTTCGCGCTGATCTTCTCCATCGGCATCCTCGTCGACGATGCGATCGTCGTCGTCGAGAACATCGTCCGCCACGTCCGCCTGCCCGGCGCCGAGAAGAAGCCGCTCACGCAGGTCGCGCTCGAGGCGGTTGACGAGGTGGGCAACCCCACCGTGCTCGCCACCTGGGCCGTGATCGCCGCCATCCTCCCGATGGCGTTCGTCGGCGGTCTCATGGGCCCGTACATGCGCCCGATTCCGATCGGCTCGACCGCCGCGATGGTGTTCTCGCTGCTCATCGCCTTCAGCGTCACCCCTTGGGCCGCCATCCGCGTGCTCCGCCGCCGTTCCGAATGCGAGGAGAAGCTTCCTCCCGCTGAGAAATCCGCGCTTTCCTTCGAGGAGGACCACTCGGCCAACGACTGGTCCACGCGGCTCTATCACAAGATCATGGAGCCGCTGCTCGACCGCGCCCGCTGGCGCTGGGCCTTCCTCGTTGCCATCGTCGCCGCGTTGCTCGCCGCGATGAGCCTCGTCGGCCTCGGCGCGGTGAAGGTCAAGATGCTGCCCTTCGACAACAAGTCGGAGTTCCAGATCGTCCTCAACACCGACGAGGGCACCACGCTCGAGCGCACCACCGCCATCGCACAGGAGATGGCCGCCGCGTTGCGCGACGAGCCCGAGGTGCGCGACTACCAGAT
Source organism: uncultured Opitutaceae bacterium (assembly GCA_964640465.1). Lineage (GTDB taxonomy): Bacteria > Verrucomicrobiota > Verrucomicrobiia > Opitutales > Opitutaceae > CAJCBL01. The sequence continues at coordinate 3,512 of CAZXHR010000130.1, forward strand.
CTACGCTGGCACCGCCTCGCCGTTCAATTTCAACGGCCTCGTCCGCCACTACTTCATGCGCCGCGGCCCCAACGTCGCCGACATCCAGGTCAACCTCGTCGGCAAGGGCGAGCGCTCGCTCCAGAGCCACGACATCGCCAAGCGCCTCCGCCCGAAGGTCGCCGCCATCGCCGCCAAGCACGGCGCCTCCGTCGCCGTCGCCGAGGTGCCGCCCGGCCCGCCCGTGCTCCAGACCCTCGTCGCCGAGATCTACGGACCGGACGAGCCGACCCGCCTCGCCCTCGCCCGCCGCGTCCGCTCGATCATGGAAAAGACGCCCGGCGTCGTGGACATCGACTGGTACATCGAGGCGCAACAACCGAAGGTCCGCTACATCCTCGACAAGGAGAACGCCTCGCTCCACGCCATCACCCACGGCGACATCGCCCAGCCGCTCCA
>CAZXHR010000130.1:3959-12369 GCA_964640465.1 uncultured Opitutaceae bacterium
CCGCCCTCCTCCACCTCCCGACCCCGCGCGCCGACATCAACGGCGTCATCGAGCTGCCCCGCGCCGCGAAGGGCCGCCCCGAGGACCTGCGCTCGCTGCGCATCCGCAGCAGCGCTCCCGTCGCACCGCCCGCGCCGAGCGGCGTCGCCGGCCTCGTGCCGCTCTCCGAGCTCGTCCGACTCGAACACGTCCCCGGCGAGCGCAGCCTCTACCGCAAGAACCTCGTGCCCGTCACCTACGTCACCGCCGATGTCTCCGGCGTGGTCGAGAGCCCGGCCTACGCGATGTTCTCCATGAACCGCGAGCTGGCGAAGATCGACGCCCGCGAGTTCGGCGGCGTTTCCCCGCGGCTCCAGATTCTCAACATGAGCATGCCGCTCGACCCGCGGCAGCCCTCGATGAAGTGGGACGGCGAGTGGCACATCACCCTCGAGGTCTTCCGCGACCTCGGCCTGGCCTTCGCCGCCGTGCTCATCCTCATCTACATGCTCATGGTCGGCTGGTTCAAAAACTACATCACCCCGCTCGTGGTGATGGCCGCCATCCCGTTCTCGCTCATCGGCATCCTGCCCGCCCACTGGGGTATGGGCGCCTTCTTCACCGCCACCTCGATGATCGGCTTCATGGCCGGCGCGGGCATCGTCGTGAGAAACTCGATCATCCTCGTCGACTTCATCGAGCTCCGCCGCTCGCACGGCCTCTCGCTGCGCGACGCCGTCGTCGAGGCCGGCGCCGTCCGCTTCCGCCCGATGCTGCTCACCGCGCTGGCGGTCGTCGTCGGCGCCAGCGTGATCCTCGCCGACCCGATCTTCCAGGGCCTGGCGATCAGCCTGATGTTCGGCGAGATCGCCTCGCTGCTCGTCAGCCGCATGGCCGTCCCCGTCCTCTACTACATGACCAACCAACGCCCGTCCTGAACCGCCCGCCAACCATGTCCGACACTCCACTTCGCCTGGTCATCGTCGGCGGTGTCGCCGCCGGCGCTTCCGCCGCCGCCCGCGCCCGCCGGCTCTCCGAGTCCGCCCAGATCGTCCTCGTCGAGCGCGGACCCGACGTCTCCTTCGCCAACTGCGGCCTGCCCTACTTCATCGGCGGCGAGATCGCCGACCGCTCCGCGCTGGCCGTGCAGACGCCGCAGACGCTCAAGGCGATGCTCAACCTCGACGTCCGCACCGGCACCGAGGCCGTCGCGATCGACCGCGCCGCAAAACGCATCCAGCTCCGCACCCTCGCCACCGGCTCCGAGGAGTGGCTGCCGTACGACAAGCTCGTGCTCGCCCCCGGCGCGTCGCCGTTGCGCCCGCCGCTCCCCGGCATCGACGACCCGCGCATCCACACCCTGCGCTCGTTGCAGGACATGGACCGCATCAAGGCCGCCGCCGCGGCCGCGCGGAAGATCGTCGTGATCGGCGCCGGCTTCATCGGCCTCGAGATGGTCGAGCAGTTCGTTCACCTCGGGAAGGAGGTCGAACTCGTCGAGCTGCTCGACCAGCTTCTCCCGCCGCTCGACAAACCCATGACGCTGCTCATGGAAGACGAGCTCAGGCGTCACGGCGTGCAGCTCCACCTCGGCGACGCCATCGCCGGCTTCGCCCCGCGCGACGGCACCCTTTCCTGCCAGCTCAAGTCCGGCCGCGCCCTCGCCGCCGACCTCGTCGTGCTCGCCATCGGCGTACGCCCGGAGACCGGCCTCGCCACCGCCGCCGGCCTCGATCTCGGCCCCCGCGGGCACATCCGCACCAACCTCTTTCTCCAGACCAGCGATCCCGACATCTACGCCGCAGGCGACGCCGCCGAGGTGCGCGATCTCGTCACAGGCGAGCCCGCCGCCGTCCCGCTCGGCGGTCCGGCCAACCGCCAGGGCCGCGCCATCGCCAACCACATCTTCCGCCCCGCCGAGACCAAGCCGCTCCCCGGCGCGCTTGGCACCTCCATCGTCCGCGCGTTCGGCGTCGCCGCCGGACTCACCGGCTGGAGCGAGAAACGCCTCCGCGCCGCCGGCCGTACCTATTGCACGGTTACGGTGAACGACAACCACCACGCCGGCTACTACCCCGGCGCGCAACTGCTCCTCCTGAAGCTCCTCTGGGATCCGGCCGACGGCAGCCTGCTCGGCGCGCAGGCCACCGGTCTCGCCGGCGTCGACAAGCGCCTCGACGTCCTCGCCACCGCCATCGCCGGAGGCCTCACCATCGACGATCTCGCCGAGCTGGAGCTCGCCTATGCGCCGCCATTCGGCTCCGCCAAGGACATCGTCAACCTCGCCGGCATGGCCGCCTGCAACGCCCGCGACGGCCTCATCGTCCCGGTCGATTCGTTGCCCGACGATCCCGCCGTGCAGATCGTCGACGTCCGCCCGCCGGCGCTCGCGCAGAAGCATCCCGTGCCACGCTCCGGCGTGATCAACATCCCGCTCGCCGCCCTGCGCCAGCGCGCCGCCGAACTCGACCCGCGCCGCCCCGTCCTGACCGTCTGCGCACTGGGCAAGACCTCGTACTTCGCCGCGCGCATCCTCGCGCAACGCGGCTTCCGCGTGCAGTCGCTCACCGGCGGTCTGCGCGCCACCGTCGATCCGCGCACACCGGCCAAACCTCCCGCGCCCTGAACCGCCCGCCGTCGCCGCCATGAAACAAACCACCCGCGCACCACTCCGCCGAGCGACCGGCCACCGGCACGCCGCTCGCCTCGTCGTCACGCTCCTCGCGCTTGGCGTCGCCGCCTGCAGCCCGGAGCGCACGGCCCATTCTTCAACCAACACCGAAACCCACACCTCCACCATGAACCACGAAGTCTCCAACTTCTCCACCGATGTCGTCGAACGCAGCCGCACCGCCCCGGTGCTGGTCGATTTCTGGGCGCCCTGGTGCGGCCCCTGCCGCGCCCTCAAGCCCACTCTCGAAAAGCTCGCCGCCGAGCCGGGCATCCGCTGGACGCTGGTGACCGTGAATGTCGACGAACACCCGGAGCTCGCCGAGCAGTTCGGCATCCGCGGCATCCCCAACGTGAAGCTCTTCTCGGCCGGTGCACCGGTCGCCGAGTTCAGCGGCTCCATGCCCGAAGGCGCCGTGCGCACCTGGCTCGGCCAGAACCTCCCGAAATAGCGCACCGCCGTTACGGCCCGCGGCCGGCTTCACCGAAGCCGGCCGCCGCAGAGGGGCAGCTGTCCACTTGGGACATCGGCACCGCCATTTCAGCGCTCGCGCTCCGCCGCTCCGCCTTCTGCATTCCCCGTTCCGTGCTCTCCGCTACTCGCACTGCATTCTCCGCCCTGCGTTCCTCATTCTCCGTTCTGCGTTCTCCATTCTTCGTCCTGCGTTCTTCATTCATCATTCTGCGTTCCTCGCTAGGTCCTCCGTCTCCATGCCCACGATCAACTTCTTCCAGCTCGTCTTCATCCTCGTCGCCGTCGGCGTCGGCTTCGTGCTCCTGCGTCCGCTGCTTTTCGGCGGACGTCGCATCGCGGCCGCCGCCGCGTACCCGAAGATCCAAGCCGGCGAGGCGGTGCTGATCGACGTCCGCGAGCCCGATGAGTGGAGGAGCGGCGTCGCCGCGCCCGCGCAGCTTCTGCCGCTCAGCGACCTCCAGGGCGAACGCCGCCGGTGGGTGCCGTTCCTCGCCGCCAACAAGGACAAGGAGCTCATCCTCTACTGCGCCTCCGGCATCCGCTCCGGTCGCGCGACGCTCCTGCTGCGGAAGGAAGGCTTCAGGACCGCCAACCTCGGCGGCTTCCTCCGCTGGCGCCAAGCCGGCCTGCCCACTCGCTCGGCGTAGGTCGCTGCTTCAGCACGACCAGGCCGGTTCCGTAAGCGGCAGAAGAGATAACCACGGGGCGCTCGGGCCACCGAGCTTCGAGGACCGAGCTCTCATCCTCGGCCGCAGACTCCGTCACCGCAGCGCCGCGGCGAGCAGCTCGAGGAACTTCGCGGCGGCCGGGCCGGGCGTGCGGCTTCGCAGCCATTGCCGGCGCAGGGGACGACGCAGCGGCAGATCCTTCAGCCGCACGATCCCCAACGTCCCGGTCTTCACCTCCAGGTCGACGATCAGCCGCGAGACGATCGCCAGTCCCATCCCGCTGGCGACACAGCTCTTGATCGCCTCGGGGCTCGCCAGTTCGAGCAGCGGGGCAAACTTCAGCCCCTTGCGCGCCAACGCCCGCTCGAACACGTCCCGCGTGCCCGACCCGGCCTCGCGCACGATGAGCGGCTCGCGGCAGAGTTCGCGCGCGGTCACGGCGTCGCGCTTCAGCAGCGGATGCCCGGCCGGCGCCACCGCCACGAGCTCGTCCTCGAAGAACACCTCCGACTCCAGCTCCGGCGCCGCCTCGGCCACGCCCTCGGTGAAGCCGAGCTCGATCGCGCCGTCGAGCAGCGCAGCCTGGATCTGCCGGGTGTTCGCCGTCTGCACCCGGAGCTCGATCTCCGGATACAACCGGTGGAACTCCGCCAGCACCCGCGGCAGCAGGTGGCCGCCGATGGTCAGGCTCGCGCCGAGGCTGAGGCGTCCGCGCTTGAGTCCGCGGTACTCCTCGATCGCGTGCGCGGCGTCGGTCTCCAGCGCGTGCCAGCGCTTGGCGTAGTCGGCCAGAATCTCGCCGGCCTCGGTGAGCCGGCAGCCGCGGGGCAGGCGCTCCAGCAGCTTCACGCCGAGCGCGCCCTCCAGTTCCGCGATCTGCTTGGAGACCGCCGGCTGGCTCACGCGCACCGCCTCCGCGCCGGCGCTGATGCTGCCGGCCCGGGCGACCGCATGGAAGAGCGCGAGATGGTTCCGGTTCATGCCATAACATTCCGGCATGTTTACCATAGAAACAATGTCTTTGTGGCATATTGCGATCTGCGGCATGATCGGCGGACCGACACCGGACACCGCGCTTGAAGACACCAACCACACCCACCACCGACCCGGCACAGAACCTGTGCGGCGTCGCGGCCGCCACACCCACCCACCGCCTCGCGCGCTGGCTCCTGCCGCTCGGCGGCACCGCGGCGCTCCTGCCGTGGACGCCGCCCTGGGCCGCGCTCCTCGCGGGTACCGCCATCGCCGTCTCGCTGGGCAACCCGTACGCCAAGCTCACGGCCAAGCTCTCGAAGCCGCTCCTGCAGCTCGCCGTCGTCGGGCTCGGCGCCGGCGTAAACTTGGCGATCGTCGGCCGCGTCGGCCTGCAGGGCATCGGCTACACCTTCGCCGGATTGCTCACGACTTTCGTTCTCGGCGCGCTGCTCGCGCACTGGCTGGGGCTCACGCCCCGGTTGGCCGCGTTGATCTCGGCCGGCACGAGCATCTGCGGCGGCAGCGCCATCGCCGCCGTCTCGCCGGCCATCGGCGCCACCGCCGCCGAGACATCCGCCTCGCTCGCCACGGTGTTTCTCCTCAACGGCATCGCGCTCCTGATCTTCCCGCCGCTGGGCACGCTCGCCGGACTCGACCCGCACGCCTTCGGGCTCTGGTGCGCGCTGGCGATCCACGACACCAGCTCCGTCACCGGTGCGGCAATGACGCACGGCGCCGAGGCGCTCGCCACCGCCACGACCGTCAAGCTCGCCCGCGCCCTCTGGGTCGTGCCCGTCGCGCTGGCCGCCGGCTGGTGGTTCGCGCGGCGTAACGACGGCACCGGCACAACCGCCCGCCGCGGCGTGAAGCCGCCGCTGTTCATCGCCGGCTTCGTCGCGCTCTCCGCGCTCTTCACCTTCCTGCCCGCCATCGCGCCGGCCGCGCCGTGGATCGTCCGCGCCGCCCGCGCGGCGCTCACGCTCACCCTCTTCCTCATCGGCGCCGGGCTCGACCGCGCCTCGATCCGCGCCGTCGGCGCGCGGCCGTTCGTCCACGGCGTGATCCTCTGGCTGCTCGTCGGCTCCGGCACCCTCGCCGCGCTCAAGCTCGGCTGGATCCGGTGACCCGTGGGTCGACCAAGGCTTCCGCTGGAGCGCGGCGCCGGCGAGCTGATCTCCGCTGAACCGGTGCCTCGCGGCCGGCGTGGGGAACCCGTGCTCCCACCGAGCCCGGAACTGCACCGGGCATGCATCAGCCGTTCCCTGCGCCGCCGTCGCTCGCAAACACCTGCTCGATCTGCTGGGCGGCCTCCTGCTCGTCGTCGCCGGAGACCTCGACCACCAGCGCCGTCCCCATGGTGGCGCAGAGCGCGACGACGCTGAGGATGCTGCGCACATCCGCGATCCGGTCCGCACAACGCAGGTGGATCGTGGCGCGACAGCCACGGGCGATCTGGACCAGTTTCGCAGCCGGGCGGAGGTGAAGGCCGCCGCTCCACGGGACGACAACATTCGCGCGTTTCACGCCGACATGGACCCCGGCCGGCGGAAAATGTTCAGCGGCGCAACTTTTTCTCCGACGGTGCCATCATGGACGCCGAGCACTGGAGCAAACGTTACGCCGCGACCGCCGACTACGTCTTCGGCGCCGTCCCCAACGCACTTCTCGCCGCCGTCGCGCCGCAGATCCCCGCCGGCCCGGTGCGCTACCTCGCCGAGGGGGAGGGCTGCAACGCCGTCCACCTCGCAGTGCTCGGCCACGCCGTGACAGCCGTCGCCCAGTCCGCATCGGGCTCGCGGAGGCCGCCCGACTCGCGGCCGCGCCGTGGATCGTCCGCGCCGCCCGCGCGGCGCTCACGCTCACCCTCTTCCTCATCGGCGCCGGGCTCGACCGCAGTCGCACGATCCGGTACGGCGGCCGCAGCGCGCTGTGGCCCACCCACACCAGCCGCGCAGCGCGCAACTGCGGGAAGTTGTCGCCGCCGAGCACCCATTCGCGTCAGCGGGGCCCGATCAGGTGGGTTTCACGTAAATTCTCGGGGGTGGGCAGCATTGGCAAAATCCGTATTCTATGGTGCACTGGGGATAAGCCGATGCGGGCAACCTCTTCCCCGCTCGGCCCCGCCCCGATCACCATGAAACCTGCCACCGCCCTTCTATCCCTCGGTCTGCTCGCCGCACCGCTCTCCGCCGCCACAGCACCGTCGCCCGCCGTGAACCTCGACACCCACGCCACCGCCGCCCCGATCAACCCGTACATCTACGGCCAATTCATCGAACACCTCGGCCGCTGCATCTACGGCGGCATTTGGGCCGAGATGCTCGAGGACCGGAAGTTCTACTTCCCCATCACCGCGGAATTCGGACCGTATCGCGAGCTCAAGCCCACCGCCGGCACCTCCGACTTCAACGTCGGCAACCTCCAGCACTCGGCCTTCCCTGCGCTCGTGGCGTCGCCGTGGGAGATCGTCGGCGCGCCCGCCGGCGTGGAGATGACCCGGGAGAACGCGTTCGTCGGCGAGCACACGCCGCTCATCCGGGCCGGCCACGGCATCCGCCACCACAAGCTCGGCCTCGTCGCCGATCTCGACTACGTCGGCTATGTCTGGGCACGCCCCACCGGCGCCAAGCCCACAACCATCGAGGTCGTCCTCGCCTGGGGCGACAGCCCCGCCGAGCGCGCGACCCAGCGTCTCACCTTCGCTCCCGGAGATTACAGCCGCCAGCCCTTCACCCTCCGCTCCCTCGGGCGCACCGACGCCGCCCGCTTTGAGCTGCGCGTACAGGAAGCCGACGCCCTCGTCGGCACCGCCTCGCTCATGCCAGGCGACAACGTCAAGGGCATGCGCCGCGACACCCTCGCGTTGCTCAAGCAGCTCGACAGCCCGATCTACCGCTGGCCGGGTGGCAACTTCGTCAGCGGCTACGACTGGCGCGACGGCATCGGCGACCGCGACCGCCGCCCTCCCCGCCGCAACCCCGCTTGGACGGGCATCGAGCACAACGACTTTGGCACGGACGAGTTCATCGCCTTCTGCCGCCTGCTGGGCACAGATCCGATGATCGCCGTCAACACCGGCATGGGCGACGCCTACAGCGCTGCCCAGTGGGTCGAATACTGCAATCGCGGAGCGGAGACCATCGGCGGAAGCTGGCGCGTGGCCAACGGCAATGCCGAGCCTTTCGCCGTCCGCAACTGGTGCGTGGGCAACGAGATGTATGGCGACTGGCAGCTTGGCCACATCCCGCTCGGCCAGTATGCCTACAAGCACAACCTCGTGGCCAAGGCCATGCACCGCGTCGACAGGAGCATCGTGCTGGTGGCCAGCGGCGACCTCGATGCCGCAAACACCCGCGACGACGCAGAACGTGCGGGCAAGTTCTGGTCCGAAGGTCTGCTCATGAACTGCTCCGACAACATGGACCTCATTTCCGAGCACTTCTACTGCGGCCGCCTGCCTTGGGACGAGTCAGTCCGTTACCCGCTGGCCGAGGCCGTCACACAGATCAAGCTCGCCATCCGCAGCAAGGCCGAGCGCCACCGCGCTCTTCAGGCATCGCTGCCAAACCTCAAGGGGCGCATCATCCCGATCTCGATGGACGAGTGGAACTACTGGCACCGCGAATACATCTACGGCGAGCTG
>CAZXHR010000131.1:0-12341 GCA_964640465.1 uncultured Opitutaceae bacterium
GTCATCCGCGTCGCCCCCGCCGACCAGATCGCCGCCGGCAAACCCGCCCTACGCCCCTATCCCCAGAGCCGCGGCATCACCCCCGCGGTGCCCCCCTACTTATTTCGCGTCGGCCCGCACATCCTCACCACCACCGAGACCGGTCTGGCCGTCTACAGTAACACAGGCGACCGATTCGCCGCCTTCGCTGGCATCGTCAACTCCCGCATACACGCCGTCTCCCCCGCCGAGCCCGACGGCACCGTATGGTTGGCTCTCAGCCAACGCGAGCGCACCCCCTTGAAGATTCGCATCGCTGGCCTCCGCGCCGAGGGCAACGGCCTCTCCTGCGAACTCGTCCAGCTGCCCCCTCTCCCCATCGACGAACCGCCCTCCGCTATCCTCGCCACCCCCGGAGCCGCCTCCGCCGAGCGCATCTTCTGGCTCGGCACCACCGGCCGGCTTCTTCGTATCGAAAGCCCAGGCACTCCCGCCCGAAATCCGCCGATCGCCCCGCATATCAACGCGCTCACGCTCTTCGACGACCACCGTGGAGTCCGCCCCCTCGACCGGCGCCGTCCCCGCGTCGACTTCGGCAATGTCGGCATCCGCTTCGATGTTTCCGTCCCACAAGGCCGCCTCGGCCAACGCGTTCAACTCGAAGCCCGTCTCGACGGTTTCGATCCCGATTGGGTTCCCCTCGGCACCATTCCCTCCCGCGTCTTCCGCGGTTTGCGCGACGGCGCCCACCGTTTCGAGGCCCGCTCGGTCGATGCCATCGGCCGCACCTCGCCCGCCGCGACCTTCGTTTTCACCGTGCTGCCTCCGTGGTGGCGGTCCGCCCCCGCCTACGCCGCCTACGCCCTCTGCCTCGTCCTCCTCTCCGGACTGGTCTTCCTCACGCGCCTCCGTCTGAGCCGTCGCCACCACCGCAAACTCGAGGCCCTCGTCGCCGAACGCACCCGCCAGCTCGCCGAGGCCAACACCGCCAAATCCGAGTTTCTCGCCCACATCAACCACGAGATACGCAACCCCCTCAACGGCGTCATCGGCCTCTCGACCATGCTCGCCAACCATGTCGCCGACGAGGAGACCCGCCACCTCGCCCGCTCCCTCAAGGCCTGCGCCGGCTATCTCGGCTCCGTCGTCGACAACGTCCTCGACCTCGCCCGCATCGAGGCCGGCCGCATCGAGATCTCGCCCCAGCGCTTCGTCCCCCGCCTCCTCGTCGAGGATGTCGCCGAGATGTTCCGTCTCCAAGTCGAGGAGGCAGGCGGCCGCATCAGCTGGTCCATCGACCCCGATCTTCCCCCAGCCCTCGTCGGCGATGTCCACCGCATTCGCCAGGTCCTCGTCAACTTCACCGCCAACGCGGCCCGCTACGCCCGCGGCGGCGATGTCCGCCTCTCCGCCCGCCGCCGCAACCAGGCCAAGAACCGCGTCACCGTCGTCTTCACCGTCGCCGACACCGGCCCCGGCATCGCCCGCTCCGAACAGGCGCGCATCTTCGAGAAATTCGCCCGTGGCCAAAACGCCGGCGAGACCGAGGCCACCCGCGGCTACGGCGTCGGCCTTGCCCTCGTGCGCGACCTCGCCGAGCTCCTCGGCGGCGAGGCAGATGTCGACTCCCAGCTCGGCTACGGCGCCAAGTTCCGGCTCACCATCCCTCTCGACATCGCCCCCGCGGAAGTCCCCGCAGCCCCCCCACCAAACCAGCATCCCGCCACCGCCCTGCGCGCCCTCGTCATCGACGATCAGGCCTTCAACCGCGTCATCCTCCGCGACCAGCTCGAGCGCCTCGGCTGCAAGGTCGACGAGGCGGCCGATGCCCCCAGCGCCCTCCTTCTCCTCCAGGCCAGCGCCCACCACATGGCTTTCGTCGACCTCGACCTGCCCGGTCTCGACGGCATCGCCCTCATCCGTCGTATCCGCACCATAGACATCCCGCGTACGATCTTTCTCGTCGCCACCACCGCTTCCGCCACAACGGGCATCGAGGAAAACGTCCTAGCTGCCGGCGCCGATGCCTTCCTGCCCAAGCCCATCTCCGCTCCTCATCTCGCCGAACTGCGCGACACTTGCGCCAGCCGCCTTGCCCGCAGCGCAGGCTCCCCTCTCCTGCCAGCCCGCCCGGCCGAGCCTACCACCCCGGCGACAATGCCAGCACCGGCGCCCGCCACCGCTGGCGGCCTCTTCGCCAACCTCGCGCTCACGCCCGACATGCTCCGGCAACTCCACTCCGAGCTCGATATCGAGGCCCAATCCCTTGCTTCCAGCTGGCGCCTCGCCGACTCGCCCGGTGCCCGTCACCACGCCCACCGCATCGCATCCCTCGGCATCATCGCCCGCGACGAATCCCTTGTCCAGGCCGCCCGTCGCGCCGAGGAATCGCTCCAGCAGAACCGAGGCGACGCCAGTCAGGCCGTCGACACCCTCCTACTCGCCGCCCGCGCCCGCATCCAGCTTCTCGGTGCCGCCGTCGCCACCCACTGCAAAGACGGCGCCAACTGACGCCCATCGCCATCACTAAGGCTTTCGTCTGGGTGATGGATCATAACTCGGGCGCATATTGGTTCAGCACTCCCCCTCGCAGGGGTGTGGCGTGGTGCGGATTCCTGTGAACGAACCTGCTGGTGCAAGTCGCCCCGATGGAAGGTGTAGATCGTCCAGGCACGCGAAAGCAGCCACGCCAATATCCCGCAAGACACCGTGCGTAGCCACCGTCTTCCGCCGTGACACAAGCCTACCACCGGTACGTAGCACCCGCCGTGTACTGTCGCGGAGCCGCGGGCACGGCCGGTACTTCCTCGAAGCCGCAATTCCAGAGGTTCTCGACCTCCACCGACAGTTCCAGCCCGCGCACCTGCGGCACGAACCACCGCACGCTGGCCGACGAAATGATCGCACGATCGCTGCTGCGCCGCAGCAGGTTCGCCTCCTGCACGCGGTACTCGTTGTCCAACCGCAGCTCCACCTGCTTCACCGGCTGCCAGACCACCGCCGCCGTGACCCGGTGCCGGGCAAAGTTCAGCGCGTAGAAACTGGCGTCGACCAGGGCCGAACCGTAGTCCTCGTTCTTTCCGAGCCAGGTGTAGCCCACGACCGCCCTGCCGCTGCGCCACCGGTACGTGGCGACAGTCTCAAAACCCCAGGTGTCGATGTCGACAGCGTTGGCCGAGCGCGCAGTCACCCCCTGCCGGTAGGTCCAGTCGGTCAGGTCGCGATCCTCGCGGAGGAAAACGCAGCTCTGTACCTCCCACCGGCCGGCGCTGCGATGCACGCCCAACTCCCAGTTCGTGCTGCGCGCCCGCCCGAGATCCGGGTTGCCGCGGAAAAGCCCCGATGTCGCCGCCGAGTTCAAGGCCGTGTAGCTCGACACCTGCGAGTCGCCGGCGACCTGCGCATAGATGCGTGTCGAACCGCCGCCGGCGGCATCGGCATGCCGCCAGGCGGTCACCAGCAACGGGGAAACGGCTCCGCTGTCGCGGTTGTCGTCGGCCCAGGTCGCCCCGGCCTGCACCTCCAGCGCATCGGTGGTGTCGAGCGAGAAGGTGCGCTCGGCCGCGGCACCGAGTTTCCAGTACGTCCTGCAGTTGAAGTCGCCGTAGATCAGCGAAGTCGAATCGAGCGTGTCCGCCGCCACCTCGGCGCGCCCGCGCAACGCCCAATCCCCGGCCAGCTCGCGCCGTCCATCCAAAGCCAGCGCCGTCACCTGCGTCCTGTGCTCATAGGGGTTGAAGCGCCCCGGTTGCGTGCGATCGGCCTCGTAGTCGTCGTCGTTGCGGCGCCAGAGCGCCGACGCCTGCCAGAAATCGCCGTCTGCCGCCCCGACACGGTGGTTCAGCGCCACGAGTGTCGTCTTCAGATCCTCGGTCTCCAGCCAGCCGTAGGGCGTGTACAGGTTCGGCCAGCCGAAGAACTTCGTCTGGTAGCCGGCGAACAGATCCGTCTGCGCCGCACCGCGCACATACTGAAACCGGGCGGCATAGCGTGAGAAGTTGTGGTCGCCGCCCACAATCGCTCCGTCGGACTCCGAGTGCGCCACCTCGACATCCGCCGCGAGCTGCCCGCCCGAGGAGAGCGCCCGGGCCGCCGCCGCGTAGAGACTGCCGCGCCAGGTGTCGTGGTCGCCGAGCGAGTAGGAAACCTCGCCGCGCGGCGAGATCGCCGCCCAATTGTACGCGAGCGTCGCGACACCGGCGTTGATCCCGGCAAACGCCGACTCCGCTCCCGTCAGCACGCGCACCGGTGCCAACATCGACGGCGGCACCGGCAGCTCCGCCACATAGTGTCCGGTCTGCGGATCAACCAGCGCCACGCCGCCGAACTTGAAGCCGGTGTTCTCGAAGATGCCGCCGCGCACCGCGATGTCGGCCTGGCCCTCGGAGAAACTGCGCGACTGCACATCGACCGCCGGCTCGAACGTCAGCCCGGAAACCGGCATCGCGAACGTGGACACGGACGAATCGTTGGCCACGCGCGCCGCTGTCGTCACGAACGGCGGCAGATCGATCACCTCCTCCGTCTTCGCCTGGGCGGCGAGCGCCGCCGGCAGACCGGCGGCGACGAGGGGAAACGCGAGGAGCGGCTGGATTCGGCGAATCATTGCGCGCTGGTTAAGTTCATAGTCTTTACCGTTAACAAGCCGAAATTTCGCGGCCCGTCGCTTCACGCCGTTCGCCACGGCCGCGCCGCCTTCCCGCTTCTTCCCGGTTGAGTCCGCGCAGTTGCAGTCCGTTGCTCCCGTCGTGGACCGCGCCACCCGCCAAGCCCTTCGCTCCTTTCCGCGCGCCCTCTGGGTGCTTGCGACGGGCAACTTCGTGAACCGCTTCGGCAGCTTCGTCATCCCGATGCTCGCGCTCCACCTCGCGCACCTCGGATTCACCGCCGACCGCATCGGATACGTCCTCGGCGCCTACGGCATCGGCCGTCTGGGCTCGTCGCTGGCCGGCGGCGTCTGGACCGACCGCCACGGCCACCGGTTCGTCATCGCCGCCTCGATGTTCGGCTCCGCCGCGGGCATGCTCGTCCTCGGCTGGCTGACCGACTTTCACGCCATCCTCGCGATGGCCCTGTACCAGGGCTTCGCCTCCGAGCTGTTCCGCCCCGCCTCGGCCGCACTCATCGCCGAGCTCGCCTCGCCGGAGCACCGGCTCACCGCCTTCGCGCTCAACCGCCTCGCCGTCAACGCCGGCTTCGCCCTCGGCCCGGCCGTCGGCGGCATCCTCGCGCACATTTCCTTCCATTGGATCTTCCTCGGCAACGCCTTCGCCGATCTCGTCTACGGCGTGCTGGCCTGGCGTGGGCTGCCGGCGCGAATCCAGACGCCCGACACCGACGCAGCCGCCACCGGCTCCTGGTCCGACATCCTCGCCGCCCGCCGCCTGCTGCTCTACCTGGCCGCGATCTTCCCGATGACGTTCATCTTCATGCAGGGCGTCTCCAGCTTTCCGCTCTACACCGAGTCGCTCGGCTTCACCCCTCGCGACTTCGGCCTGCTGCTCGGCATCAACGGCGTGCTCATCGTCACCTGCGAACTCACGCTCACCGGCTTCACGCGCCGTTTCGCACCCGACCGCGTGCTCATGCTCGGCTACACCCTGCTCGGCGTCGGCTACGCCTGCACCGGACTTGCGCACCACTTCGGCACGCTCGCCGCCACCGTCGTCGTCTGGACCTGCGGCGAGATGATCAGCGCGCCGACCCAAAACGCCGTCCTGGCCAACATGGCACCACCGCACCTGCGCGGCCGCTACATGGCCGCGGCCACTCTCATGTGGTCGCTCGCGTCGATCGTCGGCCCCTCGCTCGGCAGTTTTCTCTACGGCTGGAGCCCGACGTTCCTCTGGTGGTTTTCCGCCGCGATGGGCCTCGCCAGCGCCGCAGCTGTGCACTTCTCGCTCCGCCGGCACCGGGCGGCGGGCTGAGCGCCGCGTTCGTGCAGTCTTCCCTCGGCGTCGCGCTGGCTCGGTTTAGCGCGCCGATTTCTTCCGCTTCTCCGACTTCTTCGGCGAGACCGCAGCCTCGCCGGCGGGCTCCGCTTTGGGTTCCGGCGTCAGCGCCGTCACCGCAGGCACCTCGGGCACGAATTTCCGCAATCCGCCGCCCGGGCCGACCAACCGCGCCGTCACAAAGATGAGCAGGTTCCGCTTCGTCGCCCCCTCCCCCGACGACCGGAACAGCCGCCCGACCGCCGGCAGATCGCCGAGCAGCGGCACCTTGTCGTTCACTTTCTTCGTCTCCTCCCGCGTCAACCCGCCCATCACCAGCGTCGCGCCATCCCAAAGCGTCACATGCGTGCTCACCGAGCGGCGCGAGAAGATCGGCTGGTAGAAGCCCGACGGGATCGTGACGGTCCGTCCTCCCGACACCGCCAAGCTCGGCCCGCCGTACTCGACGAACCCCTCGAACTCCGTCACCACCGGATGGAGATCGAGCGTGATGCTCCGCGCGTCCTCCTCGACTGTCGGCGTCACCTCCAGCTCCACGCCTACGTTCTCCGTCGTGAAATCCTGCGGAGTGCCCGCCGTGATCGTCACGCCGGCCGAGCCCGAGCTCTCGCCGCCCGTCTGACCGACCTGGCTCTGGATCTGCCCGTACTGGCGCGGGTAGCGAAGCTGCCGCGCCACCGTGATGCTCGCAGCGTGCCCGGAAAGCACCGTCACCTTCGGCGCGCTGAGCAGGTCGCTGCCCTGCTTCTGCGAGAGCGCCCGCACCGTCGCGCTCACGTCGAA
The DNA here is from genome assembly GCA_964640465.1 of uncultured Opitutaceae bacterium. Lineage (GTDB taxonomy): Bacteria > Verrucomicrobiota > Verrucomicrobiia > Opitutales > Opitutaceae > CAJCBL01. The sequence continues at coordinate 6,714 of CAZXHR010000131.1, forward strand.
CTCACCGATGAACCCGCTGATCTCCGCCAGCGGCTTCGTTCCCGCCCCGAGCGGCACCGTCCCCGGCAACACCGGCGCCGCCACGTTCGCCACCGTCTGTCCGTCGATGACGACCGCGCCGCTGCTCGTGCTCCCGGCAAACGCTCCGGCCACACTGCGGTTGCCGCTCAAGTACGTTTCGCGGGGCTGTCCCGTCACCGGGTCGTTGCGGCGCGAGGCGGCCCAGTTCACACCGAGCTCCTCCAGCGCGCCGTCCTCGACCTCGAGAAACTTCGCCTCGATCTCCACCTGCCGCACCGCTGCATACCGCCCAAGGATCGTCCGGATGCGCGCGAGGTTCCGCGGCGTCTGCGTGACGAGCAGTGCCGAGCCGTCGAACACCACGCTGCTGCCCTCCACGCCGTCGAACTTTACCCCCGCCTGCTGCAGGAACGCCCGCAGCGCCCCCGAGTCCGCGCCGCAACCGCTATCCTCGACGCGAGCCTCCTTCGGCTTCGCCGCCGTGCCCACACCCTCGCCCGCCGGTCTCGTTGTCCCCGCCGTTACCATGCGTGCCGCGATCGCACGCGACAACGGCAGCACAGCCGTCTCCAGCGCCATCCGCCCGCTGCCCGGCCGCACCACCACCGCGTCGGCTTGCACCTCGTAGACGCAGCCCGCGGCCTCCGTCACAAAATCCAGCACCCGGCGCAGCGGCAGGTTTCGCACTGTCAGCGTCACGGGCGGCGCCGCATTCGCGGGATCGAGCAACACAAGATTCACGCCGCGCCCGCCGCCGGCAGTGTCGCACTCCGCCGCCAACGTCCCGAGCGTCGCCAGCGCGCCCGACAAGCTCGCCGCGCTGAAGCTCACCTCCGGAATCACGATGGCGTCGAGCCGTCGCTCCAGCGCCGCAACCGCGGCGTCACCAGGGTTCTCAGCCGGTTTCGCCTCGGCAACGACCGGCGCACGCCGCCACGACTCCGCCACATCGTTGAGCAACTCGTGCCGCGTCTCCAGACGCTCGGCCTTTCCCTCGCGTCCGAGCCGTTCCAGGAACGCCGTCGCCTCGGCGTTGCCGGGCTCGTGCTCCAGTACTTCGCGATAGCTCGCCGCAGCCGCCTCGTTCTCGCCTGCGAGCATCTGGCACCGCGCACGGGCCAGCACGTCTCCGGCGGTTTCATCGGCCCGCGCGACCGCCAACGCCGCGAGCGCCCCAACCGCCAACGCCATCCACGTTCTGTTCTTCATAGAGATCTCATCGTTTCGAAACCTGCAGCCAACGCACCGTCGCAGCACCCGTGTCCACCGCGGTGCGACTCACCTCGACGCTCTCCGAAACCGCCCGGATTCGTCCCACGCCGAAACTCCATCCGCCGGCCTGCGCCGTCGCTCCCTCGCCCAGCACCACCGGCTCCTCGCGCCCGACGAGGCGCAGCACCGCCAAGGTCCGCTCCGGCCCGCCGCAGGTCGTGGTCAACACCACCGGCCCGCGCTCCTGCGGATCCCGCAGCACCGCACGCACGCCGCGGCCGCCGTCCGCCAGGCGCTCGTCGTCGAGTGCATCGAGCGCGACGCCGCTCTGCGGTTCATGCTCGCCTCTGCCCAGCAACACCGTGCGCCGCGTCGCCATTTCCTCGAGCAATGCCCGCCGCTCCGGCGCCGCGCCCACGACGCCCGCCAACCTCCAGCGGTATGGAACCCGCCGCACAGCGACGAGCACCGCGCCGAAATCCTCCACCGCTTCCGCAGCCGTATCGGCCGAGGGGAGCGCCCAGCGTTTCTGCGCACCATCGAACTCCAGCTTCGCCGGCGCGAACAGCTCCCCCCGAGCGGCACCACCGCCCGGCTCGCGCCACACCGCAGGCGCTGGCACCGTCTCGTCGCACACCCTGCCGCCGCTCGCCCCCTCGACCGTCACCGACTCCAGTGTCACCGTAAACTCCCGTTGCGGGCTGCCGAGGCCCCGTGCCGTCCTCTCGCGCCCGCCCTTCGCCTCGGGCACGGCGGCGGCGACGTCTCTCACCACCAGTGCCGGCTCCGCCGCCAGCCGGTTCAGGAACCGCCTCATGCACGCGCCCGTGCCCACGAACGCCACGCGCACGACCCTCGTGCGCACCAGCCCTGGGATCTGCACCGAGCGAACCAGCTCGAGCGAGCACCAGTCTCCGCCGGAGCGCATCACGGCGTCTGTCTCCGGATTTTCGCGCCACACTCCGGTCAGCCGCTCCGGCCCAGCCTTGAACAACGCCCCCAGCACCCGCTCGATATCGCACAGCTGCGCAAGCACCACGGGCACCTCCGACTCCGCCGGCGCTTCGCCGGCGTGGCTCGCAAAACCGAAGCGGGAATCTTTCGCCACCGCCGTCCCCGCTCGCTCCGCCGCCGCACGACACCGCTCCGTAAACGCCACCAGCTCCGCGTAGGCGCCGAGCCGATCCTTGGCGCCCGGCTCGGCCTCCGCACCGGGCCACACCGCCCGCTCCTCCTGCAGCCGTGCACGGCCGCGTTCCAGTTCGGCCCGTGTCGCCGCGATCATCTCGGGGCGCACATGCGGCGCCAGCCGTTCCAGCCGCAGTCGCTCGACCTCGCGCTGTGCCAAGCGCCACCGCTGCCCCTGCCGCAGCAGATCCGCCGTCGTACCAACTGTCGCCAGAACCAGCACCGCCATCGCGGCGAAGAACACCGGATACGCTCGCAGCTGCGTCATCGCCAACGTCGCCCTCATAGCCCGGCCTCCGGTTTCAGCACCAGCACACAGCCGAAGCGCAACAGTCCCGGTTCGGAGGAGTCGAAGCGCTCCGCCTCGATCGCTGCCACCGCGTCACTCTCGACCCAACCGTGCAACAGCTCACGCACGCGATCCAGCCCGCACCGCCCGTCCAGCCCCGGGTCGAGCGCACAACCCGTGATCGCGAGGCGCAAGCGGACGACACGCCCACTCGCCTGTCCCGAAGTCGCATGACCAAACAGAGTACCGCCACCGCCCGTGGCACCTGCAGCGCCAACCGGCAGCAGTTGCAGTGTCTCCAGCCACACGCCATCGGCACGAGCGAGCCGACTCTGCGCGTCGTCAAGAAACCGTACCCAGCTCGTGCGCGCGCGCCCAAGATCGTCGAGCACCGCAAGTTCCCGGCGGCAGACGTCGAGCTGACGTTGCAGCTCCGCAGCCTCGCGCTGCGCCGCTCGCCACGGTTCCAACTGCCGCACGATCGTCTGCGCCTCAATCTGTGCACGCGCAACCTCGCAGCGCATCCCCACCGCGATTCCCGCAATCAGCGCCACAACCATGCCTGCCGAAACCAACCACCACCCACGGCGCCGGCGGAATGCGTTCTCCTTCCGCCGCGCCGGCGGCAGCAGGTTCGGCACACGCCGGCCGCACAATGCCAACGCCGTCCCGACAGCAACGCCCAGCTCGTGCGCCGCCAGCTCTGTCTTCGCGCCAGGCCGCAGCCGCACGCGCCGCAATGCATCGAAGCGTTTCGCCTCCCAGCCCTCGTCGCCGAGCGCGCTACCGAGTTCCTCCTGCTCCGGTGCATCGGGTCCAGCCAGTAGCAGGACTCGCGAGACAGGCCTCTCCATTGTTTCCGCGGGATTCTCGTACAGTCGTTGCACTTCCGCCGCCAATCGTCGCAGGCGCAGCGCGCTCCCATCTTCATCGTCGCTCGTTCCCACCGCAGCGACCGCCGTCCGTTCGGGCAAGCCCACCAACCGGGCAACGCAACTCCCGCGATCCACCAGCACCAGCAACGCCGTCGAGCCGTCGATCTCGGCGAGCACAACGGGGCCGTCCGCATCGTTGTAATTGTACCTCACCGCCAGCGCCAACGCCGCAGCGCGCGGCACGATCGCATCGAGCCGTTGGCCGGCCTTCCCAGCGGCGGCCGCGAGCGCCTCGGCAGTGTCGAGCCGCATCGCCGCCAATTCCACCTTTCCCGAATCGGCCGCCGCAGTGGTCCAATCCCAGGCAACCTCGCCGAGCGGCCGCGAGATCGTATGTTCCGCCTCGAACCGCACGATCTGCGCCCGCTTCCGTGATGCCACGCGCGGCACAGCCACCGTCTTCGCAATCGTCAGATTCGCCGCCGGCGCCACCGCATACCTGGCCGCCCGCCGCAGCGACGACGGCAAAGTAGGCCACACCGACTCTCCGCCACGGGAGATCTGGGCGCACTCCTCCAACATCAGATCGCCATCGGCTGTGGGGACAAAGACTCCGACAACGCACCGACCTATGCCGCAATCGATCGCGACAACTTGTTTTCGCATACTGTGTCTCGGGTATGCGGGGGGCGTCGCGATGCCGCCAAACTCCCACTACCCGCGCAAGGCGAATCTCGCTCCGCCTCACATTTTCGTGCCGCCCACCGCTCGCTCGCATACGCTCCCCATCTCCCGCAAGAGCGCACTTTCCCCGTCCGAACGTGACAGAAAAGCGTGCTCTCGCCCCACCACCACACACCTCGACAAGGTGATCGGCGTCACCTCGACTACCTACCGGAAGTGGGTCGCCATATACGCACAAAACCGGCTCCGATTTCGCGGCACACCGGCCGGCTAGGAACCCGGCCGGTACTGTTTGCCGAAGAGCGGCACGTTCTCGAAATGCCGCAACGCCGTCCGCTCGCCTTCGACGTGCTCGACCTCGACCACGTCGAAGCGCAGGGTCCGCGGTCTCACCACCAGCTGCGCCACGTACGCGCGCGCCGCCCGAAGCACCGCGCGCTTCTTGCGCTTGTTCACGGCATGGTAGCCACCGACGAGCGAGTGCGCCGCGCGCGTCTTCACCTCGACAAACACCAGCGCCTCGCCGTCGCGGCAGATCAGGTCGATCTCGTCACGGTCATGCCGCCAGTTGCGTCGCAGGATCGTGTAGCCCTTCTCACGCCGCAGATGTTCCGCCGCGGCGCGCTCGCCCATGGAGCCGATGACGCCGTCCTCAGTCGCGTGTCCACGTTTCCAGCATCGCCACAATCCGCCGAACCATTCCCGCAGCATGCGTCACGGATAGCCGGATAGAACGCCAGGCTCAACCGCCAAAACGCTTCCGCTCGCCCGCGACCTGCGCCTCAGGCGCCGCCACGCCGCTTCTTGCGTTTCTGCCGAGCGCGGTAGACGGCATCGAGCCCGAACCGCCCCCCCCCCACCGTCGCCACGACCCACAGCGCGGTCGCCATGCTCAACGGGTAGAAGAACGCCGCCGCACCCTCCAGCGTGCCCGACTTCACAGCCGGGAAACGGACCACAGCCGCCGCCAGCATCGCAAGACTGAGCGCGAGCGCGGCCCAGCGGGTCCATGCTCCCAATACCAGCAGCGCTCCGCCGATCGCGGCCACCAGCACCACTGCAAGGCCGGCCAGCGCCGGCGCCGTCCCCACGGCCGGCACGCGCAGCTCGCCGCCGCTGCCCTGCCAGGCCGCCACCCCCGCTGCCAGCTGTGCGGAGCCGTAAAACACGAACGTGCCGCCGACCACGGCGCGGAACAGGAACAGTCCGTGGTCACGCAGCTTCTCCATCGAGTTCAGGGCGGGCAACATCGCGCCGACAGAGAGAGAAACCCCGCCCGCGCCCCCCCGCCCAGTCCGCCCCCGCGGAAACCCGCCCCCCGCGGGGCATTCACATTTCCCTGCCAGCCCCCGCCACCCG
>CAZXHR010000132.1:0-12259 GCA_964640465.1 uncultured Opitutaceae bacterium
GCCGCCGAACGAACGGCCGGCGCCTTCTTCCTTCGGGCGGGCTTCATTGACGGTGAGGGCGCGACCGCCGAGGGACTGGCCGTGCATCTTCTCGATGGCGAGCTTGGCCTCTTCGGGGGTGCTCATGGTGACGAACGCGAAACCGCGGGCGCGGCCGGTGAACTTGTCCATGGCGACGTAGACATCGCTCACGGTGCCGAACTGACCGAACGCTTCGCGCAGGTCGGACTCGGTGGTGGCGAAGGCCATGTTGCCAACGTACAGCTTGGAGTTGCTCATGTTATGTATCTTTCGTCGATCCCCGTCTCTGAGGCAGCCTGTTCCCGGACTTCGGGTTTCGAATCATCCCTCTGAAGCGGAGCTCCAAGCGACGATCCACCATGTTCTGTCATCTAACGTATCTCTAACGAAGTGGGCGACAGACAGAAGGAACGGCGGGAAATAGCAACGGTTATTTTGTGCGGAGCCGCCGGCCGGGGCTCGGATAGGGTGGATGCCCCGGGTGGGTCCTCGCGCGGAGTGGTTGGGGCAATGGCCGGTGGCTTTGCCGCTGGACAGGGGGAACTGGGGCTTTTTCGCTGCGGAGCGTTTATCGTCGCACCGATGTTTCCGCATTCGCGCACATTCTGGCGGCGGGCGATGGAGACCGGCGCTTGGGCGTCGCTGCCCGGCTTCGCCATGGCCGCGTCCGATGCGGTACCGGTGCGTAGCGGCGCGGGCGGCGGCTGGGCCTGGGCTGTGTTGGGCGGCGCACTAGTTGGCAGTGCGGTCGCAGGCTGGGGGGTGCTGCGCCGGAGGCGGCGCGAAGCCAGGGCCGATATGCATTGGCGCAAAATCTTGGCGATGACCGACTGCATGGTTTGGGAGGCCGAGGTGCGCCGCGAGGGGGACCGGATGCACTGGCGGTTCACGCTGCTCCAACCTTCGCAACTATACCGCAGGCTCGCCGGGGGCACACCTCCGGCTACCGAGCGCGGTTTGTGGCAGGGCTTCGAACTGCCCGAACGGGCTGAGATGGATCGGCGCAGCACCGAGGCAATGTTATCCCTGAAGAACGGGTATGAGCAGAGCTTCCCGTTGCGGGCCGAAGGGCGAACCTATTGGCTGCACGAGACGGCAGCCATCGAGCCGGTGAGTCCCGGTTGCTGGCGTGTCGTGGCGGTGGTGACGGATGTCACCGCCCGGCATGAGGCCGAGGAGGCGCGGCGGGTGAGCGAGCAGCGACTGGAGCGTCTCGCTGGCGACATGCATGCGATGCTGTGGCAGGCGAGTGTCGCCGTTTTGCCGGACGGACTGCTGCGCTGGGAACTCTTCATGCCGCGCTCGGAGCTGCAGCGGAGGTTGTTCGGTGAGGCTACGGGCGACACGCCGATGTTGAGTTGGGGCGATCTTGGCGTGCCCGAGGCCGTGGCGATGGATGCCAATGCCCGCGAGGCGATCCTGAGTGGGCGCGACGGGTACGAGCAGGAGTTCCACGTCCCGCAGGCCTCGGGCGACATCTGGTTGCGCGAGCAGGTGACGATCCGCCCCGATGGCGACGGCCGATGGTTGCTGATCGGAGTCGTCGTCGATGTCACAATGAGGCACCTGGCCGATGCGCGACGACGCGAGGAGGAGGCGCGGTTTCAGCAGCTTCTGTCGGCTGCGAACTGCCTGCTGTGGCGAGGCGAGGTGCGGCGGTTGGTCGATGGCACGCTGTTCTGGGACGCGCTTACGTCTCCCTCGGTGCTCTACCAGCAGATTTTCGGGGAGCAGCCGGCGGGAACGACCTGCCGCCTGGAGTGGCCGCGGGTGAACGCGCCGGAGATCAGCGAGATGAACGAACGCGCCCGGGCTGCGTTGCTGGGTGGGGAATCCGGTTACACCCAGGAGTTCCGCGTGCTGCAGCCGCGCCGCACGTTGTGGCTCCACGAACAGGTGACGATCACGGCGACCGGCCCCGACTCCTGGCGGCTGGCAGGCGTCGTTGTCGACATCACGGCGCGCCGTGATGCGGAGGAGGCGCGGCGCGCGCACGAGCAGCAGATGGCGCGGATACTCGACGCGGTCGATTGCCTGCTTTGGCAGGCACGCGTGGTTGAACGCGAGGACGCCCAACATTGGGAAATGTTCATCCCTCCGTCGCGCCTCTACCGCAAAGTCTTCGGCGAGGATGCGCAGCCGGAGGGCAATTTCCATTGGGAACGTGTCGTCGACGCCGCGGCGAAGGTGCGGATCGACAGTGCCGCCGCGGAGGCGCTTCAGAGCGGGGCGCGTGGTTACACGCAGGAGTTCAGAGCGCATTGCAGCGGCGGGGTGGTACGCTGGCTCCACGAGCAGGTTGCGATCGAACCGGTCGGCCCCGGCGAATGGGATCTCGTCGGCGTGATCACCGATGTGACGCCGCGTCACCAGGCGGAGGAAGCCGAGCGCGAGCACAAGCGGCAGCTCGACAAGATATTCGACGTGGTCGACTGCCTGTTGTGGCGCGCAGAGGTGGAGGAGCGGGCAGGGGGCGAGCTGGTCTGGCTGGTGTATGTGCCCGGTTCCAACCTCTACCACAAGCTCTTCGGCCCGGCCGAGCCGGACCCTCGCACTGCGCTCAATTGGGACGAGGCCGGCGTGCAGGAATACCCGGAGATGCAGCGCCGCAGCGCCGAGGCGATCCATGGCGGCGTCCCGGGCTACGAGCAGGAGTTTCGCGCGAGCGTGGGCGGCAAGGCGTACTGGCTGTACGAGCGCGTGTCGATCAAGCGCATCGCCTACAACCGTTGGGAGTTGGTCGGTGTCATCGTCGACGCCACCGCCCCGAAGCGTGCCGAGGCCGAACTGGCCGCGGAGAAGGAGCGGCTGGCGGTGACGCTGCGCGCGATGACCGAGGCCGTCATCACCACCGACATCGAAGGTTGTGTCCAGTTTCTAAACCCAGCGGCTGTCGCCATGACCTGTTGGGAAACGGGGGATGCCGTGGGGCGGCCGGTCTCCGATGTCTGCCCGCTTCGCGAGGAGGAGTCCGAGACTGCCGTGACGGTGCCTGTTGCGCAGGTGTTGCGTGGCGACAGCGTGGCCGAGTTGCCGCCGCGCACCACGATCGTGGGACGCAACGGCGCGCGGCGGCTGGTCGAGGGCTGTTGCGCGCCGATCCATGCCGCGGACAGCACGGTGGTCGGTGCTGTTCTGGTTTTCCGCGACAACACGGAGCGCGACCGGCTCGAACAGGAGCTCCTGCGCGCCTCGAAGCTCGAGTCCGTCGGGCTGCTCGCCGGCGGCATCGCGCACGACTTCAACAACATCCTCACCGCCGTGCTGGGCAACATCGCGCTGGCCCAGCTCGACGTGGAGAAGGAGAGCGATCTTGGCCGGGTGCTGGGCGACGCTGAACGCGCCGCCCTCCGCGCCCGCGACCTTACGCAGCAGCTGCTCACCTTCGCTCGCGGTGGAGAGCCGATTCGCGCGGCTGTGCGCCTGCCGGAGATCGTGGCCGAGATGACACGCTTCGCCCTGCATGGCTCGAAGGTGAAGGCGGAGTTCGATCTCGCGGCCGACCTGTGGCCGGCCGATGTCGACAAGGCGCAGATCGGCCGCGTGGTCCACAACTTGGTGATCAATGCGGTGCAGGCGATGCCCTCCGGCGGCACGGTGCGGATAACCGGTCGCAACGTGCGGCTGGCTGCGCTCGAGCTGCCGCAGCTGCGCCCAGGAGCGTATGTCCACATCTCGGTGACGGATACCGGCCGGGGGATCGCTCCCGACCACATCGAGCGTGTCTTCGAGCCGTATTTCACCACGAAGCAGACCGGCAACGGTCTGGGGCTGGCCACGGTCTACTCGATCGTGCGCAAGCACAAGGGCCACATCGGCGTCGAATCCACGCTTGGGCGCGGGACGACATTCCATGTCCATCTGCCCGCCGCGGAGCACGCCGAGATGCCCGGCGAGGCCGAGCTCCCCGTCGCCCATGCGTTGGCGCGCGGCCGGGTGTTGTTCATGGACGACGAGGCGCCGATCCGAAAACTGGCGACGACGCTGCTAGGGCGGCTCGGTTCCGATGTCGAGGTGGCTGCGGACGGCCAGGCCGCGGTCGACCGTTTCCGCGCGGCGCGGGAGGCCGGCCGGCCGTTCGACGTGGTGGTGATGGATCTCACCGTGCCGGGCGGGATGGGCGGACTCGAGGCGCTGGAGCGGATGCGCGCGATCGATCCGGCTGTGAAGGCGATCGTGTCGAGCGGCTACTCGAGCGATCCGGTGCTGGCGCACTACCGCGACTACGGTTTCCGGGGCCGTGTGGCCAAGCCGTATGAGCTGACCGAGTTTGGTCGGGTGCTGCGCGAAGTGTTGGAGAGCAACTGAGCGGACACCGGGCTAGGCGTCGCGACCTTGGCGAGGGCGGTACCGAGACTGGACGAAACGGTCCGACCGTGGCAGTGAGTGAAGGCAGCACCCGGAAGGGAAAACGCGACGGCCCGAAAGTTTTGGTTGATTTCGGAAAACCGCCTACTACGGTCCAGCCCTTTTCAACTTCGGCCTGCCCCTCTTCCGGGGGGATACAGCCCTCTACAAATCCGCATTTTTCCATGAAGCAGCTCAAGCTCAACGTCATCGCCCGCGAGGGCAAGGGTCGCAGTGCCTCGCGCCGTCTGCGTTCGAGCGGGAAAGTCCCCGCCATTCTCTACGGAAAGCACACCGAGCCGGTGCAGCTTGCCGTCGACGAGCCGGAGTTCCGCCGCCTTCTGAAGGCCATTGGCGGTTCGGCCTCGTTGATCGAGTTCAAGCGCCCGGACGGCAAGGATGCCATTTCCTTCATTCGCGAGATTCAGAAGGACCCGCTGACCGATGAATACCTCCATATCGACCTCCACGAGGTCGCGCCCGACGAGAAGATTGAGATCAACGTCGGCGTGCGCGTCGTCGGCGAGAGCGACGGCGTGAAGAACGAGGGCGGCATTCTCGACCTTTCCTCGTACTCGCTGCGCGTCCGCTGCTTGCCGAAGGATCTGCCGGAGTTCATCGAGGTCGACGTCACGGCCCTCAAGGTCGGCGATTCGATCCACGTCTCCGAGATGAAGAAGATCGCCGGTGTCGAGTTCCTCGACAATCCGAAGCAGCCTGTCGTGGCCTGCGTCGCCCCGGCCGCCGAGGAGGAAGCCACTCCCGCCGCCGCTGCCACCGCCGAAGGCGCTGCCGCCGCTCCCGCCGAGGGGGCTGCCGCTCCTGCCGCCGGTGCCGCTCCTGCTGCTGGCGACAAGGCCGCTGCTCCTGCCGCTGGTGCGAAGGCCGCTGCGCCTGCCGCCGGTGCCAAGGCCGCCGCTCCTGCCGCCGCGAAGGCTCCCGCCAAGAAGTAAGTTTCCACCCGCGCGCGGTGCCGCCGTTCCGACGGCGGCGCTGCGCCTGTTCTTTGAGTCATGTCGATCGCTGTTCTCGCCGGACTGGGCAACCCTGGCGAGGCGTACGCCGATACACGCCACAACCTCGGTTGGATCGTGCTCGACGCACTCGCGGCACGTGCCGGCCTCTCATGGACGCGCGACCGCAACTCCTCCGCGATGGTCGCGCGCTGGGAGATCCCCGCGCGGCCGCCGGTGCTGTTGGTCAGGCCGCTCACCTATGTGAACGAGAGTGGCACGGCCCTGCGCCGTGTATGCGACTACTTCCGCCACCCGCCGACGTCCCTTGCGGTCGTGTACGACGACCTCACGATGCCTGTCGGCCGGCTGAAGCTTTCAGTCAACGGCAGCGCTGGCGGCCACAACGGCGTCCAGAGCCTCATCGAACACATCGGTGCGGGCTTTGTCCGGTACCGGATCGGCATCGGCCCTCGCAACCCGCCCCAGATCGACTTGAAGGATTTTGTCCTCGGCCGCTTTCCCCCGGCCGACCGGCAGATCATCGACCAACAACTTTCCCATTACATCGACGGGCTCGAACTCCTCGCCACGCGTGGACTGGAGCCCGCCATGAACCAGCTCAACCGCCGCATTTCCTCCGCCAATGACACAGACCAAGCGCAAGTATAAGGCCACGTTCATCATCGACACCCGCGGTCGCGAGGAGTCTCTCGACCAGCTTCTCGAAAAGGTGAAGCAGGACATCGTCGCCGTGCAGGGCGAAGTCGTGTCCGTGGAAAACCTCGGCCAGCGCGACCTCGCTCGCCCGACCGACCCGAAGTTCGTCAGCGCGCCCTACGTCCAGATGGAGTTTCTCGCGCCCATCGCCGGCCCGAAGCAGCTCCACGAGCGTTTCCGCCTCAACCAAGTCGTGTATCAGGCCATGTTCGAGCGGGCCTGAGCACGTATCGCGACCCCATGGCCTACCTCAACAAAGTATTCCTCATCGGCAACCTCACCCGCGACCCCGAGTTGCGCGTGACGCCGAAGGGCACCGCCATCTGCTCGTTCGGCCTGGCTGTCAACCGCCAGTACCGCGACGAGAACGGCACCGCCCGCGACGAGACCACCTTTGTCGACATCGAAGCCTGGGGCAAACAGGGCGAGCTCGTCTCCAAGTATCTCACCAAGGGCAGCCCCTGCATGGTCGAGGGGCGCTTGCGTCTCGATTCTTGGGAGGACAAGACTTCCGGCCAGAAGCGCAGCAAGCTCAAGGTCGTCTTGGACAACGTTCAGTTCCTCTCCCGCGGCCCCGGCGGCGTCGCCGCTCAGGGCGGCGATATGAACGGCGGCGATGTTTCAGAAGAGCCTCGCCAGAGCGCGCCCCAACCGCGCAGCGCCCAGCGTCCGGCCCCGGCCCCCGAGTCCGCCCCCGGCCTCGAGGACGACGTCCCGTTCTGATTCTCATCCCTTTCGTTCAATCCTTTAACTCAATACGACTGCCATGTCCCATACCGAGATTCTCCTGATCAAGCCCGTCGAGGGCCTGGGTGCCGAAGGCGACCAAGTCAAGGTCCGCAACGGCTACGCCCGCAACTACCTCCTGCCGCAGAAGATCGGCGTCGCCATCACCTCAGCCAATCGCAAGCAGGTCGAGGTCCTCAAGCAGCGCCGCGCCGTCCGCGAGGCCGCTGAGCTCAACGACGCGAAGGCGGTCGCAGCCAGCTTGGAGAAGGTCAACATCGCCATCGCCGTGAAGACCGGCGAGGGCGGCAAGCTCTTCGGCTCTGTCACCACCAACGACCTGCACGACAAGCTCGTCGCCGCCGGCCTCAAGATCGACAAGAAGCGCATCCATCTTGCCGCTCCGGTGAAGACCCTCGGCAAACACGAGGCCTCCATTAAGCTCCACACCGACGTCACCGTTGCCCTGTCCTTCGACGTCGTCTCCGAGAACCCGATCGTCCCCGCCGAAGGCGAGTCGACCGAGGCCAAGGCCGAGAAGGCCGAGCGCAAGAGCGACCGTAAGTAAGCTCTCCGCATCTCCTTTCGCGAAAGCCGCGCCGCCCGTACGGGTCGCGCGGTTTTTTTGTTCCTGCGCGAAGGACGACGGGCGTTGCCATGCCTGCGCGGATTCGTTCTCTGCCGGGATGCGATATTCGTTCTGCGCTGCCTTGGTCGGTGCCGTGTCCCTTGCATTGCCCGTTTCGGCCGGGGATGCGGCTGCGGCCGGCGCCTTTCCTACTCCGCTTGCAAGTTACGGCGATGCCGGAGTTGCGGACCTGTGGAACGTTCTGGCGGGGCGTGTCGCCGCCGAACCGTTCAACCTCGTCGCCACGTTGATCTTTCTGGCGGCCATCGTGCACACTTTCTTTGCCGCGCGGATCCGGCACCTAGCCCATGTGGTCGAGACGCGTCACCGGGCTCGTCTCGACGCTGCTGCAGAACGGGCGGGGGACGACGACGCGGACGGGCGCTTCGACGAGGTCAGTTTCCCGGGGCAGATCCTTCACTTCTTCGGCGAGGTCGAGGCGATCTTCGGCATCTGGGCCGTCGCCCTCGCCGGCGCGATCGTCTGGTTCAAGGGCGTCGACACGGCGATCCACTACGTCGGCGTGAAGGTCAACTACACCGAGCCGGTCTTCGTCGTCGTCATCATGACGTTGGCGGCGACCCGCCCCGTGCTGCTGCTGTCCGAGCGTTGTTTGCGGGCGGCCTCCCGGCTTGGCGGCTCCACCCCGGCGGCGTGGTGGCTGGCGATCCTCACGCTCGGGCCGCTGCTGGGCTCGTTCATCACCGAGCCTGCGGCGATGACGATCTCGGCACTGCTCCTTGCCAAGCAGTTCTACGCATTGCAACCCAGTCCGCGGCTGAAGTACGCCACGCTCGGCCTGCTTTTCGTGAACGTCTCGGTGGGGGGCACCCTTACGCATTTCGCTGCGCCGCCGGTGCTGATGGTCGCCGCCCGTTGGGGATGGGACTTCGCGTACATGTTCACCCACTTCGGTTGGAAGGCCGTGGTCGGTATCCTCGTGGCGAACATCGTCTATTTCGCGGCCTTCCGCCGAGAGTTTGGCGCGCTCCGCGCCGCGGCGCCGGCGGCCGCCGCGCGGCCCGAGGCGCCCGTGCCCGCGTGGATCGTCGCCGTGCATGTGGCTTTTCTCGGGTTCACCGTATGGGTGGCGCACTATCCGGCCCTGTTCATCGGCGGCTTCCTGTTCTTCTTGGCGTTCGCGCAGGCCACGGCACACCACCAGACGAAGGTCGACCTGCGGCCGGCCCTGTTGGTCGGTTTTTTCCTAGCGGGGCTGGTCATCCATGGCGGCGTACAGGCCTGGTGGATCGAGCCGCTCCTCTCGCGGCTCGGTGAGTTTCCGCTGTTCCTCGGAGCCACGTTCCTGACGGCATTTAACGACAACGCCGCCATCACCTACTTGGCGACGCTCGTGCCCGGGTTTTCGGACGGGCTGCGGTACGCGGTCGTCGCCGGCGCGGTTACTGGCGGCGGGCTCACCGTGATCGCCAACGCCCCCAATCCCGCGGGGCAGTCGATCCTCTCGCGGTATTTTCCCGACGGCATCTCGCCGCTGTGGCTGGCCCTCGGTGCGCTGTTGCCTACGGCGCTCGTCGGTGCGGCCTTCCTGCTGTTGTAGGGGCGAAGGGCGGGGCCTGTGCTATCGTTGGAGCGGGCGGTGTGCGCGGCGGGCCGTTTTGCCTTTGCTTGGGCCGGCGCGGTTTTGCGAGTCTCGCCCTTCATACTCTTGCTCATGTCTCCATTTCTCGCCTCCACTGACGGGGCGGCTTTCTCGGTCTCCCCCGTCTGGATCGTTCCCTTCGCGCTGCTGCTTGCGCTCATCGCAACCATGCCGCTCTCGCCCCATGGCGTGAAACGCCTCTGGGAGCGGTTCTACCCGCTCGTGGCCATCTGCCTGGGTCTTTTCGTCGCCGCTTTCTACATCCTGAAGGTGCCGTCTGGCGGTCACGAAGTCTTCAAGACGATGGAGGAGTACTTCGCCTTCATCGTGCTGATCGGCTCGCTTTTCGTTGTGGCGGGCAACATCCACATCTTGATCGGTGGCGAGGCCCGCCCCCTCGGCAACGTGATGTTCCTCCTCGTCGGTGCGCTGCTGGCCAACCTCATCGGAACAACCGGAGCCTCGATGGTCCTCATCCGCCCGTGGATTCGGATGAACAAGTACCGCATCACTGCGTTCCACATCGTCTTCTTCATCTTCGTCGTCTCCAACGTCGGCGGCGCGCTCACCCCGATCGGCGATCCGCCGCTCTTCCTCGGCTACTTGCACGGCGTCCAGTTCTTCTGGCTGCTGGAGAAGGCGATGCTGCCGTGGCTGTGCACACTCGGCCTGCTGCTCGTCACGTTCTTCGCTTTCGACTCCGCCAACTTCCGCCGCGCTCCGAAGCCTGTCCGCGAGAAGGAGACCAAGAAGGAGCAGGCGGTGCGCGTCGAAGGCATGCACAACCTGTTCTTCCTGCTGGTGATCGTGGGCGGCGTGTTCATGCCCGAGGAGTACTACATCCGGCAGATCGCCATGATCGGTGCCGCCGCCGCGTCCTACTTCACCACCCGCAAGTCTGTGCGCGAGGCCAACGAGTTTTCCTTCGGCCCCATCAAGGAGGTCGGCTTCCTCTTCGTCGGCATCTTCGCCACGATGATGCCCGCCCTCGACTACCTCAAGGAGCACGGCCAGGAGTTCGGCTTCAACAAGCCCGTCCAGTACTACGTCTCCTCCGGCGCGCTTTCCTCCGTACTCGACAACGCGCCCACGTACCTGAACTTCCTGACGCTCGCCGAGTCCTCGATCGTGCCGGCCGACGTGCAGGCGAAGGCCGCTGCTGTTGCGCAAACCGGTGGCAATGGCGAGCGCGAGGTCGTCGTGCCTTGGCTGACCAACTCGGATAGCCGCGCCGGTTCCGTGCCGGCGTCGTTGTTTGTCATCGCGGTGAGCTTGGGCTCGGTGTTCTTCGGTGCGATGACCTACATCGGCAACGGGCCGAACTTCATGGTGAAGTCGATCGCCGACAGCTCGAAGATCAACACCCCCACCTTCTTCGGCTACATCTTCAAGTACAGCCTGCCTATCCTGCTT
This sequence comes from uncultured Opitutaceae bacterium, assembly GCA_964640465.1. Classification (GTDB taxonomy): domain Bacteria; phylum Verrucomicrobiota; class Verrucomicrobiia; order Opitutales; family Opitutaceae; genus CAJCBL01. Next base: position 10,412 of record CAZXHR010000132.1, read on the forward strand.
CCGATCCTGCTGCTCACCGGCTGGATCTTCCTCTGAGCTCCGAGGGCGTTTCAGACCCGGTGACGAGCAGACGATCGTCGAGCGCCCGACAGCCGAGGGACCATCGAAATGGGCGACAGGCCCATGTCGGTCCTCTGGCGGTCGGGCTCGACCTTCGCACGAGTTGTCGTGACTGCAGTTCTTGGCCGTGAGGCCGAGGACTGCGCTCACGTGACACGCGAAGACCGAGGTGGTGAAAACGCCACCGCTTACCCGGACGTTTTTAACCGATGCTGGGCAGTAGTGGGCGAGCGGTGGTGCGCTACGGCTGAGTGCTCTGGTGACGCTCGTACGCTTCGATGATGCGCTGGACGAGGGGGTGGCGGACGACGTCGGAACCGGTGAAGTGGTGGAACTCGATGCCCTTGATGCCGGCGAGGATCTTCGGGGCCTGGACGAGGCCGGACTGCTTGGCGCGGGGCAGGTCGACCTGGGTGATGTCGCCGGTGATGACCATGCGCGACTCCTCGCCGAGACGGGTGAGGAACATCATCATCTGCTCGGGGGTGGTGTTCTGCGCCTCGTCGAGGATGGCGAAGCAGTTGGAGAGTGTGCGGCCGCGCATGTAGGCGAGCGGGGCGATCTCGATGACGCCGCGTTCCATGAGTTTGGCGACATCCTCGCGGTCGAGCATGTCGTGCATGGCGTCGTAGAGGGGGCGGAGGTAGGGGAGAATCTTCTCGCGGAGGTCGCCGGGGAGGAATCCGAGGGTCTCGCCGGCCTCGACTGCGGGGCGGGCGAGGACGATGCGTTGGACCTGGTTCTTGAGAAGGGCCGAGATGGCGGCGGCCATCGCGAGGTAGGTCTTTCCCGTGCCGGCGGGGCCGATACCGAAGACGACGGGGGCGGACTGGATGGCCTGGAGGTAGAGCTTTTGGCCGACGGTCTTCGGGACGATGCTGCGGCGGTTTGTCGCGATGACGAGCGGCTCGGCGAAGAGCGAGCGGAGCTTGTCGTCCTCGCCGCGTGCGAAGGCGTCGAGGAACTTGGCGAAGTCGGGCTGGCGGAGGGCGAGACCCTGAGTGCGACCGTCGTTGAGGAAAGCGAAGAAGGCCTCGGTGCGGGCGATGGCGGGCTCGGGGCCGTCGATCTTGAGCCACTCGTCGCGGGTGGCGAGGGTGACGCCGAGCTGGCGTTCGACGAGGGCGAGGTTCTCCGCGCGGCCGCAGTAGAGCTGGTTGAGGTGGCGGGCGTTGGGGAAACTGAGGGTCCTGGAGGGCATCGCGCGGCGAGAGGCGGCAGATCAGGTGGCGGCAGGCTTGCTAGCTGCGAGTTCGGCGGCGATGGCCTGAAGACGGTCGTAGAGCGAGGTAAGCGCTTGCGGGAGGACGCGCGTCTGGCCGATGACGGGCATGAAGTTGGTGTCGCCGTTCCAACGGGGGACGATGTGGGCGTGGAGGTGCTTGGGGATGCCGGCGCCGGCCGCTGAGCCGAGATTGAAGCCGATGTTGAAGCCGTCGGGTTTGAGGGCCTTCTGGAGGACGCGTTTCCCGAATACGATGAGGGCCATGAGCTCGTCGCGCTCGTTGGGGGTAAGGTCCTCGAGCTCGGCGACCTCGCGGTAGGGGACGACGAGGAGATGGCCACCGTTGTACGGGAAGCGGTTCATCACGATGTAATGCGCGGCGCCGCGGTGGACGATGAGGGCGGCGCGGTCGTCGCCGAGCTTTGGGAGGGTGGCGAAGGGGTTGGAGCTCGTGGCGTCCTTGGGCGCCTCGATGTAATCCATGCGCCAGTAGGCATGAAGGTGCTGCATTTCGAGGGGCGGAAGGTACGTGCGTGACGGGGGGCGAGGCAAGAGGCGAGAGG
>CAZXHR010000133.1:0-11977 GCA_964640465.1 uncultured Opitutaceae bacterium
CTCCCCGTTTGCCACACCATCCTCGGCCAGCCACTAAAAAACCGGAAGAGCCAAAAATTCATCGCATGTGTTTATGTGAGTTATCTCTCACGTTATGCAAGCTCACATTCCCTTCTTCCCGTATGATTGGGGCATGCCTCGCGGTCCAAAACCCTCCAAGCCTGCGCCCTATTTCGGGCAGCGCCTCGCCGCATTCCGCGCGGCCAAGGGACTTTCCCAAGCGCAGCTCGGTGAAGCGCTCGGCATGAAGCGCGACCTGATCGCCTATTATGAACGGGCCGCCAAGAACCCCCGTATCGAGCAGGTCAAACGCATCGCCGACTTCTTTGGCGTGACCGTCGGGGAGCTGCTCAAGGACACGCCGCCACGGGCGACCGCCAAGCCCGGCCCCGCCTCGCATCTGGAGCAGCTCGCGGCACGGGCGACCAAGCTTCCGCGCGCCGAACAAAAAGCGGCCATCAAGATGCTGGAAGGCCTGCTGGCTACCGCACCGTAACCGGCTCCGCCTTCCACCAGCCGGATTGCTTTCTTGTTAGTTGCCCCGAGCCGGGGGCCGCGGGGGCGGCGGCGAGCGCCCCGCTTCCATCGGCACGGCAGCGGCGGCTACCCCCGAGGGCGTAAGCCCCGAGCCGCCGCCGGTTTTCCAAGGGTTGGGGGACTTTCGCGCAGCCGGCCCCCTGTTTTTCCGGCTCAGGCTTTGACACTGGTTCAAAAGTGAACCACTCTGCCGACATGCCTACTCGCACCGCCATCTCCCCCGACCTGGAGCTCAAACGCTCCCTGGCCGCCTCGATCCTCCAGAAGATGGAACAGGACAACCTTTCCATCAGCGCCCTAGCCGAACGCATCGGCACCGGCCGCACCGCCGTGCGCCGCATCCTCGATGCCCAGAATACTTCCATCACCTTTCGCTCGATGAGCCGCGCCGCCCACGCCGTCGGCCTCAAAATCAAGCTCATCGCCGAGCCCATGTCGCCCGACGAACTCGGCCAACTCGCGCATCGCCTGGCCAAGAGTAAAACTAAAGCCGAGTCCGCCAAGTTGACCGCTCGAATCACCGAGGGCTTCTACGCCGGTTCCTGATGCCAAAGGTCCAGCGCAAAGACATTCCTCGGGCGCTCTTGGCGCATCTGCTGGCACGGATCGCCGAGCGCAGCATCGACGCCGAGGCCCTCAAGTCTTTGGCCGGCTGGCTCGACACCAATCCCGAGGTGCCAGCCGGCGACTGGTACAAGCGGTTCCCCACGATGACCGTTTGCGGCAAGGGCGTCCTGGTTAAAACCTTCCTCACCCCGTCCCAAGCCCCGGTCGGCACGGAGCTGTGAGCCTTCCGGCCAACGCTCCCGCAACCGATGCCAACGCCAACCCGCAACCGCTCACTCGGCCGCAGCCGCAGCTTTCCCGCGCGGCTTGCCCTTGCGGGCCGTCTTCCCGAGCTGGTCGCGCAGGACAGAGGCTTTCACGGGGCAGCCCATTGTTTTCATAGACTCGGCGAGCTGCTCGAAGCTCCAGCCTTTCGCGTGCAACTCCCGCAGCTTGTCCGCCACGGGGGCAATCAAGTCGGCCGCGGACTTGCGGCGCTTCGGCGGCTCCTGCTTGGCCAGCTCGTCGAGCTTCTTGGTCAGCTCCGGGTAATTGGTCTTTGCGATCAGGGCAGCGTAATCGGTTCGGGTGCTCATGCGTTATGTGTTCCGGTTTTTGGACTGCGGCTTGTCCCCATAAGTTCCCGCAGTCGGTCCGGCAATGGAAGCGCGGACTTTCTCGCAATCGCTCCGGCGGTTTGTCCGGCAGACCTTCCGCGGTTTCGGAGCCGCTAAACAGCGGGGTTGGTATCCTACCTCATTTTCCGGGGATTGCGGGTTGCGGATCGGGTGGGATTGAGTGCCGGTTTCCTCGCCTTTTTCCGGTAGAGGAAGGCTCGTGACGGCATGGAGCAAAGCGCGCAAGGTGGGGTCACACCGGACGCGCCATGTTTACTGCCAAGCCGCAAAAGAACCGTGCTGCTGCCACGCAGTATTTTGACGAACATCTTTCGCATAACGACTACTACACCCAGGGCGAAGCACAGGCTGGTTACTGGATCGGCGAGGCGACGCAACGGCTCGGGTTGAAGCAAAGCGCGGCGGTCGGTCGCGACGCCTTTTTGCGGCTCTGCGACAACCGGCATCCGGGAACCGAAGCGCAGTTGACGCAGCTTCAGCTTTCGGAGCGGCGCATCTTCTTTGACTTCACCTGTTCCGCTCCGAAGTCGGTTTCCATCCTCGCCGTCACGATGGACGACCGGCGCATTCTGGATGCCCACAAGGCTGCCGCCAACGCGGCTTTCAAAGAGCTGGAGGCGTTCGCGGGAACGCGCGTCAGGAAGGACGGGGCGATGGAAGACCGGACGACCGGCGAGCTGGTCGCGGCGGCGTTTCGGCACACGTCGTCGCGCGCGCTCGATCCCCAGTTGCACACGCATTTCACGGTGTTCAATGCGACGTTTGACGCGACGGAAGACCGGTGGAAGGCGCTGCAAACTTCCGACATGTTCGCGGCCATCCATTACGGGACAGCCGTCTATCGCAACGAGCTGGCCAAGCAGCTTCAGGGCTTCGGTTACTCCATTCGCCACACTGCCCACGGGTTCGAGGTGGCCGGCGTCGAGCCGTCCGTGATTGAGCGGTTCTCGAAGCGCGCGAAGCAGCGTGACCTGGCCGTGGCTCGCGAGGAGAAGCGGCTCAACCGCAAGTTGACCGACGACGAGGTCAGCAACCTGGTCCACAAATCCCGCCCGAAGAAGCTCAAGGACGCTTCGGAGCGCGAGGTGCGCGGCAAGCAGTTGGACGAACTGGGCTTCTTCGAGAAGCGGGCTTTAAAGAAGCTCGTGGCGGCGGCCAACGGCTCCGACTGGAAGCCGTCAATGCTGGGCGAGGACGTAAAAGAGGCCCTCCGGTACGCCGAAGACCATGTGTTTTCCCGGCAGTCGGTCGCCCCGGAACATGCGTTCTTCACCGCCGTCCTGGCCAAGGCTTGCGGGCAAATCGATCTGCCCCTCTTCAAAGCCGCCTTTGCGCAGTCGGGCGCGTTCATCCGCGTCGGCCACGGCAGCCAGGCCGAGGTGTCCACCCGGAACATCCTCAAAGCCGAGCTGCGGTTGATCCGCTCCGTCAATGCCGGCGTCGGGGCCATCACTCCCCTGTTCGGGCGTTTCGAGGCGCCGGTGTGGCTGAGCTTCGATCAACAGGCCGCCTTGGGGCATGTGGCGATGTCGGCGGATCGCGTCACCGGGTTGCGCGGCCTGGCCGGCACCGGCAAGACGACGACCTTGCGGGAGCTGCGCGACCTGATCGGCAAGGCCGGGCATGAGGGCGTGTTTCTGGCGCCGACGACGGGCGCCGTGGACGTGCTCCGCGACGACGGGTTTCGCGGGGCGATGACGCTGGCCAAGCTGTTGGGCGATGAGGAGGAACAGCGGCAGGTTACCGGCCGCTCCGTGCTCGTCCTCGATGAGGCCGGGGCCGTCGGCACCGCCGACATGCAAAAGCTTCTGGATCTCGCGCTCAACCGGGGCGCTCGTGTCGTTCTCTCCGGCGACACCGGGCAGCATGCGGCCGTGCCGCGGGGCGATGCGCTGCGGCTCATTGAAGAGCATTCGCGGTATCGGTTCGCCACGCTGGGGGAGATTCGGCGGCAGACCAAGGAGAGCTATCGGCAAGCCGTGAAGCTCGCCGCCACGCAGGACGCCGCCGGGGCTTTCCGGCTGTTGCAACAGGACGGGGCTGTCGTCGAGGGTCTGGTCGGCGCGGACGGGCAGCTTTACGAGCGAGCGGCGGCGGCGTACCTGCGCGCTGTGGACGAGGGCCGCTCGGCGCTGCTGGTGTCGCCGACGTGGGCCGAGATCGCCGGCGTGACCGAGGTCGTGCGGGAGCGGCTAAAGGAAAGAGGCGACGTGTCCGGCAAGGAGCAGACGGTGCGCGCCTTCGACTCGCTCTCCTGGACCGATGCCCAGAAGGGCCGCGCGGAGCAATTCGAGCCGGGTCTGCTCGTGCGTTTTGTGCAGAAGACGGAACAGTTCCGGGCCGGAGAGCTGGCCGAGGTCGTCGAGGTGAAGGGCAAGACCGTCGTGCTGCGCAGTGCCGGCGGGAAGGCCGTCGCCTGGCACCCGTCACGGTCGCCGGCGTCGTTTGACGTGGGCGAGGGGCGCGAGCTGGCCGTCGCCTCCGGCGACTGGCTGCTGCTTCAGGCCAACGCCAAGGCGGGTTCGCAGACCTTCACCAACGGCGAGCGCGTCCAAGTCAAAGAGATCGTCGGGCCGGGAAGCATCATCGTTCTCAAGGACGGGCGGACGCTGCCGGTGTCGTACCGGACTTTTACCCACGGCTACGCGGTCACCTCGCACGCCGCCCAGGGCAAGACCGTGGACGAGGCGCTTTTCGTCGCCTCCTCGCGCTCGTTCGCGGCCGTGTCGCGGGAGAGTTTCTATGTGGGGATTTCCAGGGCGAGGGAGAGGGTCACGGTGTTCACCGATGACGCCCAAACTCTGCAAAAGCGCGTGCAGGATGCCCACACCCGCAAGGCCGCCCTCGAGTTGGACGGCCTCCGCGAAGCCCTCCAAAAGCACGGGCTCTTGCAGGCTCCGCCAACGGATCGGCGCGAGGCCACCGGCCGCACGCAACGGGAAGCGAAGCTTCCCCAGGTGCAGGGGCTACGCCCCTGCCGAGGGCTCAGGCCGATGCGGGAGCAGCGAGTCTCGCCGATTCAGACCGTGCAGCGCTGGGCGCGCGAGCTGCGCGCCTGGCTTGCCGAACGCCTCGGACGCGGGCAGCGCGAAGAACAGGCGATCCCGCTTCCCGCCGAGAGGACGACAACGACGCGCCAAGTCGCTCCCGCCAACAATCAGGCGCTGAAGAACCTTCAAGCCCAGATGCGCCTGCGCCGCGTCCAGGAAGAGATGCGCGCCCGGCAAAACCTCGGCCGCGGTCGCGGCCACGGACTGGGCCACGGGCATGAACTCTGACGCCCGGCAAAAACAGAGAGGCTGAACATTTCCATCACAACCATCCCATGAGCTCACTCGCCGAGTCCCTCGCCCAAAAACGCAAAGAACAGGCCGCCGAGGCCTGTGTCGTCTCCGCCGCCTCCGGTCAGGTCGTGGCGTTTATCGAGTTCTGGCCCACGCCGCACAACCGACTCGGCTACGGCTCAACGCAGTTGCTCGATTACCAACTGCTCACCCGCAACCCTAGCCACGATCCGGCCGAGATGCCGCAGGTGCTCACCCTCGGGTTTGCCACCGCCAACGTCGTCCTATCCGGCAAGCGGCTGGAAGCCGTCGCCAATCTCCTCGCCGAGGGCCAGTTGAAGTCCGTCGCCACTCTCCCCGAACGCTTCGCCGAACTCAACCCAACCAAGCCCTTCGTCGCCAAGATCGAGATCAAACCCGTCAGCGATCAGAGCACGGAGTGAACGGCCGTCTGGCCTAATTGTCATCGTAGCTTGTTTTATGATACTTAGGATTGATTTCCGCCGACGGCACGGGTTTCATCGCCAGCCATGCCGAAAAACACCTCCAGCCCATTCTTCGAGGAACTGATCGCCCGGGGCTATCTGGAACACGATTCCGCACCCTACGCCGACGGAAAATCCGGCTACCGCCTGACGGCCAAAGCCCTCGCCAAGGTGGAGAACCTCTCCCTCGCCAAACAGCTCGACAACCTCCTGCGCGAAGGCACCCGAGAGGATGAACCCGATTTCGCCCTCCTGGAGCTGCCGCTGCGCTTCGCCCTTGGAGCATGATCGGCCGCCGGAGCTGAACCCCTCGCAAATGTAGATGCTCGGCAGTGGGTCAGTTCTACGTGCTCGTTGACGGCCGCGGTTGCAATCGAAGCGGGTTGCGCCGTTTTTCCCGCATCATGGCTCGCGCCAAAAAGAAGAGAGGAAGGAAGAGCGATGCGGAGACGGAGCGGTTTCACACGCAGTCCCGCGCCCACATCGCCCAACTCGCCGCCGAGGGCCGCGGCCGCGACGCGCTCGCCGAGGGCGCCAGGCTGCTCGGCATCGATCTGAGCAAGCCGGTCGATTTCAGGCTGATTTCCGTCGGCGGCATGCGGGGCGTGAGCCCGGCGCCGAGTGCAAAGTGCAAAGTTTGACCCCTTCAGTCCGGCCCATCCTGCGCGTCAGGTGCCGCTTGGCTCAGGGTTTCGGCACAGGAGTAGACTGATGCAGTATGCATCCTTCAGGCTCCCGCGTAATGATCCGCCCTTGATGGGCTATTGCAGCATCTGCGTAACTTAATCTGTAATACATAGCTCGCTGCAACTCTGAGACCGACCCATCAACGAACCGAACACGGAACCGCAACTCAAGCGTTGTCCAACGATCCGGGATGACTCTCCCAACAATCTCGGACGTGGCACCATTCTCGCCGACACCTCGAGCAAAGATGAAACGCCCCCGAGCAGGAATCATGTACACGTAATTTCCCGCACCGATCCTCGCCATGTAACGAGCATCCTCATCTAGGATGACATCCCCAATCGTGATCGGCACATCCTTCCCATCACAAATGACATTCTCCACATCAAGCCCCCAGACATACAGGAGATAAATAGACTTTCCCGGGGCGATAGCGACAGACAACGGAACCGCATCAACCGTCTCATCCCGTTCCAAGTAACGCACAGAATCCGCATTCATAGGTAAAGCAATCAGCGCACCCGCTGCGATTACGATTAACTGTATCAGTCTCTTCATGGCTCTTGTCAGTTATTGTCCCTGAGGAACAGGAGGAACCCCTTGGAGGGTACGAATTTCGTTCTCCCGTAATCTGGCTCTCGTCTCATCGCCAACCTTATGATCATGCGTCGCATTGTCCCACGCGTGACTTATCTCGTGAGCCATGACACTAGTCCCGTCATCGAGTTCGTAGACCGTCAGAGTCTTCCAGTTCCAGATTGGCATCCCCAAACCCGGATTGTAGTAGATAAATGAGGAATCGGGATAAACAGTGCCACCCCTCCCCTTCTCCACATACGAAAATGGATTCGTTTGCCCGATCCATCCCGGCCCAGGGGTGAGGGTCGGCCCTATCGCAACCGCCTTCCCTGAGGCAGCAATATCACGCATATCCTGGGTCGTTGAAGATCCACTTCTCCAAAGCGCTAGCAGTTGCGCTTGCGCTAATGGATGCAACGTCTGGCCGTATACAGAAAAGTAGTTTGGCAATGGATCGTTATTAACCACTGGAAGCGCATTGGCCTTCAAGTGAACCACCGTCACATCCCGTGGCCCCACTGGCGCAAGGGCTTCGTTGTCTGGGGCCTCTGCCAAAAACAAAGTGCTCCCCCGTTTCCGGTGGAGCACTTTGAGAGAAAGGCAGTCGATGTGTCTGCCTTCGCGATCAGAAGTCGAAGGTCGTGGTCAGGACATACTGACGCGGATCGACGATGCGGAACGAGTACGGCGTACCGTCGTAGTTCACGGCCACCGGGCGCAGCCCGCCATTCTCGAACACGTTGTTCACGTTAAGCTGGATCTTCATCTGCACCTTGCCCTTGTAGATCGGGCACTTGTAGGAGATCCAGAGATCTGTGTAGTAGTGTTCCTTGTCGTAGACCGGGCGGGTAATATCAGCCATATCCAGCACCGCCACGCCGTTGTACTTGTTCACGCCGCTGGCCTTGCCGTAGTAACCGATCACGGCCTTGGACTCGTAGCGCTCGCTTCCACCGAATGAGAACCCCTTCAGGCTTCCCTGTTGGAAGGTATAGCTGGAGAGGAACGAGGCGCGATACTTGCGCTGGCCTTGGACAGACTGGCCTTCCAGATCCCGATCCAGCATGAGCTGGGGCAGCACCACGCCATTGTAGTTAGCCTCGGGGTTTGCATAGGCCGTCTCCGGGAAGACGTTGCTGTTGTAGCCGTAGGAGCTCCAGAAGTTCGTGAGGTCGACCGCACGCCCTTCGCCGGTAGCGGCGTAGGTATTGTAGGTCGCGAATTTCTGGTACTGCGGTAGCAGATAGTCGCTCGCCTTCGCCGACTTCCATACTGCCATGCGCTGCTCCAACCACGGGGCAAGCTCAGGATATAGGTTCGAATACTTCGTATCCTGCTTGCCGAAGGTCGCCTTCATCGTCCACCCCGTGGTGGGCGTGTAGTTGATCTCCGCCTCGATACCCTTGGCTTCCGCATTGCGGGTGGCGCCGATCGTATAGGGAGTGCTGCTGTAGTAGTCGTAGGGCAACTGCCACATCTTTTCGGCGGCAGCTTGGATTTGCGTCTCTTCTGTAGCAGAGATCGCATCGTTCCAAGCCGCGGAAGTCGGATCGACCCCCATGTTGATCCTCGCGATGGTGCGGCACCAGTTGCGGAACAGGGTGGTGTCGATATTGCCCGTCACACGGCCGAACGCCACAGGCGCTGCGATGTTCTCGTTCAGGTACGACGACTCGAACCAAGTCACACGGGCGAACAGCTTCTCGTCGAACAACGAGAACTGGAAGCCGTAGTCCTTCCCGTCGCCAGTGGGCTTCGCCAGCTTGTTGCCATAGTAATCGCCGTAAGCAGTGCTAGGCGGGTTGAAGTTGTCCGATTTGTTGTAGCTCAGACCGAAACCGCGAATGAACTGCCACAACACAGAGCCACTCGAGGCGCGATTCTCGATCGCGGACCACCCCTTGAACGGGCGGAAAACACCTCCAAGCGTACGGGTGGTGCCGGTCATCTCGCTGTACGGGCCCCAACGATTGAAAAGGAGGTCACGCTGGAAGACACCATCGACCCACTTGTCCGCGTTGGTGATCGCAGGGGCGATTTCGTTTCCATCAGAGTCCTTGATCGCCGCCAAACCGGTGTTGGTGACACGCGCCTTGTACTTATCCTGACGCACACCGAAGGTACCGATGATCCGCTCGTTCCAGAGATAACTTGTGATGCCTGCGCTGAGCGAATCGACGATGCGCTGGTTCCTTCCGGTGCCGGAGTCGAAGTCGGAGAACTCGGTCGTCACGCCCATGGGCTGCCAGCTGCTCGTCGCGTAATCGTACGCCGAGATGTTGCCGCTGTAGCTGAGGTAGTCCCAGTACCCGGCGGACTGTGTCACGACGCCGTTCGGGTCGCCCGGCGAAGCAAGGTAGTAGGTGCGCCGCAGCGAGGTCGACTGGTAGTTCCACCCAGTCGGCGTGCCGTCCGCCTTGTCGCACTGGTTGTTGAGGTAGCGATACATCGCATCGGCGCTGGTGGCGGACATGTATTGCAGACGCTGACGGGCCGTCATCGTCATATACTCGTCCCGCGACCACATGCCGAGGACCTGATGGCGCCCCAGCCACTTCGTCCAACCCTTGTTACGGGAGAAGTCCGGCGTCCACGCGAGCATGGCACGATAGTGATCGTCCAGCTCCTCGGTCACATAGCTGTCGGGATCCTGGTCCTCGAGATACGGTTTGCCGAAGTACGGGTTGAGCGTGCCGTCGGGCAGATACTTGTTCGTGTCGACGAAGAGCGTCGACACGTTCATCTGAGCCACGGTGTAGTTCGTCCGCTGGAAGAAATCCTGCCGCATCCAGCCGGCATTGAGATGCAAATCCCACGGCAGCTGCTGGTCCACCTCGACGTTATAGGTCGTGTTCCGCTGGGTGCCGAAATTCATCGAATTCAGGTTCACCTCGGTCCAGTCGTAGATGGACTTGTCCGTCACGCTGGGGTACTTGTAGCTGCTCGTATAGATACCGTTGCCGTAGGCGGTCCATCCGGTCGACGAGGTGTACGTACGCGTATAGTAATCTGCCCACGTCTTGTTGGCGTAGACGGCGGAGGCCGACGGGTACTTCGTCGCACTCAGCTCCGGGCCCGCTGCGGTACCCCAGATCGTCGCATACGTATAGCCGTAGGTCGGCTGGAACCAGTTCACCAGCCCGCCATCGGCGATCTGCATGATGCTCCGGGCCTGGTTGACGTAGGTCAATCCGGGGACGAACAGCACATTCGCAAAGGGCTGCCCAGCGACATAGGACGAGACGCCAGATGGAGTCGTTGCCGTCCAATTGGTTCCGAAAATATTCACACCGTTATAGGTGGTCTTGGCGGAATTCCATTTACTCGCATCGTAGCCCGGGAGCGTCGCGATGAAGTTGCGCAAATCGTTGGCGTAGGGAGATGCGGAATCATTGACGATCATGCTCAGCGCCTGCCCCGTCGCCAAGCTCATGACCTTGTGCGTGGTCGGGTCGTAGTACGGCTGGCCCGCGAGATTCCACTGCGTCACGAAATCGCGTGGAGTGAGGGTGTTCGGACGGCGGTTGTTGTTTTCGTATTTCTCGACGTTCGCCTTGATCGTCGTCCCCTTGAACGGCTTGTAGGTGATCGCACCATAGAGACGCTTGGTTCGATCATACGAAGGCTTCCGCTCAAACTGACGATCATCGTAGAGCGCAGCACCATAGATCGCCAGCTTGTCCTTGATCAGGGGCTGGTTGAAGTTGAAATTCGTGCGGACCGAGCCGTTTTGGTCGAAGCGGAACGACACTCGCCCGTTCTGACGGGTGAGGCTCGCCGACGCGGTGCTCTGGTTGGCAATACCCGCCGGGCTGCCGAGACCGAACAGCATCGAATTCGGGCCGCGGCTGAGTTCCACCGACTGCGTGTTGTACGCGTCGAAGGGCACTGCAGCGATGGAGGGGTAGTAATTGATCGCCGCGCTCGGAGAACCGAGACCGCGCACACGGTTGGCGCCGGCCACCGTGTAGGAGGAGACGGCGTTGCCCTGCGTGCCGCCGGCGTTGACGTCGAGCACGCCGTCGTTGCGCATGCTCTGGGTACCCGGTGTGTAGGTGAGCGATCCTTCCGTATTCACCTCATACCGGAAGATGTCGTTGATATCCACCGAAGCGGTATCCTCCATCTGCTGCATCGTGATGACAGAGATCGATGCACCAAGATCGGCGAGATTCGTGCTCATGCGGCTGCCCGCAAGGGTGTTGGCCGCGAAGTAGCCTTGATCCTTCGTCGCATCGACGATGAACGGCGAGAGAACGACAACTTCTTCTTCGCTCGCCGCCGGCTTCTCCGCAGCGGCGGGCTTGGCCGCCTCCTGCGCGAAGGCCGGGGTTGTTGCCAACAAAGCGAGCAGCGATGCCGGAAGGTATCGGCTGCGTATGCCAGAGGTATGCTTGTTTTTGGACATAGATGTGCTGGTTTCGGTTATCGGGAATCGAGTATGGGGAATACTGGGGGATTTTGAGGCGTTCCGATTGCAGGAACTTCCAAGGCAACGGTGCTCGCTCTCGGGGAAATGCCTGCGCGGGGAATACAGGGAATGTATCGTGTGGATTGCATGGAAACGACCGCGCTCCCTAGGGCAATCGGCCCAGCCCTCAGACAGTCCGGATTCCGTATCAGATTGTTCACGTTTGCCTTGGAGTGAAATGATGCCGCCGCGCGCGGCTCCCGCGGCCCTTCTCTGCACCGTCCTGACGGTCCGAGGTGCAACCGGTTTGCCGGAAACCGCTCATAGGGGAAAGTAGCGCGCTACTGTGTGCATCTTGCGGGCAAGTCAAACGGCCCACCACGAACCGTGGGCCGCGTTTTCTGCAGCCACTTCCCTTCCGATACTATATGCTTGCCCGCTACCTGTATCCCATTCACCGGCAGTCCCATCTGTAGCCAGCCCCGCCATGAGCACCCCTCAACGTCCACAATGCAGGCGCGGCCCCAGGCCCCGCCACCGCATGGTGCGGCTTGATTAGCCCCACGTGGAACTCGGCGTCCCGGGCCACGCATGCGCGCGCCTGTAACACCTTAACCCTCCCCCCCTATGCATACTCGCCTGTTACTCCTCGCGATACTGCCGGTCGCCAGAGCCTTCGCGCAGACACCATCCCCCGCCGATCCCGCCGTCGACCTCGCCCAGGTCCAATCCGGCCGTATCGCCCCCGCCTACCCGTCTCCCTACGAACTCGCCACCGTCGAGCAAATCAAAGCCGTCCTCGGCCGCGTC
>CAZXHR010000134.1:0-11683 GCA_964640465.1 uncultured Opitutaceae bacterium
GTCGGGTGGGGTGGGTGGGGCGGGTTTTCCTTGGGGGGGCTGGCGGGGGGCGAGGGGCCGTGGCGGGGGGGCGGGGCCGGAAGGTGGGGATTAGAAGTTTTTCCGGAACCGATAGACGCTCTGCACCAAGCCTTGCAGCAGACAACAGCTGAGCACAAAGGAACCACCGTAGCTGAGGAAGGGAAGCGGCAGTCCGGTGATGGGCATCAATCCGATCGTCATGCCAATGTTGACGAAGACGTGCATCGCAATGATCACCGAGACCCCGAGGGCGAGGTAGGTGCCAAAGCGGTCGCGGGCTTGGCCCGCGATGCGCACGCCGTTCATGAGCACGACGCCGAAAAGAAGAATCACCGTAAGGCTTCCCAGAAAGCCTTTCTCCTCCGCCAGCACGGAGAATATGAAGTCGTTGTGGGCCACTGTTGTCGGCAGATAGCCCAGTTGAGCCTGAGTGCCCTCTGTCCATCCTTTGCCTGTGAGTCCGCCGGAGCCGACCGAGATCAGCGATTGGCTTTGGTTCCAACCGATGCCCTTGGGGTCGATGCGTTCGGGGTTAACGGTGGCGAGGATGCGATTGCGCTGGTAATCGTAGAGAGGCAGCCAGGAATGGGGCTCGAATTTACCCCGGTCGTCCCTGAAGGAGAGGTTGTTCTCCGTCATGAAGTTGTAGTAGCGCACCATGTCGACGGTCACCACCGTCGCCAGCGTTGCGAAGAGCACGATGGCAGCGATGAAGAAGCGCCGCGGCAGCTGCGCGACATACAACAGAGATACGACCATGGGGGGAATCACGAGAGCCGTCCCGAGGTTCGGCTGAAGCAGAATCAAGATCATGGGAAGTGCCACAGCAAGGGCCAATTTCCCGAGGACCAGAAAGGAGGGTTTCACTGAGCCGATCTTGTTGCGAGCCAAGATGCTGGAGCAGATCAGCAGCGTGGCCAACTTGGCCAGTTCCGAGGGCTGGAACGACACCGGCCCGAAGTCGATCCAGCGCTGCGCTCCGTAGCGTTCGGTGCCGATGCCGGGGATGAGCACGGCGATGAGAAACAGCATCGAGACGACATAGACCCAGTGCGCGTACTTCAGCCAGAACTCGTAGTCGATCAGCGCGACCGCGGTGTACAGCAATCCGCCCACCGCGAGCCAGCCCACCTGCACCTTCCACTGGTGCAGCCCGGTCGCCAGTTGTGCGCTGTAGATGAAACACACGCCGATGATCGAAAGCGCCAACAGCGCCGCCGGCCCGACCCAGTCCCATGTTTGGCGGGTGGCGACTTTCAAAAACGACAGCAGGCCTGGACGCAGGGCTTCTTTCACCGGAGGGCTCCGATTCGAGCCGAACGCCGCCGGCACTGCAACGCTGCGATGGAAGCCGTGTGCAAAACCGCGGCGCCGCCGGTGCAATCTCCCTCTGTCCCAGCTTACGCCGCTTCCGGGAAAGATTGATCTTTGGACGTGCCATTCTACTTTGCGCGTCCGCTCCGACTTTTCGAAACGACGGCATTCTCTTGATCCCACTCGGCGAATCACACGCTTGGACCTTCGCAATCGCGGCGCTCACGGGCGCCGGCGCAGGCTTTGCGCTGTCGTGGTTTCTCACTCGCCAGAGCCGCCGTGTCGCCGCCGATCACGCCGCCAACATCGTCGAACTCGCCAAGCGCGAAGCGCAGGTTGCCGCCTCCGAGATCCGTGCCAAGGCCGACGAGGAGCTGACGGCTCGCCGAGCCGAGATCCAGCGCGAGCAGGACCGTCGCGACATCGAGATCGACGTGAAACTGCGCGAGATCCGCAATCACGAGGAGTCGCTCGCGCTGCTCGATTTCCAGCTCGAAGCCCGTCAGGAGCGTCTCGCCCGCGAAGCCGCCGCCATCAAGCAGGGTCGCGATGCCGTCCGCGCGCAGTCGAAGAGCCTAAGACAGCGCCTCGAGGAGATTTCCCACCTCGATGCCGAGGAGATCAAGAAGGCCCTCCGCGACGAGATCACGATCGAGTGTCAGGATGACCTGCGCCAGTTCCGCAAGGAGCTCATGGACCGCTCCGAGGCCGACCTGAAGGCCGAAGCGAAACGCGTGCTGCTGGCCGTCATGCAGCGGATGTCCAGCCAACCCAACCACGACGTGACCGCCACGATCGTGCAGCTGCCCAGCGACGAGATGAAGGGCCGCATCATCGGCCGCGAAGGGCGCAACATCAAAGCCTTCGAAGCGGCCACCGGCGTCACCCTCCTCATCGACGAGTCGCCGAACATGGTGCTCATCTCGTCCTTTGACCCCGTCCGCCGCGAGGTCGCCAAGATCGCGTTGCAGGCCCTCGTCGCCGACGGGCGGATTCATCCGGCCAGCATCGAGGAGCAGGTCCGCCGCGCGCAGACGGAGATCAACACCCACGTGCTCGCCACGGCCGAGGCCGCCGTGCAGAAGCTCAAGCTCAGCAGCGTGCACCCCGAGATCCTGCAGGTGCTCGGCCGCCTCCAGTTTCGCCACTCCTTCGCGCAGAACGTCCTCGATCACTCCATCGAGGTCGCGCAGTTCGCCTCGCTCATCGCTTCCGAGCTTGGGCTCGACCCGCAGTTGGCTAAGCGTGCGGGTCTCTTCCATGACCTCGGCAAGGCCATCGAGGCCGAGCTGGAGGGCAGCCATGCCCATATCGGCGCGGAGTTCGCGCGCCGCTTCGGCGAGTCGCCCGCGGTGGTGAACGCCATTGCCGCCCACCACGAGGAGGTGAAACCGGAAACCCTCTATGCCGGTATCGTCGTCCTCGCCGACGCCCTTTCCGCCGTGCGCCCCGGCGCCCGCGCCGAATCGATGGCCGCCTACATCGAGCGCCTCCAGCGGCTCGAACGCATCGCCCTCGACATGCCCGGCGTGCAGCAGGCCTACGCCATCCAGGCTGGCCGCGAGGTTCGCGTGGTCGTGGCGCCCAACGCCATCGGCGACAGCGAGGCGCGCGAGATGGCCTCGAAGATCCGCCAGCGCATCGAGGATGAGCTCCAATATCCCAGCACGATCAAGATCACCGTCATCCGCGAGCAGCGCTTCACCGAGACTGCGACGTAACGCGCACGGAGAGTAGCGAGTAGCGGGTAGCGAGGAGTTCGGCCCTCGCCTATTCTTTCCGATCCGAGGCGGGTCTCTACGGTCTTTGTCTCGGCTCCGGATCTGGCTTTGCCTCATGCTCGCTACTCGCTACTCACTACCCACTACTTCTTCTTCCGCCATGCCCGACACCAAGATCCTCGAAGTCTTCCCGAATCCCGCGCCGGAGCGCGACTTTCTCATCGAGCACACGCACCACGAGTTCACCTCGTTGTGCCCGATCACCGGACACCCCGACTTCGCGAACATCACCGTGCGCTACGTGCCGGACAAGGTGTGCGTGGAGCTGAAGTCGCTGAAGCTCTACTTCCATTCGTTCCGTAACGAGGGCATCTTCTTCGAGGCCGCGACGAACAAGATCTGCGACGACTTGGGCAAGTGCCTCAAGCCCCGCAGCCTCACCATCGTGGCCGACTGGAAGGCCCGCGGCGGCTTTTCCTCCGTGATCACCGCCGACTGGAAGCCGGCGAAGAAACGGCATGCCTGAATTGAGTGCCGCTGCTCCCCATAGTGGAATAATCCAACCGTGGGCGGCTGCATCATGTGTCAAATGACACAGGCCACCCTGTCTACACTTCTTCGGTTGCCCAAGCCGCAGTGCTTGGCGGTGGCGGAGCGACTGTGGCTGTCGGTGACGGATGAGGCGCCGATGCCGGTGCCGGAGAGCCATGAGCGGGTTTTACGGAAACGGTTGGCCGAGTACCGCGCGGGCCATCTTGAGGTCGTTTCGCATGAGGCGCTCATGCGTCGCGTGCGGGAGTCGTGAACAGCTCTTTCCCTGGGAGCGCCGAGCTCAAGCTCGGCCTCTCCAATCAAGCAGCGAGCTGGAGCTCGGTGTGCCCAGGGCCAAGCGTGCGCTCGACCAACGCCAGTCTCCGGGCTGAAGGCAAAGACCGGCTTTCACCGGATTCTCGTGGATGTAGGCGATGGTGCGGCGCAGGTGGTTTTCGTCGCGGATGAATCGATCCCAGTACTCGCGCATCCAGAACTGACTCCTGGGAACGCCGAGCTCCAGCTCGGCAAGGTGGGCCAGTGCCCGGCGCCCGGTGTACGACTTCCACGATTGCACGATTCGCGCGAGCGGATGCTCGGGCTGCAGAAGCGCATGCACATGGTTGGGCATGATGCACCAAGCCAACAGGCGGTAGCGGGCGCCATCGAAATGGAGCAATGCTTGTTCGACGATCTTGGCGACTTGCGGATGCTGTAGCGCGCAGCAGCCGAGGCCGGAGTCGAGCCACTGCTCGATGCGCTTACGGCGTTCGAAGTCCCGCGTGTCGGTTGGCAGTCGGGTGATTTCCTCCTCCAGATGTCGGAGGCGTTCCTGTGGCAGAGAGTCGGCGAGTCGGAAAGTGACGAACTGAAGCAGCCCAATCTGGTCGCGATGAGGCAGATAACCGCGTGAGTACCAGCCCAAGAGAGTCCTAGGCACGCCGAGCGTCGGTTCGGCATTTGTGGCAAGTGAGGGAGAGATGGAGGCTTCGGCCGGAGGCGTGGCTGCGGCGGCTGATTTGCCGAGCTGGAGCTCGGCGTTCCCAGGAGCGGAAGCGTCTCCGGGTGCGCTCATCCGCATGTTACGGATTCAGCAGCTTCACGACTTCGGCGTGGAGCTTGGGATGCGCGGCGAGGGTGGACTCGGCGCCCATCGGCTCGCGGCCCTGCCAGTCGGTGATCACTCCGCCGGCACCGCGGATGACGGGCACGAGCGCGGCGATGTCCCACGGGTTCATGATCGGGTCGCTCATGATGTCCGCCCAGCCGGTGGCGACGAGAAGATAGCCGTAGCAATCGCCCCAGGTGCGGACCATGCGGACGCGCTTCGTGAGGGTATCCCAGCCGGCGGTGTTCTGGTGCTTCGCCACATCAAGCGTGTCGGTGACGAGCAGCGTGGCGGCGGCGAGGTTGGCGGGTTCGCGGAGGCGGACGGGTTGGCCGTTGAGCGTGGTCGTGGCGCAGTCGCCGACGACGAGCTGGCGGAGCACGGGTTGGTGGATGCAGCCGAGGATCGGCTGACCGTTGTGGAGCAGTGCGATGAGCGTGCCGAAGAGCGGGCAGGCGGAGGCGAAGCTCTTCGTGCCGTCGATCGGATCGAGCACCCAGACGAACTCCGCGTCGGCGCGGTCGTTGCCGAACTCCTCGCCGAGCACGCCGTGCGAGGGAAACCGCTTCGCGATCATCGCACGCATGAGTTCCTCGGCGCCGCGGTCGGCGGCGGTCACGGGCGTCTGGTCGGCCTTGAGCTCGATAGCGACGTCGTGGCTGCCGAAGAGCGGGCGGATGAAGTCGCCGCTGGCGCTGGCGAGTTCGTTCAGAAAGGCGCGGTAGGGTGCGAGGTCCACGGCGCGGAGGTTGCCGGGTTCGGCGGCGGAGTTCACCCAAAAACGACAGAAGACGGAAGCGGACAGACGACAGAAGATAACGAAGAGAACGAAGGCGGAGATGGCGCCTGTCCTTTGTGGCGCGGGCCTTCGTGTCGGCGAAACCTGAGGTCGCAGGCACGGTGGCCTGCGCCACGGCCAGAGAAGCTGCCACCCGCACTGCGTGTGGCAAAAGCCCGAAGCTCTTTCCTCGAAAACTGCCGCTTCGTGGTTCGAGCTTTGTTCGCTTCGTTAACTTCTGTCGCCCCTCCGGAATGTTTTGGATCGGCGTGCGGTGCGGGGGCGGTTTCCATCGGGGCATGCACTGGCGCGCCGTCCCCATCCACTTCCTCGACTTTGAGGGCAGCCTCGCGGGCGGCGTGGTCGAGTACGGCGTGGCGGTGCTGCTCGGTGGCGAGATTGTCGAGACCACCACGAGGCTGTGCCGCCCCAGCGGCGCGATCCGGCGCGAGGACTCGGCCGTGCACGGCATCGGCGAAGCCGATGTGGCGGGTGCCGCGCCCCTGACCGACGACTGGGAACGCTTCGCCGGCTGGCGGCAACGCGGGCCGATGGCGGCGCATTTCGCCGGGACGGAGAACGCGTTGCTCAAGGCGACATGGCCGTACGCGCGGCAGTCGCCGGGTTTTGTGCGCGCCGGAGCGGTGACGAACGACTGGGGGCCGTGGATCGACACCGGCCGGCTGCTACCGCAGCTTTTCCGCGGGATCGACAGCGCGCGGCTCGAGGATCTGGTGACGCAGTTCGGCCTCGGGACGGAGCTGGCGGCGCTGGCGGAGCGGCACTGCCCGACGGCGCGGCGGCGTTACCATGCGGCGCTGTACGACGCGCTGGCCGCGGCGTCGCTGCTGCGGGCCGCGTTGATGCGGCCGGAGTACGATTCGGCGACGGTGCCCTGGCTGCTCGAACACAGTTCGCTCGATCCCGCGCGGCGCGAATCGCTGCGGCAGGGCGAGCTGTTCTGAACGGCATCAGGGGACAGCCCGCATCCAGAAGCCCCAGCCGAAGCGCTCGGTGATCTCGGTGCGGACGATGAGCTCGTTGGCCCCGGCGCGGAGGGGAACGACGACTTCGTACTGGTCGGGGATGAGGCGGGAATTGCCGTGCTTGGCGCGGTCGGGGTGGAACCACTGACGCGGCGGCCCGACTAAGACGCGCTCGCCGTTGCACCAGAGCGTGAGGGCATCGGTGTAGGTGAGCCGGAGGGTGCGCGGGCCGGCGGTGGCGGCGTTGAGCGTGGTGCGGGCGAAGGCGACGCCGGACTCGTTGCGCGGTGAGAAGAGCCGGGTGAGGTCGACGACACCGCGGGCGTCGGTTGGCGCGGGCCGCAAGGCGACTGGATCGGCGGCGACATCGGCCGGCAGCCCCCCAGCAGCCCAGCCGGTTTCGTGCGGCTGCGTGATCTGCCAGTCGCGAAGTACACCGGAGGTGGGATCGTGGGCGAAGGACCAGGGATCGTCGAGGCGAGCCTGAACGGAGTGAGCCGGAAGCACGGTGACGCGGAGGTTGCGGAAGAGCGCGGAGCCGAAATACGTCATCAGGCGGACGCCCCCTTGGGTGCGTGGGAGGCCGCGGAAACTGGCGACGGGATCGGCCGAGCCGTCGACATAGACGTTGGCGAGACCGTCGCCGAAATCGACTCGGAGGCGGACCCAGTTGCCGGTGCGGTGCGGCGGACGGTTCTGGCCGATTGGGTAAAGCTTCCAACTGCAGGCTTCACCCCAGATGCCGGCGAGTTCGAAGGAAAGCCGGTCGTCTTCGCAGTGGAGGAGGGTGAGGTTGTTGGCGGAGGAGCCGTCGGCGGAGACGCCGAAGTCGATGCCGGCCCACATCTTCTCCAGGAGAATCTCCACTTCGACGCGATAGTCGGTCCACGTTTCGTCGCCACACCACGGTTGCGTGGCGGCGGCCCACGTGGTGCCGCGCTCGTAGCGGAGCGCGCGGGTGCCGTCGGGCGCGGCGACAAAGCCGGCGGCGTTGGGTGCGTGGACCCAAGTGGCGTCCGTCGTGGAACCGGTTGGCGAGCCGTCGAGCGGATCGGCGAAGAGGACTGTCGCATCACTGCCTCTGGCGCAGGAGGGGATGAGCATGGCGAGAAGGAGGAGCAGGAAGGTGAGGTGCGGGCTCATGGCGGAGGGTACCACGGGCTGCTGACGACATTGTGTCAGGAGCGAGGTGCCTCGATCTCCGCTAGCGTAGTACGGCGTGCGGGCGCAGGCGGGAGACGATGAAAAGCTGCGGACGGCCTGGGCCGAAGTAGAAGGGCAACGGGCCGAATCCATCGGAATAGAAGCCGGCGCCCAGATCGATCTGCATGGTCGAGATCCAGCCGGTCGGCGGCGCTGTCACATCGCCCGCTGGGGCGAAGAGCGGAAGGGGGATTGTGCTGATGTTGGTGTTGGCGGTGGGGCTGATCAGGTAGTCGCCGGGCGAGAGCTCCGGGCGGCGTTTGTCGAGCGGCTTGGCGCCGGCTTCCTCCATGTAGTATTGGAACCCCCAATGCCCTTGGAACCAGAGGTTGGCGCCGCGGTTGCCGAGCTGCTCGTGAAGGACGCGGGCGGCGTTGCGGGAGTTGGCGGCGAAGGCGGCGTCGGCATGCACGATGGCGGCGCCCAGGACGAGAGCGGGTGCGAGGGGCCAGAGGTGAAGCCAAGCGCGGTGGGGGGCGCTGACGAAGCCCCGGTCTGCGAGCCGACGCGCTAGAAGGATCGCCACGGCTGGGGCGAGCGGGAGGAGCGAACGGCCATTGACAGACCAGTTGAGCAGGGCGGTGAAGGTAAACGTGCCGAGAATCCAGAGCGTGAGGAGGAGCGAGTCCGCACTGCGTCGCGTCCGGAAATCACCGAAGGTCAGCGCCAGCGGCGCCAGACCGATGGCGGCGAACAGAGCGACCTGCACGATCGCATCCCAGCGGGTGACGCTGGCGTCGTGCAGATCGAGCGTGGTGAGCTGGGCGGCGAGCGGGAGTGCGGCGACGAGCGCTCCGGCGAAGACGAGTGCGCCCGCGAGAGCGCGCCAGGACCAGAGGCGGTGTGCGATGAAGAGCAACGGCAGCAGGCAGCCGCCGGCGAAGGACAGGGCAATCAGGCTGCGTTGCCAGAGAGGTCCGGATACCTGTTGCATGCGCGCATACACACCGGCCCCGGAGAGCATGCCGTGGCCGTAGCGATGCGCGGTCCAGAGATCGTAGGCCGCGAGGACGAGGACGGGGAGCGCGAGCCAGAGGAGTTTCCAACTCGGCCGGCGCTCGCGGACGACCGTGTAGGCGAGCAGGAGCGGGATGAGGGCGGCGCCGAAGTACTTGGTGAGCGCGGCGAGGGCGACCAGTGCGGCGGAGAGCGCGAGGTGGCCGTGGGAGCGGCGATCGAGACCGCGTAACCAGAACTCGATTGCCCAGAGCCAGAGGGCGAGCATGGGCATGTCGGACATCAGGGTGGTGGCCGAGAGCCAGAACACCGGGGACAGCAGGGTAGCGAGGGCTGCGAGCGCCGGGTGCGGGCAGAGGCGGCGGGCCAGAACGAAAGTGCCGAGCACGGCGGCGATGGCGGGGACGAGAAACGCGAGATGGAGCGCCGGCTCGCTCCAGCCGAGTAGCCCTCCGGCGGCTGCGAGGTAGTAGCAGGCACCGGGCGGGTTTTGGGTGACGTCGGCCAGGGGCATGGCGGAGTCGTACCAATTGACAGTCACGCCGAAGGGATCGCCTGGGTGGGTGAGGATCTGGCGGGCGGAGCGAAGAAAGAGGTAGTCGTCGATGTGGACGGCTTTGTTGGCGAAGGGCGCTAGGCACAGGATTGTCGCGAGCGTGAGCCAGAGCGCCGGGTGGCGGTACCATGCTGGGCTTTTGGTGGCGGCAGGGGATGGGCAGGCGGCGGCGGACGGAGTCATCAGGTGTGGGAATGATGGACTGGCGGCGACGGCCAGTGCAAGAAACGGGAGTTTGGGAGCAGAGTGTGCGCAATCCGGTGTATGCGCGGCGGCGATCTACAGCGTCAGCGACTGGATTCTGTTCCGCGCGAATCTGTTTCCCGCTGATGTCTACCTGATCGGCGGACGGAACGATCAGCAGGGGCTCAACCCGATGCGGTTCGACTACATGGTGCGCGCCTATGAGACGCAGACCGCCGCGATTTCTGACTTTGCGAAGGCGGCCGCCTGCGCCGGCAACATCGTCGTCGATGGGCAACCCGTGGGCGCGAGCTGGACTGGCGTGAGTGTCGGGTTGTTCCCGATGCTCGGGATCAGGCCCTCCCTGGGCCGGGGATTTCTTCGGGGCGAGGATGTGGCCGGAGCGGACGGCGTGGTGGTCGTGAGCTACCGGTTCTGGCAGCAACACCTCGGCGGGAAGGCGGATGCGCTGGGCGAGAGCCCGTTGCTGGCGCGGTTGCGCGGCCTGCTGGTCGTGCTGCAGGCGGCGTTTGCCGTGGTCCTGTTGGCCGGTGCCGGGGTGATGATCCGGACTTTCCTCTGGCTCGAGAATCTGGATCTCGGTTTCGATCCGGCCGGGCGAGCCAAGGTGATGGTCAGTTTTCCCGCGGGCTACCATGTCGGGCGGGATAGCCGGCTGGCTCGGTTGCGGGAGATCCGCGAGGAACTCATGAGGCAGCCGGGTGTGCGCGAGGTGGGATTCGGAAACGATGTGGTCATGCCCGGGTACTACTTCGCCACGAACACCGTGGAAGGCCCGAAGGGCCGGCCGGTGCGCACGGCGTTGGTGGGCATCAACGGCACGTATGGCGCGGCGGCTGGCCCTCGTCTCAAGCGCGGGCGCTGGCTCGATCGACCCAACGGCAACGAGATCCTCGTCAACGAGGTGTTGGCACGGGAGTGTTAGCCGAGTCGCGACGCGGTCGGACAACTGCTCCGGACGAGCGGCGATCCGACTGCCGACGTGCAGTGGAAGGGCTGGGAGGTTGTCGGTGTGGTGAAGGATGTGCGCCGTTCGCTGCGCGAATGGGCCCGGCCGTGCATCTACGGCCCCGAGGGTTGGGGACCGGAGAATTTCAACCTGTTCGTTCTGTGGCTGACCCGGGAGTGCGACGCGGATTTCGCCGCGGCGCTGCTGGTGACGGCGTTGCTTGCGTGTGTACGGCCGGCGCGGCGTGCGGCGCGGGTGGATGTGGCCCGACTGCTGCGGACGGAGTGAATGGAGATCAGACGGCCAGCGCTGCGAGGTCGATTTCGGCGAGGGAGTCGACGACGCGTTCGCAGTGGGAGAAATCCTGGCCTCGGGTGAGCGCGTGGGGCACGGCGATGCAGCGCAGTCCGGCGCGCACGGCGGCGATCGAGCCGTTGTAGGAATCCTCGAAGGCGACGGCTTCATCGGCACGCAGGCCGAGGCGACGTTGCGCTTCGAGGTAGAGATCGGGGGCGGGTTTCACGCGCGGGGCGTCGCCGCGGCAGACGAGGGCGTTGAAGCGGCCGAGGAGGCCGATGCGGCGGAGATGGCGCCCGACCCAGTCGGGGGTGGAGCTGGAGACGACGGCGAGCGACCAGCCGAGGGCGGAGGCCTGGTCGAGCAGGGCGACGACGCCGGGGAGCGGTGCGAGGACGGCGTTGAGGCGTTCCTCGTGAGCGGAGCGCTCGGCGACGAGCGCTGAGCGATCCTCGGAGCGACCGGTGCGGCGGGCGAGCAGCTCGAAGGGGTCGAGCACCTCGTTGGTGGTGCCCACGATCTGGAGATACTCTTCGAGACGGTACTCGGCGCCGCGGGCGGCGAAGACGGCCCGGAGCGCGGCGTAGCCGGAGGCTTCGGTCTGGAGGATGAGTCCGTCGAAATCGAGGAGGGCAGCGCGCATTGAGAAATACTATGTGTGGAATTAGGGCGGGATTCGGAAGTGGAGGTCCCCTTGGTCCAGGGTGCAAGTATGGTACTGAGGCGTTGCCGAGTATCACAATGCCAACTCCGGCGCGCGGAGCATCCGGGCCGATCACCTGCTACGAGGTCACGACGCTTTGCCTTGATCCAAATTCCGGCGCGCGGAGCATCCCCTCGTTGGCGCGGGTCACGGCGTTGCGGGCTTTGCCTTGATCCAAATTCCGGCGCGCGGAGCATCTGAATCCACGAACCCGCCACCATCGCGGTGCTTTGCCTTGATCCAAATTCCGGCGCGCGGAGCATCCCGCAGGGCTTTCTTGTGCCGGCCCCCGGTGCTTTGCCTTGATCCAAATTCCGGCGCGCGGAGCATCCTCGACGAGGGCGCTGAAATACTC
>CAZXHR010000135.1:0-11642 GCA_964640465.1 uncultured Opitutaceae bacterium
CCCCAGGCGGAGGTGCCGGTGCACCGCCCGCGACGCGGGACGTGGAGTGCCAGCGGACGAGGGACACGACGGCGACATGAAGCGGCCGGGACGGTGGACGGGACGTGCAACGCCCGCCCCGCCAGGCCGCGAAGTGCAACCGCAGTGCCTTCGCCGTGCTGGCGCGAAACGCTCGCGCAGCGCCGGGCAAGCTGTCCGTGTCGAGGGCAGGCGTGGAGGGGTTCCATTTCAGGGGTGCCCCACGACTAGACCGTCCCGCAGGGCGCACGGCCGGAGGTACCGCCAAAGAGAGCAAAACGCTCCGGGAAAAGGAACCGGTCCGCTCGTGCGGACAGGCCACGCCGAACGTCCACGCCCGCGGCTACGGATGTGGCCACCAGCAGCGGTGGAGATCACCCCCGAGCCATTCCGCCGCCATCTGGGAGAGCGAGGCCGTTGGAGTTCGTCGTGACCTCGTCCCGGCCCGACGACGGCAAGTCCGACACCGCCGGTCGCGATGAGCTTTGCGCGGCGCTTGGCGATCTGGCCGTTCATCGATGTTCGCAGAACAGCGAACCCTTCGGAGCGCCCCGCGCCCCGGCGGAGACCGGGAACTCCGGTCGCCGCCTGTCCGGAGCCGGTCCGTCTGGCTTGTCCGTCGTGACACACGGGCGGAGCCCGTCCTCTCGGGTCGAGCGGTTGCGTCCGGCGCGGAGGCCGGGGGCAAAGTGGCGGCGCTGATGGCAGTGGAGGAAGGAGTCGGCGCCGGTGGGAGCGCGGCAAGGCCGCCGGTGTCGCATCCCGAGCCTGCGAGGGTGCGATCCTGGCGAGTGGTCGGGCTCGGACGACGAGTCGCCAGAGGCGGCCGATAGCGCGAAAACAAGCCGTCTCCGACCGCAACGAACACCAGCGCCAGAACGACAGTCCCCGCACCGAAGCGCCGGGTGCATCCGCTCGCGGTGGATGCGGATAGATTTCCGTCCAGTCAGTGCATCTCCGTGACAGCCTTCGCATCACGATCCCTGTATCCGTTGATAGAGAATAGCGTCAGGAGCGTGGCACGACACTGAGACAACGAGTCCCGGAAAGTCGCACCAATCAACAGGTTCCGCTGGCCACGAAAACCACGCAGACTGCACAAGTCATTGCATACCAATATGCAGCGTGCGCATGCCATCAACTGGCATTCTAAATGCAGAATAAAGCAAGCTAGCAGGTTATTGGTTACTCCAAAAACCGCGCAAGCCCTAAAGTCAGAAAATTGCGAGGGGGCAACCGACTGCCGCCTCTTTCACAAACTACAAACTGTTATGCCTCCTTTTACCGTCGTTCGGGCGAGGTGTGGCACACCTTGGTCCTTCTGAACGACGGGTTATATGCACCCCAAAATAAGCGCTAACAAACTAGCCGAGTTCATCATCGCCAAAACTCCTGCCCGGCGGGCCAGCTTGGTCCGCCAGCACTTGCACAAAAGTCCGAAAGGGTTCGCCCCTTTCTATCCTGCGTTCAAGACGCCAGCTACACGGTTCCTCGAAGGAGGGGCCTCGAACCTCTCGATCCTCGATAAAGCGATTGAGCGGATGAAAGGCCGCACAGGCACCCCCTGGCTGGAGATCGACTCCCGCATCACAGCCGAGGCAATCAAGGCACTCCGCGAGACCGCCTCGGCTATCCAGCACCTAGGAGTTAAGTTCCTGCCCACCCCACCACGGGCGAAGGCTCAACTGACCTTTCAGGATCTCACCGTCACGGTCACGCCGGATATGCTTGTCCATGGCGAGCGCAACGACGTTCCGCTCATCGGTGCCTTGCGCTTCTATACCGCCAAGGAAAGTGCCTACCAGCTCACCGAGTACGGTGCCGAGTTGGTCGCGGTAATGCTCCACCAGTGGCAAATGCATGCCGCCACCGGCGCCCGCGCACCTGATACCGACCTGTGCATGGTCATCGAGTGCTTCCAGCACCGCGTGACCTCAGCTCCAGCCGACTACGCTGCACACCTCGCTGCCATCGAGAAGGGAGCCCGAGACTTCGTTGCACTCTGGCACTTCCTCGAAAGCGAAGAAGCGGCCTAAGCCAACGCGCAGTTTTGCCACTTCGCGAAACTATGAGCCTCCCGACCGGCGCTCGGTCTACCGAAGTGGCATCACCAACCCTAAACACGGAAAGGAGGTAACAATCATGGCAATGTATGATCGCAACACAGGCAACCCGTGGACTCCGGCAGAAGAACGAGAACTTCGTTCCCTCGCCAACAGGAACACCCCAACCCGCGTCATCGGCCTTAAGCTTGGACGCACCGAAGACGCCGTACGAGCAAAGGCTCACGAACTAGGGATTTCTCTGAGCCCGACAAATCAGAGTCCCTACAACCGCTAGCCCTGCAAACCCTGCCGTCGCCGGCGGGGTTTTTTGTCCGTGAATACATGCTGCATCAGCAGGCGCACAGAGAGTGCTACGCAGAACGGATAAGCAAATCCGGTCCGTCGTGAAACACGGGCGGAGCCCGTCCTCTCGGGTCGAGCGGTTGCGTCCGGCGCGGAGGCCGGGGGCAAAGTGGCGGCGCTGATGGCAGTGGAGGAAGGAGTCGGCGCCGGTGGGAGCGCGGCAAGGCCGCCGGTGTCGCATCCCGAGCCTGCGAGGGTGCGATCCTGGCGAGTGGTCGGGCTCGGACGACGAGTCGCCAGAGGCGTCCGTGAGCGCGAAACCAAGCCGTCTCCGCCCGCAACGAACACCAGCGCCAGAACGATAGTCCCCGTGCCGCAGCGCCGGGGGCAACCACTCGCGGTGGTCGGGACTACCGCCTTCTGACTAACGTCGCATGTACGGATCGCAGCACGATCTCGGTCGCCGGCCAGTCGATGCATCCGTCGGTAATCGAGACCCCATACCGGAGTTCGCTCCGCGGACGAGGGAAAGGCTGGCTGCCGGCGAATAGATTGCTCTCGATCATCACGCCTTTGATGGCGGTGGCGCCAGCGACGACCTGTGCGAGCACGTCGCGGACGATCTCGGGCTGGCGTTCGGGTTGCTTGCCGGAGTTGTCATGGCTGCAGTCGACGATGATCGATGGACGCAACCCGGCGCTCTCGAGCAAGCCGGCCGCGTTGGCAACGGCGGCGGCGAAATAGTTGGGGCCCGAGGCTCCGCCGCGCAGGACAATATGACAGTTGGGATTGCCGCTGGTGCGCACGGCGGCGGCAAGGCCGTCGGTAGTGATGCCCAGAAAGGTCTGGGCCTGGCTCGCCGCCTTGATGGCGTTGATGGCCGCCTGGATCGAGCCATCGGTGCTGTTCTTGAAGCCGACGGGCATCGATAGCCCGGAGGCGAGCTGTCGGTGCGTTTGGGATTCAGTGGTCCGCGCGCCGATCGCGCCCCAGCAGACGAGGTCGGCGATGTACTGGGGCGTGATCGGGTCGAGGAACTCGGTGGCGGTGGGCAGACCGAGATCGAGCATCTCACCGAGAAACTGCCGGGCGAGGCGAAGCCCCTGCTGGATGTCGCTGCTGCCGTCGAGTTGCGGATCGAGAATGAGGCCCTTCCAGCCAACGGTGGTGCGGGGTTTCTCGAAGTAGACCCGCATGGCGATGACCAAACGGTCGCCGAGTTCGCGGGCCAGCTCGGCGAGTCGCCGGCCGTACTCGCGGCCGGCCTCCAGATCGTGGATCGAGCAAGGCCCGACAAGCACGAGCAGGCGCGAATCATCGCCGAAAAGGACGCGATGAATGGCCTCGCGCGAACGAACGATGCAGGAGTCCTGCGTCTCGGTTTTGGGGAGAGCGGCCAGCAACGCCGCCGGTGCTGGAAGCGGGCACGCTTCGATGACGTTGATGTCGGAGGTCCGTTGCACGATCAGGAGGAGGAAACGAGGGAAGGTGCGGGCGTACGTCGCCGCTGGGCAAACCGGAAATGGGCAAATGCCCGTAACGCAACAGAGCAGAACCTCACTCGAACACGAGCCGAGAGCCCGCAGAGCACGGGAAACACCGACTTGGTAACTCACGCCAGAACAGCGTCGTCAGGTAGAACCCGGTGCAGTGGTTCGGCCCGAAGCGCCGCTCGCCGAACCGCCGCAGCGCGGCGAAGGTCTCCGTCAACCGCCGCTCGCCGGAATTGAGCCGGTGAATACCGCCAACGACCGCGTTGATCGGCGCGCGATGCGTCAACGCACTTGCCTTTCAGGGCCGATGCCCATCGGCCGTGAAACCGAAAAGGGGAAGACGCACCGAAAAAGCCCAAGCGCTCGCATGCGGCACTTGGGCTGAGAGCGGACCGGGGGACTCAGCTCATGATCTCCTGGATCGTGATGTAGTCTCCCACGTGGCCGGCCATCTTCTCGGCATCGGTCTTCACCGGCAGCGTCTTCTTGCCGGGGCGCCACCCGGCCGGGCAGACCTCGCCGGTCTTCGTCGCATGCTGCCAGGCCTCGATCTGCCGGAGAAACTCGTTCACGTTCCGCCCGACCGAATCGGCCTGCACCTCCTGCGCGACACAGATGCCGTCAGGGTTGAAGAGGAACCGGCCTCTGAGCGCGATACCCTCCTCCTCGACAAGAACGCCGAACGCTCGGCTCACTTCCATCGTCGAATCCGCGCCGATGGTCAGTTTCAGGCCCGCGAGCAGCGGCTCGGTCTCGACAAAGCGTTTGTGCGAGAACTTCGAGTCGACCGAGACCGCGAGGATCTCCACGCCGAGCTTTTGGAACTCGTCGTACTTGGCGTTCATCGCGGCGATCTCAGTCGGGCACACGAAGGTGAAATCGGCCGGGTAGAAACACACGACGAACCACTTTCCTTTGTAGTCGTCGCTCGAAACTTTCCTGAAATGCCCCGTCAGGGCATCGAACGCATCCATTGAAAACTTCGGTACTTCTTGGCGGACCATCGTCGAACTCATCGTCTTGGGCTCCTTCTTTGTTTCCTGGCTGTTGGGTTGAGCTGCGGGTGTCTGTTTTCGTGGTTTCAGTCCTGTATCACATCCCATGGTTCTCCTTTCGGTTGCGGTTTCGTTGCGGTGAAAGATGGACGCGTGCGGATTCTAGCGACGAACCCCTCGGACGCTAGCGAGTCACAAGAATTCCAGTCGCGCCCCCGCGCAGCACTGGATGCAGCGGCCGGGGAACTCGCTCCGGAACGCCGCCGTCGCCTCCGGTCCGGTACAGTGGTTCGGGCCGAAGCGCTGCACGCCGAGCCGGCGCAGCGCAGCGAAGGTCTCGGCGAGCCGCCGCTCGCCGGCGTTGAGCAGGTGCATGCCGCCCACGACTGTGTGGATCGGCGCGCCGTGCGTGAGCGTGCGGATGTGCTCGAGGGTGTTGATCACGCCGGCGTGCGCGCAGCCGAGCACGACCACCGTGCCCTCGCGCCCGGCGAAGAAGAGCGACTGGTCGTCGAGAAGCGGATCGGGCCGGGTGAGCTGCGCGTCGAGGAAGAACAGGCCGCCGACGTCCTCGTAGTCGTTGGTGCGCGGGATCTCGCCAGTGGTCCACACACCGGGCACAATCTCCTGCGGTTCGCGCGAGGCGATGACGCGCCGGCCCGGCGTGCGGAACGCCTCCTTTTCCATGAGGTCGGTAGTGATGCGGCGACCGACCGGCCCGCCATCCGAGCCGGCGAACTTCGGCTCGATAGCGCAGGGATGCAGGTAAAGCGCGGCCCGCGGGGCGGCGGCGAGCGCGGTCTCCATCCCGCCGACATGGTCATAATGGCCGTGGCTGAGCGCGATCGCATCGGTGGTGGCCAGATCGACCCCGAGGCGCCGGGCATTGTGCTCGAGCACGAGTCCCTGCCCTGTGTCGAAGAGCACGCGGTGCGCGCCAGTATCGATCCACCACGCGAGCCCATGCTCGCCCAATATGCCCAGGCCACGGGCGGTGTTCTCGGCCAGAAGGGTGACGGTTGTCATCGGATTAATATGTCAGTGCTTGATCGGAGTCTCGCACGATCTCGTGGAGGTCTCGCATCGTGGACAGGGGGCAGAGCTCCCATCCTCCGGAGAGGCGAAGATTCGGACAGGTGCCGCATGCTTCGATGCGTCCGACAGAGGCAGCGCCGAAAGGGAGGGATAACGCAGATCTGCGACGGCAAGAAACCGCTGGCCATCGCGTTCGACCCGTTGGAGCACGCCGGCGGCGAGCAAGGAGGCGACATGGCTCTCGATGCGCTCCGCCGTCCAGTCCGGCAGGAGTCGGGCGAGATCGCAGGACCTTAGCGGATGCCGCCGGGCGATGGCGGCAATATCCGGGATTTCGGACGAGGCGAACGACGGCGCCGTCTCGGGCGAAGCCGCGATGGACGCCTTCTCGCCGAGGATGGCCAGCGCGCGGGCGAGCCCTGCCGCATCGGGGGCGTGCACCCACGGTTCGACCGGGCAGCGCGACGGCAGCGTCAAGTGGATCGCATCGGGGCGGATACGATCGAAGAGTGCGGCGAGTTTTCGCAGCGCCGGATCGGTGTCGTTTAGGCCGGCCACCAGCATGACCTCGATCCAGAGTTTGCCGCGGCGTTTCAGGCGCGCGAAGGCTTCGATCCCGGCAACATGTTGCGCAAAGGTGAGCTGGCGATGCGGGCGGTTCAGTTTGCGAAACAGCGCCTCGTCGCCGGCGTCGAGTGTGGGCAGCACGGCATCGGCGACACGCAGCTCCTCGCGCAGGGAGGGGAGGCTCAGCAGCGAGCCGTTCGTGATGACCGCCACCGGCACGGAGGCAATCCGCCGCACCTCGGCCAGCACAGCGCCAAAGTCTCGATACAGCGTGCCTTCGCCCGAGGAGACAAAGGTGATCCAGTCGAGGCTGCCGGGCGGCAGTTCGGCGAGACGCGTCGCGACCTCGGCCACGATCGCCTCGGGCGGGACGTGGGATTTGCGGGTGTTGGTGAGCGGATGAGTCCGCCCGAGCTGGCAATAGGCGCAGTTCCAGTTGCAGGTTTTGGACAGCACGGTGTCGATGCCGAGCGAGCGCCCCAGCCGCCGGGATGGCACCGGGCCGAAGACGAAACGCAGCCCCGCCCCGGGTTTCGCGCACCCTGCCAACAACGGAGCTGCGGTGGAGTCTTTCATCTCACTCAAGCAACCGGGCGACGATCGCATCGAAGGCTTGCGCGGCAGCGCTCTCCGGCATCCCCAGCGCGAACGGCTGACCGGAGTCACCCCCGCGGACGACCGCCGGATCGAGCGGAATGCTGCCGAGGAACGGAACCTCCGCCTCGCGGGCGAGCCTGGCTCCCCCACCCTGGCCGAAAAGATCGAATACTTTCCCGCAGTGGGGACAGACAACGCCGCCCATGTTCTCGACGATACCGACGACGGGCAGTTCGAGCATCTGGCAGAAGGTCAGGCAGCGGCGCACATCGGCGACCGCGACTTCCTGCGGCGTCGTCACCACGACACCGACAGCCGGTTTGCCCGCATACTGCACCACCGACAAAGGCTCGTCGCCGGTTCCCGGAGGGCAGTCAACCACCAGATCGTCCAACTCGCCCCAGTTCACATCGCGCAGGAGCTGTCGGATCGCGCTGTTCTTACGCGGCCCGCGCCAGACCACAGCCTCCTCGGCGGACGCGGTCAGCAGTCCCATCGAAATGACCTTCAGTCCGGCGGCGGCGACGATGGGTTGGAGCAGCTCCCCATCCGTCATGATCCGCTGACCCGAGAGATGAAGCAGCGTCGGCACACTGGGGCCATGGACGTCGACATCGAGAAGCCCCACCCGGCGTCCCCGCTTGGCCAAGGCAACGGCAAGATTGACCGCAACGGTACTTTTACCGACGCCGCCTTTTCCGGATAGCACATGGATACGGCGGTGGATCTGCCGCATGCGCTGGATCAGGACTTGGTCTTCGGGGGGATGCCCCTGCGGATTCATGGAGGGACCGGCGCCCGCCGGTGTTGCAGTACGTTCTTCGTTCATAGAGAGAGTGAGCCCGGCGCCATTCCGTGCGGCGGTTCGCCGGTCCGCCTACGGTCGATGATGAGAACCCCATCGAGGTGATCGACCTCGTGCTGGAGCACGCGCGCGAGCAATCCTCGCGCGGTGAAGCGCAGCGACTTCCCCTCGGGGTCCTGCGCCTGCACCTCGACGCTCCGGGCGCGCGCGATATCCACGGAGATTCCAGGAAGGCTAAGGCAGCCCTCGCTGCCAACCTCGACACCCGGCAGAGGCGACAGCTCCGGATTTATGAGACAGAGCGGGCCATCGCCGATATCGGCGACCAGCAGCCGCAGCGACAGACCGATTTGGGGCGCAGCCAGACCGATCCCGCGATAGCGGCGCATGATCGCACACATGGCATCGCACAGCGCCACGGCAGGTTCGCCATACTGGACGAATGGTTCGCATTGCCGGCGCAACACAGCCGCAGGATACACCCGGAGCCGCAGCGGTTTTGGAAACTGGGAAGACGAAGTCATCGACAACGGGCCTGCCGCAACCTGAGACGCGTTCCCAGGTTGACGTTATGAGCATATGCTCCTTCTCTGAACCTCTGTCAATGACTCACGCCGCATCGTCACCTCTGCCCGTCACCATCCTCGCCGGTTTTCTCGGATCGGGAAAGACCACCCTGCTCAACCGCATGCTCGAAGGTGCGCCCGAGGGCGCCCGCATCGCCGTGCTCGAGAACGAGCTGGGCGGGGTGCCGGTGGACGACGCGCTACTCGCTGCCGCCGAACCCGCCCGCCTCGACACCGTGCTCGGACGCTCCTGCTGCGAGACGCGCGCCGAGTTCATCGAAAAGCTTCGTTCCGTGGCCGCCTCGGCGCAGGAGTTCGACCGGCTCATCATCGAGAGCACCGGCGTCGCCCACCCCGGCATGCTCGCCCACGCCTTCCTCGCCGACCCCGTACTCAAGAAGGCATTCCGGCTCGACGGCATCGTGACCGTCGTCGACGCCGAGCACTTTTCCCTCCACGAGGGCGGCGACGGCCACGCCACCGAGCAGGTCGCCTACGCCGACGCCCTCGTCGTCAACAAACGCGATCTCGTCGCCCCGGCCGCCCTTGAAACGTTGCTCGCCGACCTGCGCCGGATCAACGCGCTCGCCCGCTACTATGTGACCGAGCAGGCCGACGCGCCGATCGCGGAGCTGCTCGACCTCGGCGGCTTCGATCTCTCGCGCATCGAGCACGGCGTGAGCGGCTGCCACTCCTTCATGCCGAAGATGGCCGGCGCCGAACACGAACACCGCCACGAGATCGCGACAGTCGCCCTGCGCCTCGCCGGCCGCTACGACCTCGCCCGCTTCCGCGCCTGGATCGAAGACTTCATCGGCGAGCACGCCGACGGTCTGTATCGCGCCAAAGGCGTCGTCGCCCTCTCCGACCGCTCCGAGCGCTTGGTCTTCCACGGCGTGCACGGCCGTTTCCAGGCCGCCTTCGCCGAGCCCTGGGCGCCGGGCGAGACGCCCGAGTCGCGCATGGTCTTCATCGGCCGCGAGCTAGACCGCGCCGCCATCGAAGCAGGCCTGAGCGCCTGCTGCGGCGCCGCCGAAGCGTCATGATCGCCGCCCCGCTCAAGTACTCCCCGCCCGATATCGACCCGATCCCGGACGAACGCGACTCCGGCAGCGGTCTGGATTCGCGAACCGTCGACTATATTTCCTCCAGCAAAGGAGAACCGGACTGGCTGCGACGGCAGCGGCAAGAGGCGCTGCACGCCTTCGCCGCCACCGAACGCCATGTCCACTGGGCGCCGCGAGCCCTGGCCGAGCTCCCGTTCGACGCGCTCCACTACTACCGCGCCCCGGCCAAGGCCCGCCGCCGCGATGCCGGCGTCGAGGCGGATGCCACCGGCGCGGCACTCGAAGCCCTCGGCGTGACAGCCGCTTCCGCCGCTCCGCTGAGCGGCACGCAGGCCCAGATCGACGGGGAGGTCGTGTACGGTACGCTTCAGGACGAATGGGCGAAGTCCGGTGTGGTCTTCGTCGACTCCTCCCGCGGGCTCACCGAGTACGGCGAGCTGTTCCGCCCCTATTTCGGATCGGTGATCGGCCGCGACGAAAGCCTCTTCACCCGTCTCAACGCCGCGGTCTTCTCCGGCGGCTCGTTCGTCTACGTGCCGCCGGGCGTGAAGATAACCGCGCCGCTCAAATGCTACATGCACCTGCAGGGCGGCGGCAGCAGCCAGTTCGGCCGCACGCTCATCGTGGCCGGTGAAGGCGCGGAGGTGACGTTCTTCGAGAGCTGCACCTCGGCCTCCCGGCCGGGCGCCTCGCTGCACTGCGCCGTGGGCGAGTTCGTTCTGGGGCGCGGCGCGAAGCTCAACTACGTGGCGCTCCAGAACTGGAAGCCCAACGTCTTCAACCTCGCCCATCTCCGCGCCCGCCTCGCCGCCGGCGCCTCCGTGCGCTGGATCGACTGCAACATCGGCGGCCGGCTCACGATGAAGTATCCCTGCGCCCTGCTCGAAGGCGAAGGCGCCTCCGCCGAGGCGGTGTCGATCTCCATCGCCCGCACCGGCCAGCACCACGACTCCGGAGCGAAGATGTTCCACCGCGCGCCGCGCACCTCCAGCACCATCGCCTCGAAGAGCGTGAGTCTGGGGACGGGCTGCGCCGGCTACCGCGGCTGGGTCGACATGCCCGCCACC
The DNA here is from genome assembly GCA_964640465.1 of uncultured Opitutaceae bacterium. Lineage (GTDB taxonomy): Bacteria > Verrucomicrobiota > Verrucomicrobiia > Opitutales > Opitutaceae > CAJCBL01. The sequence goes on from CAZXHR010000135.1 coordinate 10,559, forward strand.
GTTCACGGCTGCCGCAGCCACAGCGCCTGCGACTCGCTCCTGCTCGACCCCGAGAGCCGCGCCACGACGTATCCGGTGGTTCTATCCAATGGGCGCGACAACACCGCACAGCACGAGGCCAGCGTCTCGCGGCTCGATGCCGAGCAGCTCTTCTACATGCGCCAGCGCGGCCTGCCCGAGGCCGCCGCCCGCGGCTTGAGCGTCAACGGTTTCGTCAACGACCTCGTGCGCCGCTTTCCCCTCCAGTACTCGCTGGAGATCCGCAAGCTCATCGAGCTTGAGATGTCCGGCTCGGTGGGCTGACCCGCCTGCTACTTCCCGCCGGCCCTCCAATTCCGCCTACTCCTCTCCATGAATCCCATCGAAGAAATCCGCCACTCGTGCTCGCACGTGCTGGCCACCGCAATTCTCCGCCTCTTCCCCGAGGCGAAGCTGGATATCGGGCCCGCGACCGAGACGGGGTTTTATTACGACATCGATCTGGAACATAAGCTCACAGCCGAGGATCTCGTTCGTATCGAGGCCGAGATGAAGAAGGTGATCGACGAGAATCAGGCCTTCGTGCGCAGCGAGGTCACTCGGGCCGAGGCCACCGAACTAATTTATCGCATCGACCAGGAACGCTACAAGCTGGGGCGGCTCGCCGACATCCCCGAAGGGGAGAAAATCTCGTTCTACAAGAACGGAGACTTCGTCGACCTCTGCGCCGGCCCCCACGTCCGCTACACCAAGCAGATCAAGGCGTTCAAGCTGCTCTCCATCGCCGGCGCCTACCACCGCGGCGACGAGAAGAACGCCCAGCTCCAGCGCATCTACGGCACAGCGTTCGCCTCGAAGGAGGAGCTCGCCCAGTATTTGGAGCAGCAGGAACAGGCAAAGCAGCGCGACCACCGCAAGCTCGGCCGCGAGCTGAAGCTCTTTGTCGTCGACGACGAAGTCGGCCCGGGACTCGTCCTCTGGACTCCGGCCGGCTCGGTCATTCGTCAGGAGTTGCAGACCTTCATCCTCGGGGAGCTGCAGAAGCAGGGTTACTCGCAGGTCTTCACGCCGCACATCGGCAAGCTCGAGCTCTACAAGACCTCCG
>CAZXHR010000136.1:0-10834 GCA_964640465.1 uncultured Opitutaceae bacterium
TTCGAGGAGGATGGAGACCGCACGCTGTTTGCCGACGTAGCCGACGATGCCGCACATATTTCTTTGGGTTTTTGTTTTACGATGCTGAGGGTGCAGCTACCGTTCGGGCAAGGCATTTGCCTGAAACTTTCTCAGACAAAACTCTCCCCCAAAACATGATGACACGTTCTTCCGTGGTTGCAGTGATCATGGGTGGTGGCCGGGGCACCCGGCTTTACCCTCTGACCAAGGAGCGCTGCAAGCCAGCCGTGCCGCTGGCCGGCAAATACCGACTGGTGGACATCCCGATCAGCAACTGCCTCAACAGCGGCATCAACCGGATCTTCCTGCTCACGCAGTTCAACACCGCTTCGCTGCACCGCCACGTCCAGAATACCTACAACTTCGACCCCTTTGGCGGCGGCTTTGTCGATATCCTCTCCGCCGAGCAGACCGAGAAGACCACCGATTGGTACCAGGGCACGGGCGATGCCGTGCGCCGCAACCTCAACCATTTCCGCAACTATCCGCACGACCTCGTGCTCATCCTCTCCGGCGACCAGCTCTACCGGATGGATTTCGCCAAGGTGATCGACCAGCACATCCGCACCGGTGCCGACGTGACGATCGCCGCCATCGCGTTGCCGACTTCGCAGGTCGAGGGTCTCGGTCTGATGCGGGTGCGCGACGATCTTTCCATCGACTCCTTCGTCGAGAAGCCCAAGGACCCGGAAGTCATCAAGAGCCTCGCGGTCGGGCCGGCGATCGAGCAGCTGCTCAAGACGAAGTCCGACGAGAAGCGCTGCCTCGCCTCGATGGGCATCTACGTCTTCAAGCGCGAGGTCCTGAAGGAGGCGCTCGACAACTCCATGACCGATTTCGGCAAGGAGATCATCCCCAGCCTCCTCGGCAAGAAGCGCCTCTTCAGCCACATCTTCGAGGGGTACTGGGAGGACATCGGCACCGTGCGCGCCTTCTTCGAGGCCAACCTCCAGCTCGCGCATCCGCTGCCCGCCTTCAACTTCTTTACCGAGATCGACCCGATCTACACCCACGCCCGCTACCTGCCCGCCGCCAAGATCAACAAGTGCACGGTGGACCACGCGATCATCGGCGACGGCAGCCTGATCACCGACGCCTACATGCGGCGCTGCGTGGTCGGCATCCGCTCCGTGATGCGCGAGGGTGTCCATATGGAGGACACGGTGATGATGGGCGCCGACTTCTACGAGTCGGAGGCGGATTTCGCCGAGAACGTGGCGAAGGGCCGCCCCAACGTCGGCATCGGCCGCAACTGCAACATCAAGACCGCGATCATCGACAAGAACGCCCGTATCGGCGACAACGTCACGCTCAACCCCGTGGGCAAGCCCAACGGCCACGTGCGCGATGGGATCGCCATCGTCGACGGCATCCTTGTCGTCTCGAAAGGCGCGGTCGTGCCCTCCGGCACGGTCGTGTGACCCGTGCGCGCTCGTGGCGCGCTCTCCCTTCCATCGGGGGCGGCCTTCGCCGGTCGGCCCTCGATACCACCCCCAACCTTCAACCTCCACGCTTCATGAAACGCATTCTGCTCTGCACCGATGGTTCGGCCTACTCCCAAGTCTGTTGCCAGTATGCGGCCTGGTTGGCCGGGCGCACCGCCTGCGAGTTCGAAGTGCTGTATGTGACGGACCTGCGGCAGTTCGAGGTGCCGATGGTCGCCGATCTGAGCGGAAGCCTCGGCGTGCAGCCCTACCAAGCTGTGCTTTCCAAGCTCCAGGAACTGGAGGTTGAAAAGGCGAAGGTGGTGTTGAAGGAAGCCGAGCGCCAGCTGGCCGAGGTGAAGGTTTCGGGACCGACCCGATTCACGCACCGCACCGGGTTTCTGGTCGATTGTTTCCAAGAGTACGAGCAGTCCGCGGATCTGGTGATGCTGGGCAAGCGTGGCGAGAACGCCAATTTTGCCTCCGGCCACCTCGGCTCCACGATGGAGCGCGTCGTGCGCGCCAGTCGCCAACCGTGCTTCGTCACCTCGCGCAGCTACCAGCAGATCGAGCGGGTGTTGCTTGCCTACGACGGCAGCAAGAGCTGCCGCAAAGCGCTGGAGTTCATCGCCGCCAGCCCGGTTTTTCACGGGCTCGAGTTGCATGTGGTGATCGTGGCCGTGCGTGAGAATGAGGAAACGGCGCTCGCCACCCTGCGCGAGGCGGAGACGACCCTCGCCGCCGCCGGCCAGAAGCCGAACTGCCAGATGCTGCATGGCGTGCCAGAGGACGAGATCGCCGCCTATGTGGCTGCGCACGGGATCAACTGCCTGATCATGGGGGCGTACGGCCATAGCCGTATCCGCCAGTTTGTCATCGGCAGCACGACCACCGCGATGATGCGCCAGTGCCGCGTGCCGGTGTTGCTGTTCCGGTGAGGTGACGCCGAGCCGGTTAGGCGTTTTTGCCGATGCCGGCTCCGGTTCGACCGGCGAGCGGTCGATTGGCTCCGAGCTGTGCTCTGGAAACCGCGGTGCCGGAGCACGGCTTTGCGACGCGATCCGGGGCCGCCTTGCCGGTGGAATCAGGCCTGCGGATCGAGCTCCGGCGTGGGGGGGATCAGGAGCGAAGAGAGCAAGCCGCTTCGGCGTTGGCCGGCGGTGAGCCGGCGGCGGATCTCATGGAGTTGGCGGCGGTGCACGCGCAGGTGCGCGACGCTCAGACAGTGCCAGCGGTGGGGATCGAGGTCTCCGAAAAGCGGATGCCGATGTTGGAGGTCGCGCTGCGGGCCCAGCTCGGTGCGGACAAGCTTGGGGTAGTCGCTCTCGAGGGCACGCAGCGAGGCCATGACCTCGACGCCCTTGGCGCCACGGGGCCGCAGTTCCTCCCGGGTGAATGGCGCGGGCGGGGGTTGGCCGCGGCTGAGGAAGACCAGCGTACGGCCGATGGCCTCGCCGGTAAGCACGGCATGCTCGACGACCATCGAGGCGGACCAGTGGCGTTCGTCGTCCTCAAGACCGATGATGGGCTCGACGGTGACGCGCTGGACGAAATCATCGGCGGAGAAGCGGCCACAGACTTCCTCGATGCGCCGTACCTCCACCAGAAAATCGGCTGTGGCGCGCTCGAACGAGGTGGTGCGGCAGTAGGCCGGGAACGCCACGTAGCGCGCGACGAAATCCTGGTACCACGGGAGCTCCCCGTGGTCGGGTGCGGGCTTCGGCGCGTTGTCGGCGGACTCGGGCATGGATGTGTGCGGCAGGCTAGGCGGGAGCAGGAAATTGGCCAGCACGGAGGCGCGCGCCCAACACGATATACCGAGGTACGGCTTGGACTTTGTTCGGCCAGTGGCGGGCCGGCGCCGGTCTCGATGGACGCGCCGGTTTGTGGCGCCGTTACGCGGCGACGTGTCCGGCGCGGTGACGCGGTCTACTCGCGGACGTCGGCGGGGGCGTCCTTCGGGAGCTTGTTGTCGGTGGTCAGAACGAGGACGGGGACCTTCGTCTTCACCGAGACCTCGACTTCCTTGAAATTCTTGGCAGGCACGCTTTCGAAGGCCTCGCCGATGGTCTCGACGGGGAGTTTGCGGCCTCGGCGCGTGGCATTGAAATCGTAGGCGGCCTTGTGGACACGCTCCTGTAGCGAGAGCGGGCTGGCCTCCTCAGGGATCTGCAGGACCCAGCCGGCGAGCTCCTCCTCGGGCATCTTGCCGTCGGGATCGGAGACGAGGATGACGAACTGCTTCTTCTGGGCCGGCGGCTTCTCCTCGTCGCTCGCGGCGGCTTCCTCGGTCACCTTGTTGATCTGCTCGAGGATGCGGCGCATCACGGAGGGTTCGAGCTGGTTTTGCCGAAGAATTTCGGCGACGGCGGCGATTTCGATTTTGGCCATGGCGGAGGAGTTGGAGCCCGTTTGTTTCAACGGCCCGGGCCTCGCTCCGCCAGCCGGAAATGGCGGGGGCGGGCAGGCGGGGCGCCTGTCGCCTGGCTCTGGCGACGGGTGCGTCAGCCTTCGGCCGGCGGCGCGGGGATGTGCGCGGGAAGCGCGAAGTAGAAGGTGGCACCGGCGCCGGGGGAACCTTCGGCCCAGATGCGGCCGCCGTGGCGGAGGATGATGCGGCGGGCGTTGGCCAAGCCGATGCCGGTACCTTCGAAGTCGCGGGTGTGGTGCAGGCGCTGGAAGACGCCGAAGAGCTTGGAGGCGTACTTGGGGTTGAAGCCGGCGCCGTTGTCGCGAACGAAGACGATGTGTTCGGTGGGCTGGGGCCCTGTGGCCGGTTGGGTTCCGATCTCGATGATGGCGGGCTGGCGGTTGCGGGTGAACTTGACCGCGTTGGAGAGAAGATTGGCGACGACCTGGCGGAGCAGGGTGGCATCGGCGATGACGGTGGGCAGCGGTCCGATCCGCCAGTCGATCAGCCGGTTCTCGTATTCAGGCCGGAGCTCGGCGACGACCTGGGCGACGAGCGGGCCCAGGGCGACGGGCTCGGATTTGAACTCGGAGCGGCTGAGGCGGGCGAAGGCCAGGAGGCTGTCGATGAGCTGGCCGAGGCGTATCGTCTCCGTGGAGATGATCTGGAAGAACCGCCGGCTCTCGGGGTCGAGCGTGTCGCGGTTGCGGCGGCGCAGGAGGTCGACGAAGCCGTTGATGTTGCGCAACGGGGCGCGGAGGTCGTGCGAGATGGAGTAGGAGAACGCCTCGAGCTCCTGGTTGTTGGCGAGGAGCTGGGTGTTGGCGCGGACGAGGGCCTCGGTGCGCTCGGTGACGCGGTGTTCGAGCTCGGTGCTGAGCTGGCGGTATCGCTCCTCGCTGGCGCGGAGCGCGTTGGCTTGGCCGACGATGGCCTCCATAGTGCCGGCGAGCTGGCGGTTCGCGTCGTCGAGTTCCTTGGTGCGCTGGGCAACGAGGATGGCCAGCTCGGTCTTTTTGCGGCGTTCGCGCCAGCTGGCGTACCAGGCGACGACGCCGACGAAGGCGAGGAAGCTTAACGCGTAGGCGGAGTAGGCGGTGGGGGTGCGATACCAAGGGGGCTCGATCACGAGAGCCAGTTGGGCGATCTCGCCGGGTTTCCCTTCCACGACGGGACGGACTTGGACCGTATAGCTGCCCTCCTTGAGCCGGTTGAAGCTCATCGAGCCGTCGACGCCTGCGGACAGCCAGTTGTCGTTGGCGCCGTTGAGGCGGATTTCGAAGGTGATCGTCTGCGAGGGCAGTGCGTCGACCGCCAGAAAGTGGATGGCGAGGGAGTTGTCCGCAAAGGGCAGGTGTGGCAGCGCGCCTCGGGGCGAGAAGAGTGTGCGATTGCTGTTGATGAGCTGGATACGGGTGATGAGCGCTCGCGGGGCGCCACGGGGCGGGAGCGGCAGGTCCGGATCGTAGCGCAGGAGCTGTAGGCGCTGGTGGAGCCAGGTCGGGCCGCCGTCGTCGGGCGTGATGGAGAGGGGGTGCAGGCCGGAGGGGAGCGGCTCGTCGAGCGGATGGTACTCGGAGCCGAGGCGTGTGTAGCGGCGTAGAGCGGTGGCGGTGGCAACCCATAGATTGCCGTGGGCGTCGATATTCGGGCGGCCGACGATGCCGAGCGAGGCGGGGATGTCGCGGTGAAATGCGGTGTCGGGCTCGAAGCGCCGCGTCGCGGGATCGAAGCGGAGGAGCTGCCCAAGCACATCGGCCCGGAGTTCGCCGTCGAGTACGGTGAGCTGCACCCAGCCGCCGGCGAGATTGGCCTCGGGGCCGAAGACTTCGATGCGTGGCGTGCCGGAGGCGAGTTCGACGCGTGCGATGCGGGCGACGCCCAGTTCTGCCCAGAGCACGCCGTGGGCATCGGTGATCGATCCGTACACGCTACCGATTGCGGGGACAGGGGTGCTGGCGACTTCATAGCGGTCGCCCGTCGGGCGCAGCCAGCCGGCGGCGCCTTCGGCGACAAAGGTCCAGCGGCCTTCCGCATCCGGTGTGGTGCTCAGGTGGAGGTTGGTGAGCCCGGGGCGAACGAGGTGCCAGGACTCATTTTCGCGCCGGTAGAGGCCGCGGCGGCCTCCGGCCAGGAGCGCCCCCGTATCCGTAGATATCGCGCCGAGAAATTCGTCGGGCGGGGTGTCGACATCGAAGCGGAGCAGGCGGCCGTCCGTATCGTAGACGCCGCGCTGGGCCTGTCCGTCGCCAATGAGCCAAAGCCACCCTTGGAAGCGGTAGGGTTGGGCGAAGATGAGCCCGGTGGAAACCATCGACTCGTAGTGGGCGATCCGGGATGGAAACTCCACGCACACGACGCCGTCGTTGAGCAGGCCCCAGACGGTGCCCAGCCGCGTGGCGAAGATTCTGCGGACGCGGGCGAGACGATGATCGAGCGAGCGGTCGAGCACCTGGACGGTGCGCAATTGGCGGTCGAAGAAGACGATGCCGAGGTTGTCGATCGCGGCGGCGAAGAAACCGTCGCCGGCGGCGCATAGGTCGTTGATGCGACTCAGGCCGGTGAGCGGGCCGCCGGAGCGGATCGGGGTAAGCCGGCCTTTGTCGAAATGCTGGAGCCCGTGGCCGTTGGTTCCGACGACGTAGTCTCCGCCGCCGAGATCGATGCCGCAGGTGACGCTGTTGCTCACGTTGGTGTCTCGCGCCGCGATGAGCGGCTCCAGCCCAGTGGGGGGTCTCCCGCCAGAACGATCCGTCGGATCGGTCGCTGAGGTAGACGTCGCTGCCGAGCAGGATGGCGCGTTCGAGGTCGGAAATCCTGCCGGTGGGGACAGGCGGCTCTCCGGGTTTCCAGCGGATGACCGCTCCGAGACCGCCGTGCCAATACCAGCGGTCGCCGACCTTGACGGCGGTGGAGGGCATCATCAGCGGATCGGGCGTGTGCGCGACGATGGTGCGGCGGAGCGACCCGTCGGCCTGGAAATCCAGTCGGGCGATACCGGACGGGATACCGGTGTAGATCGCACCGTCGGCAGCGATCGCGACCTGGGTCGAGCGTGCCGCCGAATCCGCCGGATCGAGACGATGGATCTCCCAGCGGGTTCCATCGCCGATGGCCACTTCACGATCGGAGAGAGCGAGGATGCGGCCGTCGGGGAGCGGCTGCAGATCAGTCGGCGGGGCGCTCAGCCCCAGCGTCACGGGTGAAGTGATTTCGAAGTAGGGGGTGCCCGCTTCGTTCAGGCCCGGTGCGGCGGGACGGATGTGTGAAGATTGCGCGCGGAGCGGCAGGACGGCGGCGAGTGCTACGGCAGCAAGCAACCAGCCCGTGCCGAAGCGGCCGAGCTGCCTGCGATTGCGCGGTGCGAAAAGTGGCATCGATTGGCTGCTATCTCATCGGCTCGTGGGATCGGTACTGTACGCCGGCTGTACCGGATTGTGAGGGCAATTTGCCGCGGGATTGCCTCGATCGCTAGGAGAACTTCAACTCGCGGCATGGCCAACGAGGAATGGTTCGATGTTGTCGACGAACAGGATCGCGTGATCGGCGCGGCGCCGAGGCGCGAGGTGCATGCGCGCGGGTTGCTCCACCGTGCGGTGCATGCACTGGTGTTCGATCCCACCGGGCGGGTGCTGCTCCAGAAGCGCTCGGCCACGAAGGACACCTTTCCGAACCGCTGGGCGGCATCGGCCTCGGGGCATGTCGACCGCGGCGAGGACTACGACACGGCGATGGTGCGCGAACTCGGTGAGGAGATCGGCGTGCAGGTGGACGCCGCGCCGCCGCGGATCTGCCGGATCGGGGCCTGCGAGGAGACCGGCCGCGAGTTCGTGTGGGTGTACCGTTGCCGGCACGACGGACCGGTGCGGGGGCAAGCGGAGGAGGTGAGCGAGCTGGGCTGGTTCACGCCGACCGAGGTCGATGCCTGGGTGGCGGCGCGGCCGGAGGAGTTCGCCCCGTCCTTCCTGCTGGTGTGGGCCCGGTGCCGGAAGGAGTTCTGAGGACGGAAACTGCCGGCAAGCGCGGGATGGCTGCCGCCGCGCTCACCCGCGCCAAGCGGCGGTGGTGGCGCAGAGGGCTTCGACGCAGTCGAGCTTCGCTTCGGGAAGGATGCCGTGGCCGAGGTTGAGGATGTGGCCGGGGCGGCCGCGCATGGCGGCGAGGAGTTGTTCGGTGGCGGAGGCGACGAGCGCTGGCGTCGTGTTCAGGAGAACGGGGTCGAGGTTGCCCTGCACGGCGACATTGGCCGGGAGCGCTCGGCTGGCGGCGGCGAGGTCGACTGTCCAATCGAGGCCGACGACGGCGGCGCCGCTGGCGCCGAGGGCGGCGAGGCTGGAGGCGGCGCCCTTGGCGTAGAGGATCACCGGAAAATTCTTCGGCAGTGCGGCGATGAGCTGGCGGGTCCAGCGCAACGAGGCGGCTTCGTAGTCGGCGAGCGGGAGGATGCCGGCCCAGGAATCGAAGATCTGGATGGCGTCGGCGCCGGCCTCGATCTGCATCCGCGCGTAGGCGACGAGCGCGCGGACGAGTTTCTCCATGAGTTTGTCGAAGAGCGGGCGGTCGGTGTAGTAGAGTGCCTTGGCGCGGGCGAAGGAATCGGAGCCGCCGCCTTCGACCATGTAGGCGGCGAGCGTCCACGGGGCGCCGCAGAAACCGAGCAGGGCGCGGTCGGGGCCGAGCTGCTCGCGCACGCGGCGGAGCGCCTCCGGCACGTAGCGCAGGCGTTCGGGGAGGAGCTCGACGGTGAGGCGCTCGACCTGTTCCCAGCGCTCGACGCGCCAGTCCATCGCGATGCCGCCTTCCTCCTTGAAACGGTAGCCTTGGCCGAGCGCTTCGGGGACGACGAGGATGTCGGAGAACACGATGGCGGCGTCGAGCTGGGGAAAACGGCGCATCGGTTGCAGCGTGACCTCGGCGGCGAGATCGGGCGTGCGGACCATCTTCAGGAAGTTGTGCTTGGCCTTGAGCGCGCGGTACTCGGGCAGGTAGCGGCCGGCTTGTCGCATGATCCAAAGCGGCGGGCGCTCCAATGGCTGGCAGGAGCAGGCGGCAAGGAAACGTTCGCGGGAGGTCATCGGCGGGGATGCGAAGAACGAACCTCGGCGGCGCGGCGCTCAACAACGAAGTTGGCCGGTGCGGCTGGCGGAGGTCGAGCGGGCTGGATGCGAGCGCGAGCCGGGTGGGTTGTGCCGAAGGGGCGACCCACTCGGCCGGATGGCGCGCCCGGCGGGGTGCGAACGAGCTCTGGCTACTTCGCGGCGGATGCCCCTGGCGTGGCGGCGGAGGCGGGATTTCCGACCGGTGCGGGCATCTCGACGGGCTGGCCGACGTTGCGCTTGAAGACCACGGCGAGGAATACGACGAGCACGGCGGCAGCGATGGCGATGCCGGCCGGGTAGGCGATGGAGGTGGAGAGTTTGAAGCCCTCCGGGGCCTGCAGCAGATAGGTGGCGGAGACGGCGGTCATGAACGTCGCCGGGACGGTGGCCAGCCCGTGCGCCTTGCCGCGACGGACCAGATACACGGCGGACACCCAGAGCACGATCATCGCGAGCGTCTGGTTCGACCAGGCGAAGTAGCGCCAGATGATCTCGAAGTTCATCTGCGAGAGCGCGGCGCCGATGGCGAACATCGGCAGCGCGATGAGCAGGCGCTTGAGGATTGGGCGCTGGTCGACCTTCAGCCAGTCGGCGAGGGTAAGGCGCGCGCTGCGGAAGGCGGTGTCGCCGGAGGTGATCGGGCAGATGATCACGCCGAGGATGGCGAGGATGCCGCCGGCGCGGCCGAGCAGGGAAATGGAGACGTTGTTCACCACGCCGCCGGGACCGGCCTCCTTCATCGCGGCGCCGAGGCCGGCGGTACCGTGGTAGAACGCCATACCCGCTGCGGCCCAGATCAGGGCGATGACGCCCTCGGCGACCATGGCTCCGTAGAACACGCGGCGGCCGTAGCGCTCGTTCTTGAGGCAGCGCGCCATCATCGGCGACTGCGTGGCGTGGAACCCGCTGATGGCGCCGCAGGCGATGGAGATGAACATCAACGGCCAGGCCGGGAGTGCCTTCGGATGGACGTTGGTCCAGGTGAGCTCGGGCAACTGGTAGCCCTGCGCCATCAGGCCGCCGACGATGCCGACGGCCATGATGATGAGGATCAGGCCGAAGACCGGATAGATGCGGCCGATGAGCTGGTCGATCGGGAGCATCGTCGCCAGAAAGTAGTAGATGAGGACGACGATGAGCCAGAACTTGAAGTCCAGCGCGGCCGGCGTGAGCGCGGCGAGGAGCTTGGCCGGGCCGGTCATGAAGACCGTGCCGACGAGGATCAACAGCACCACGGAGAACACGCGCATGATGTTCTTCATCACCGGCCCGAGGTAGAACCCGGTGAGCTCGGAGATGCTGGCGCCGCGGTTGCGCATGGAGAGCATGCCGCTGAAGTAGTCGTGCACGGCGCCGCCGAAGAGGCAGCCGAAGACGATCCACAGGAAGGCAACGGGCCCCCACAATGCTCCTGCGAGCGCGCCGAAGATCGGGCCGAGCCCGGCGATGTTGAGCAGCTCGATCAGGAAGATGTTCGGCCACGACATCGGGACGAAGTCGACGCCGTCGGTCTGGGCGTAGGCAGGCGTCTTGCGCGCCGCATCGGGCTTGAAGACACGGTCGACCAGCACGCCATAGGTGAAGTAGCCGGCGATCAGGATCGCGACGGAGATGAAGAATAGGGTCACGGGAATGCCTCCGATGTGGGGAAAACGAGGATGCCGGGCTCGCTGGGGGTGTGGCCCGGAAGAATGGAGACGCGGAGGCTGACGCGGCGGGACCGGGAGGTCAATTCGCGAGCCGGTCGATACGTGGCGCGGGCAACAAAAAGCCCCGCGGCTTGAGGGCCGCGGGGCGAAGGGGGAGTCGAGCCGCTGACCCGCGGGGCGAAGGTGTGGGGTGGGTGAGGCCGGGGGGTGCAGGGGGGGGGCGGCGGGCGC
>CAZXHR010000136.1:10844-11636 GCA_964640465.1 uncultured Opitutaceae bacterium
CGCGCTCACGCGCGTCGCTACGTTGTGGAGTGGATCAGGCCTGGGGCTGCTGCTCGGCGGCGGCGGCCGGAGCGGGCTGGACCTCGGGAGCCGGGGCTGCGGGCTTCTGCTCGGCGGCCTCGCGCTCCTTCATGGCGGCGCGGCGGCTGAGGCGGACCTTGCCGCTGCGCTCGTCGATGCCGACGCACTTGACCCAGATCTGGTCGCCCATCTTGACGACGTCCTCGGTGCGGCGGACGCGGAAGTCGGCCAGCTCGGAGATGTGGCAGAGGCCTTCCTTGCCGGGCAGACACTCCACGAAACAGCCGAACTCCTTGATGCCGGTGACAGTGCCGTTGTAGATCTTGCCCATCTCGATCTGGGCGCCGCCGCCGCAGAGCACGTCGATCTCCTGGATCGCGCGGTTGAGGGAGTCGGCGTTGTTCGAGTAGATGAGGACCTTGCCGGAGTCGTCCTCGGCGATGTCGATCTGCGCGCCGGTGGTCTCGACGATGCGGCGGATGGTCTTGCCGCCGGGGCCGATGAGCAGGCCGATCTTCTCGGGGTCGATCTGGATGGTCTGGATGCGCGGGGCGAAGGGGCTGAGCTCCTTGCGCGGGGCCGGCAGGGAGGAGAGCATCAGATTCAGAATCTGGAGGCGGGCCTCGCGGGACTGGAAGATGGCCTTCTTGGCGAGGTCGAACGGCAGGCCGTTGATCTTCAGGTCGAGCTGGAAGCCGGTGCTGCCCTTGGTGGTGCCGGCGACCTTGAAGTCCAGGTCGCCGAAGTGGTCTTCCTCACCGAGGAGGTCGG
>CAZXHR010000137.1:0-11590 GCA_964640465.1 uncultured Opitutaceae bacterium
CCCAGCCGCTCGATGAGCTCGGCTTCAACTGCTACACCGGCAGCTACTTCAAGGCCACCGACACCGCCCGCGGGTACTCGGGCATCTCCATGCCCGCCGGTTACCCCAAGGGCGGCCTACCCTGGCTCAACATCATCCCCGAGGCGCCGTACTGGGGCATCCGCCTGGTGTCCGAACAGCTTGGTGACCGCCGCCTGCCCATCTTTCTCAGCGAGAACGGCCTCTCCGACAGCGCCCCGGCCGACGCCGCCGGCCACGTCGACGACGTGGACCGCATCGCCTACTGCCGCGCCTATCTGCGCCAGATCCAGCGCGCCCGGGCGGAAGGATACCCGGCCAGCGGCTACTACCTCTGGAGCTTCCTCGACAACTTCGAGTGGGCCGAGGGCTATCGCAGCCGCTTCGGTCTCGTGCACGTGGATTTCGCCACCCAACGCCGCACGCCGAAGCTCGGCTACCACTGGTACCGCGAGACCATCCGAGCCGGCCAGCCGCTCTAGCTGCCGGCACGCCACTCCGCATGATGCCCCTCACCGCAACGGCAGCAGCAGCCAACGACGGACCGAGCCCGACGTCGGACGAGACGAGCATCAGCCTCGATCGCGAAACCTTCCTGATCGGGCCGACTTGCCGGGAGTCGGTCGTGTCCAACGATCGCATTCCGCAACTCGCCTCGAGCCGTTTCATCTGGATCGGCCACAGCGAAGTGCTGCCTCCCTACCGCATGGTGAGGCCCTGCACGAAGTACTCCCATATCGTGGCTTCGCTCGGCGGCAGGGGAAAAGTCCTTGTCGACAGCCAAGTTGTCGACTGGCTGCCGAACCAGGTTCTGGTCAGCCCGCGAGGCAGCCGGCATGCATTCGAGGCAACCAGCCCCGAGCCGTGGTCCATCGCCTGGGTATTCTACGACGACCGCGATGGCGAGGCGCTCGTGCCCGGCGACAGAACCAAGATCGTCGAGACCGACTGCTCCAGTTTCGCCCAGGTTCTTCAGTTGTTGCTGAAGGAGGTAGCAGGCGAGAGCGACGTCGAGGCCATCCAGTCGCTCGTCGCGCTGCTGCACACGCACACGCAGCGGCTGATCGGCAACACGCGCGCCGATCCGCGGCTTTCGCGTCTGTGGCACAGCGTCGAGTCCGACCTGGCCTATGCCTGGGATGTCGAGACGCTGGCGAGGAAGGCGTATCTGAGCCCGGAACAACTGCGCCGTCTCTGCCATCGCTACCACCGCAAAAGCCCCATGGCGCATGTGCGCGAACTGCGCATGCACTATGCGTCGGTATTGCTCCGGGCCTCGGCCTGCAGCGTCGAGGATGTCGCGTTGCAGGCGGGCTTCGCCTCGCTGTATTCGTTCTCCGCTGCCTTCAAGCGCTGGAGCGGAGTCTCGCCCGCGCACTACCGGGCGCGCGGCGCGGGAAACGGCTCGCCATAGCGCCCCACCCTGCGCATCGGCAAGGCGCCCGCCCATCCTCACGTCTCCCCGGCGCTGTCGGCGTCGCTGTGCGGGAAGGGGGCGAACCAGGCGAAGAGGATCGGCGGGATCGAGGCGAGAAGGACCACGAGGAAGAAATTCGGGTAGTTCTTGTTCAGGCCCTCGTAGATCGGCGCGCTGATCCAGCCCGTGGCCATTTTCGTGAACGCCATCACCCCCGTCGCGAAAGCGTAGTGGGTCATCTTGAACGGCCCCGGCGCGACCTGCTGCATCATGTAGAGCATGTGGCCGACAGAACCGAAGCCGAAGAAGAACTTCTCCACGGTGACCACCGAGGTGATCAGCCAAAGGTTCTCCGGCATCACATGGCTGAGGAAATAGTATGTGACGTGCGGGACGTTGAGCGCGACAGCCAGGAAGAAGAACGTGCGACGGAGGGTGAACTTCGCGCAGAAAAAGCCGCCCAGCATCGCGCCGGCCAGGAAGCCGATCGTGCCGTAGGTGCCGTAGATGTTGCCGATCTGCTGATTGGTGAACCCGAGCCCGCCCACCGCGCGCGAATCCAGCAGGAAGAGCGGCCCGAAGTTCTCGATGAAGCCTTCGCCAAACCGGTACATGAAGACCACGGCAAGCATCAGCCAGATGTTCTTCTTTTGGAAAAACGAGACCCACGACTCCTCCAGCGCCTTGAGCGCGCCGGCCATCCCACCGCCATGCATCGAGGACTTCTCGCCTTCCGGCAGATGTTTCAGGTGCCAGAGCCCGAGCCCGGCCATGATCACTCCGAACAGCACCATCACGACCGTCCACGACTTGGTCCAGTCCAGCCCTTTGTCCTCATGGAGGTAGCCGGTCAGCCAGACCAGCGGCCCGGAAGCGACGATGCTGCCGCAGTTCCAACAGATGCCCTGGATGCCGATGTACTTCGCCTGCTCCTTGGCCGGCAAGGTGGTGAGGTAGACGGCGTCCGCCGCGATGTCCTGCGTGCCCGAGGCGAATCCACCGATCCAGAACAGCACCAGCGACAGCTTGAAGAACGCCGGCAGCGGCAGGGTCGCCGCCACGAGCGCGAGCACGCCGGCGAGGAGAAACTCCATGCCCAGCACCCATTTCCGTTTCGAGAGGTAAGGCTCCATGAACGGGGCCCAGAGCGGCTTCAGCACCCACGGCAGGTACAGCAGGCTCGTGTAGAGCACGATGTCCGTGTTGGAGATGCCGAGGTTCTTGTACATGTACTTCGACACCTGCGAGACCGCCACGTTGGGCAGGCCCATCGCGAGATAAAGCGAGGGCACCCAGAACATCGGGTGCATGAACGCGCGTTGCCTGTGTCCGATCATGGGGGTCTTTGGCGACAAGGAGGGCATCGGAGAGTCTCTCGTGGTATGACTTCCTGCGGGCGAGGCCCGGAAGCGTGCAAACTACAGCCAGCGGCAAAAAAGTGCCTGGCAGAGAACTTCGACCGCTAGTGCGAAGTCCAACTGCCAGGCTCCCCAGTGCAGCTTGATCCGGCCCTATGCGCCGGACCAAGCGGAATAGAAACGGGCGTGGGTTCTCAGAACTCGAACGTGTTCGTGAGGCTGATCACCCGCGGCTCCGGGATGCGGTAGGTGCCGGCCGAACCGTCCGGCTGCACCGTCACAGGGATCAGCTCCTTCGTGGCGAAGAGATTGCGGACGTTGATCTGCACGCGCCAGCGGAGCTTCTCGGAGATCTTGAACTGACGGCCCATCCAAAAGTCCCAGGCATCCTCGGTCGGACCGTAGATGCGCTTGCTCACATCGTAGCCGGTGCTGTCGGCATTCAGGCCGAAACCGACGACTTGCTTGTCGAGCCAGCGATAGCTCATGCCAACCCACGATCCTTTGACGAAGCCGCTCTGGAACGCGTAGTTCACTGTCATGTTGAAGCGCCACGGCCGTAGTTCGGCGACAGAGGAGTTGTTGAGAGCAAGCGCCAGCCTGTAGGCAGGCAAGACCTCATTCTCGAACTTGTCCCGGACAGTACCGCCGGCACCCGCCTGAAGCGCCCAGTTGCCGCAGTTCCAGAGACGCATATCACCCATCGCCCCCTGGTAGAGCGCATAGCGCTCCTCGATCCAGTCCGAGTAGGACTTGGCGATGTTCAAGCGCTTGGCATCCGTCTTCGCTGCGGTGATCGAGATGTCGAGGCCGGTGATCGGATTCGACGTGAGTTCGAACTCGGTACCCTTCGACTCCGTGTCGCCGGTGACCGCCACGTTCGACATGGCCCAGTTGCCCTCGCCGTTGTCGTAGCCGCTCATGGACCAAGCCTGCTGCATCGAGGTCGGGACCGGGTGAGCCAGCCAATCCTCCATCGAATCGCGCTGGATGTCGTACTGAGCATCGATCGCGGACTGGAGATACGGCTGGCTATAGTCGCCGTTGACATGGTTCGAGTTGTTGTCGCCATCGGAGGGCTGCCAGCGCAGGATGTGGCCAGCGCCGTACTTCGAGGCGGCCGAGGTCACCCCGTAGTTGCTGTCGGCGGGCCAGACACCGGCATCGTTCCTAAGCATGACCGCCATACGCTGGCCCCAGGCCTCGCCGGCACCGATGAGGTACGAGTTTGACAAGGAACCGGAGAGGGTCGCGTTGAAGACGTTGGTTTTGTACTTTCCGACCTTCAGGGTCACCTTGCCGTCCAGCACGGAGATCGTGATACCGTATTCCTTGGTCTTGCCCGTCGGCGCCGCCACCGGATTGCCAAGGATGTCCTTGCGGGAGGCGTCCGGCTTGAAGTTCTCCGAGGTGTTGTAGAACAGGCTGAGGCCGAGATGGCCCGGCAGCTTGTTCATGATGGACCGCGGCACATGCGCGACCACGCTGTACGTGTTCGTCTCGCCACTGACGCGACTGTACGAGCGACCATAGCCTTCGTCGACACCAGTATCGGTGGCTGTCGTCGGCAGTCGCCATTCCGGATCGTTGATGTCGGCCACGATGCCTGTATCCTTGATCGGCGTGCCCGCATCATAGTTCCGGGCAATGTCCTTGCGCCAGCCAACCATGGGGACGATGTTGCCGTCGAACAGGAAGCCCTGCCAGACCGCGACCTGCGAGTCGACGATACTGCGCCGCTTGGTCGCGTTCGAGTACGGACGCGTGTCGTCGTCGAACTCGTCGCTGTTCGGATTCACGACCGGCACATCGTACGTCACCCAAGACGCGGAGGCCGTGTTCCAGTTGGTAACGGTGGTGCTCGTGGGCACGATCTCAGCCGTGATGCGCGAGAGGTGCAGACCCGACGCCGAAGTGCGGTCGGCCACGCTGCCCTCCGAGAGATAGATCAGCGGAGTGACGTCGCGCTGCGACTGCCCCACCGCGACATTGGCCATGTTGATATAGCCATCCCCGAGGTACCAATTGACCCACGTGCGATCCTTGTAGTCGACCTCTTGGCGGGACCAGACGCCGGTGAAGCGGTGGCGGCCGATGATCTTCGCGAGAGTCGACTGCTTGCCGAGGAAGTCCTGGGCATTCAGTTCGCCAAAGGCGGTCGCGCGATACGACTCGCGCACTTGGTTGGCCTCGCCGCTGCCGGAGCTGCCGCCTCCCATGATGACCATCGCCCGGCCGACATTGGGATTGGCCGCGCCGCCGACCAGCGTCTCCATCACGTCGATCGTGATAGCCGCCGCATCGCCGGAGATGGCGTTTTTCCAGCCCCACTTCGAGTCCTGCCAATCATAGACAAGATCGATACCGACCCGATCGCCGAAGAATGTCTGCGTCAGCTGGGCGTTGAACGCATCGAAGCGGTTCCAATTGTGCTTATTATTTCCCTCCAACAGATTGTTGTAGAAGTCGAAGATCGAAGCGTCGGTCAGAGAGCGCGCCTTGAACGGCTGGATGATATAGCCGGCCAGACGCGAGTTGAACGCCCACTTGTCGTAGCTCTGGATGCCCTTGTAGCCGCCATTCTCGGTGTTGTTCGTTCCGTTGGCGGGGTAATTGGCCGCCTGCGCGGCGGAGGAGACTCCCTGGGTGGAGCTGTCGGCTTCGAAAGCGGTAATGACTCCGTCCCAGATACGCTGGCCGGCCGCGCCGAGGTAAGGCTGGTAGAGCGCGTTGCCGAAAGTCGTGTAGTAGTTGGCGTCCTAGGCCGTGTAGGTCGCCTTGCCCATGCTGTCGTACCACTGCGTGATGCAATCGATCGGCGGGGTCAGGCGCGGATAGTTCGCCTGGATCTCGCCATGCTCATAGTTCATCCGCAATGACGTGCGCGCGCCTTCGCCGCGGAGGAACTTCGGGTCGTAGCGCAGCGCACCGAACACGCGGCTGTCGTCGCGGTACGCCGGCTTCTGCCGGTAGTTGGTCCGGTCGTCGAGCGCGGCAAAACGCAGTGCCAGCTCGTCATCGAGCAGCACCTTGTTGAAGTCCAGCGTCGCACGGGTGGAACCGAAGGTGGCCACCTGAAGCTCGACCTTGTTGGCGTCCTTGAGGCTCGCGCCGTTGATGCTGCTGTTGATGATGCCGGCCGGCGAGCCGATGCCGAACAGGACCGAGTTCGCGCCGCGCTGCAGGTCGACACGGCCAACGTTGTACGAGTCCCACGGAATGTCCGTGAGGAAGAAGTCGCGCAGATTGTCGGCTTCCGCCAATCCACGCACGCGGGTGTTCGCGACCGGCGAGGTATACGCCGTGGAATCGAGGATCGCACCATCGCCTTGTCCAAGGTAATTGCCTCCTTGGCCGGCAACTTCGGTGCTAGTGGTATAGACGAGTAGATCCTGGGCGTTTTTGGAGTTGGTGTCGCGCAGGAACTGCGATGTCACCACCGAGATCGCGGAGCCGACATCCCGGAGCTGGGTCCGGATGCGGGAGCCGGCGAGAGTATCGGTTGCAGAGTAACCGGAATCTTCTGACGCTTCGACCACGAACGGCGAAAGTACGATCACTTCGTCGTCGCTCGGCGTCTTTGCGGCCTTGGATTGATCGTTAGCGGCAGCCTGTCCGCGAAGGACGGCGGAGCTCGCCAACACCGCAATTGCGGCGTGCGAGCACAGCTTGAGGGGGGTTAGGTTCTTCATACTTGGGGCTTGTAGGTTTGCGCCCTCGGTCGCACCCCCGAGGCATGGCATGGCCAAAGGCATCGTGGATGCAGTCGGCCGGATGAGACATGCGTCGGAAGGGACTCGGCCTCGGGCTGGGTATCCCTGTGACCAGTCGATTAAACCATAGAACCCCCGCCCGCCCAATGCCTGCGATCCCCGTGGTGTTAACGGGAACCCCCATCCTTACATAGGCTTCGACTCCCCGACGGTCCCACCCCAATCGAAGGTCGGCGACCACGCACGCACCCGCATCATGTCGACGCAACCACGAAGCGTCCATCGCGACGCAGACACCTGCCAATGCGGCATTCGCAAGGATTCCGACGAACGCCAACGATATTCTTGCGGCGTTCGCTACATCGCGAACTCCAGCCGTGTCCCCGCGCAGCACTGCATGCAACAGCCGGGGAACTCGCGCCAGAACAGCGCCGTCGCCGCCGGCCCGGTACAGTGGTTCGGCCCGAGACGCTGCACGCCGAGCCGCCGCAGCGCGGCGACGGTCTCCGCGAGGCGCCGCTCGCCGGCGTTGAGCAGGTGCATGCCACCCACGACCGTGTGGATCGGAGCGCCATGCGTGAGCGTGCGGATGTGCTCCAGTGTGTTCACGAGCCCCGCATGAGCGCAGCCGAGCACAACCACCGTGCCCTCGCGCCCGACGAGAAACAGCGACTGGTCGTCGAGGATCGGGTCCGAGCGCCGCATCGCCTCGTCGAGGAAGAGCGGACCGCCGACATCCTCGTAGCCGTTGACTCGCGGCACCTCGCCCGTGAGCCACACCCCGGGCGCGATCTCCTGCGGCTCGCGCGACACGACCACGCGACGCCCCGGGCGTGCGGAACGCCTCCGTCTCCATGAAATCGGTGCTGAGCCGCCGCCCCTGCGGCTTGCCGTCCGTCCCCGAGTAGCGCCGCGAACAGGCGTCGGGGTGCAGGAACAGCGTCGCCTCCGGCGCGGCCGCGAGCGCCGCGGGCAGCCCGCCCACGTGGTCCGCATGACCGTGGCTGAGCGCGATGCCCGACGCCGAGCCGAGGTCCACGCCGAGCTTCCGGGCGTTGGGCTCCAGCACGAGTCCCTGCCCGGCGTCGAAGAGCACGCGCTGCGCCCCGGTGTCGATCCACCACGCCAGCCCATGCTCGCCGAGCAACCCGAGCCGCGCGACGGCGTTTTCCGCAAGAACAGTGACGGCAATCATGGCCATGTCATTCGGATTCAGCAGTTACCCGTACGGAACAATCGGTCTCGGTCGGAGGCCAGTTCAGTGAGCCCAGCTCGTTAGCGGGCGGCACCGCCCGAATGCTGCTGGAGCAGCTCCGCCGCCAGCCCCACGCACTCGGCGCAACGGATGCGCTGCCCAGCTTTGATCTCCTTGCAGAGCTTCGAGCCCACGCGGGCGGCGAACTGCGCACGGATTGCCGCAGCCGCCTCCGGCGCGCACTGGCACGCCGCATAGAGCGCGCCGCATTCGCCTCCGGGCGCACGCCCGCCGCCATGCGCCTTGTAGTCGGCGACCGGGGCGACGCTGCATCCCGTGACGGACTGGAAGGCGTCGAGCACGGCCTGCGCGCAATTGAAGTTCTCGGGCGGGCGGTGGAAGGCGGCGGTGGCGTGGGTTTTCATCGGAAATCGGCGGACGCGGTACTGCCGCGATCCTGCATCGCGCCGCACACTGGGCAAGGGCCACATGCAGGCAATGCCTTCCGCGCCGCCCTTTCCCCGGCATCCCACACCCCGTCCAGCCATCCCGAACTTGTCACGTATTACGTGACAAGTTTCCGCCGCACCGCCAGCCACTCGCCTCGTGGACACTGCGCCGGAGGCTTCCCGATCCCACCCCGAGATTGTCACGTAATACGTGACAATCTCCGCCACCGGCTCCGGCGCCATTTCACGGAGCCGCCATGCACACGGCCGGCAGCCGCACCGGCGCGGCGCGCGTCAACGCACTTGCCATCCCGGGCCCGCGTTCGCCTGCTGAAAAACCGCACAATGGAAGCCAAACGCCAGCCGCTGCCCGTCACAATCCTCTCCGGTTTTCTCGGCTCGGGAAAGACGACCCTGCTCAACCGCATCCTCGAAGGCGCCCCGGAGGATTCCCGCATCGCCGTCCTCGAGAACGAGCTGGGCGGCGTGCCGGTCGACGACGCGATCCTCGCCGCCGCGGAGCCGGCGCGGCTCGACACCGTGCTCGGCCGCTCCTGCTGCGAGACGCGCACCGAGTTCATCGCGAAGCTCCGCTCCGTCGCCGCCGCCTCGCAGGACTTCGACCGCCTCATCATCGAAACCACGGGCGTCGCCCACCCCGGCATGCTCGCGCACGCCTTCCTCGCCGACCCCGTCCTCAAGCGCGCCTTCCGCATCGACGGCATCGTCACCGTGGTCGACGCCGAACATTTCTCGCTCCACGAGGGCGGCGACGGCCACGCCACCGAGCAGGTCGCCTACGCCGACGCCCTCGTCGTCAACAAACGCGATCTCGTCGCCCCGGCCGCCCTTGAAACGTTGCTCGCCGACCTGCGCCGGATCAACGCGCTCGCCCGCTACTATGTGACCGAGCACGCCGCCGCGCCGGTCGCGGAGCTGCTCGACCTCGGCGGCTTCGACCTCTCGCGCATCGAGCACGGTGTGGGCGGCTGCCACTCCTTCCTGACGAAGAAGACCGGCGACAAGCACGGGCATCACCACGAGATCGCGACAGTCGCCCTGCGGCTCGACGGCCGCTACGACCTCACCCGTTTCCGCGCCTGGGTCGAGGGCTTCATCGGCGAGCACGCCGACCGTCTCTACCGCGCCAAGGGCGTGATCGCCCTCGCCGACAAGGCCGAGCGGCTGGTCTTCCACGGCGTGCACGGCCGTTTCCAGGCCGCCTTTGCGCAGCCCTGGGCGCCCGGCGAGACCCCCGAATCGCGCCTGGTCTTCATCGGCCGCGAGCTCGACCGCGCCGCCATCGAGGCCGGCCTGGCCGCCTGCAAAGCCACGTCGGTAGTCGTCTGACACAAGCCACGCGCCGGTCGAACCCGCGCAGCTACCGCAGCTGGCGCGAACAAAGCGAACGTCCGAAGGAAGGCAGCCCGAGCTCGCGCCGCCGCCAGCCCGGCAGTCCCGTGATTCGCAGCCAGTAGCGAGGAGGCGCGGCATCCACGCCGCCCTCGTCACGCTTCGCACCGCCAACGACGTGGGCAAGCAGCGACTTCAGCTCCGCACAATGTCGGGGTTCGTCCATGAAACGCGCTCCTACGCGGCGACCGCCATGAACTTGCCGGTGGCCTTCGCGCAGAGAAGACCGGCCTGCCGGATCTCCGCTTCGAGCCGGTGCAACGGAGGCATTCCGCCGCAATACTTCGCCACGACGGTCACCGGTTCCCCAATCCGCACGGGGTTTCGGTAGCGGACAGTGAGCTCGCCCGTGCGCGCCACGATTCCCCGCGCGAACAACGCGTGGATCATCGCGCTGTCGAGCGCGGTCGCCAGCAGCCCCCCATGCACGATCCCCTCGAAGCTCTCGCCTCCAGGCGGGCAGATCCATTCGGCCGAGACACAGCCGTCCGGCTGCACGGCGAAGACCAGCCCGAGCCCGCCATGCGCTGCCGGGCGGCAGGCGAAACAGGCGCGGTGCTCCCGTGCGCAAAGAGCGCGCAACGCGGCCTCAGTGGGCGCCGCAGGTGCAGCCGTCGTGGTGGCCGTGCTCGCCATGGTGATGATGTCCGTGTTTGCCGTGACCCTGGCCGTCGTGCCCGCACTCGCAGGCGCTCGCCCCGGTGACGAGCGAACCGTCGAGCCAGGCCTGCACCAGCGCACGCGGCTCGCCCGCGGCCACACCGGCGACGACCTCGATGCCCGCGGCCGCCATGCGTTGGCGCGCCCCGCCGCCCATGCCACCGACGAGGGCAACGTTCACGCCCTGCTTGCCCAGCCACGCCCCCCAGCCGCACGGCTCGGGATCGGGCGGCACGGCGACAGACGTGCGCACGATGGCGCGCGTCGCCCGATCGACCTCATGGAGACCGATCTTGGCGGCAGCGCCGAAGTGCGAGGAGAACGAACCATCCTGGTTGAGTGGAAGCGCGATGATCATGGGTGTGCGGTTTCGGGACGGCCGAGGTGCGCAATACGCTCGCCCGAGGGCGGGCCGGCGGCGAGAGTGCCGCCGTCGCGGTCGGACCGTTCCGAATGTTTTGAGCTTATGCTCATAACTCCGCCGCGCACAAGCCTTCCTTTTCGCCATGTCCCGCCCCTGCTGCCCCCGCCACATCGCCCACCGTCCGCCGGCCAACTATTTCAAGCCGGCCGGCATCCCGCTGTGCGAACTCCAGGAGGTCGAGCTCGCCGCCGACGAGATGGAGGCGCTGCGCCTGGCCGACGTCGAGGACCTCTACCACACCGAGGCGGCCAAGCGCATGAAGGTCTCCCGCCAGACCTTCGACCGCATCGTGCGCCGCGCCCACGCGAAGGTCGCCGAGGCCCTCGTGCACGGCCGCGCCCTGCGCATGCTGCAGCCGGCGCCAGCCGCGCGCAGCCGCTCCGCCTGAGCTGGCCTGCGCACTCGACACACGAGGTCGGATCTTCCGGCCCCTTCCGCCTGAGTAATCAGCGAGCGAGCACGAAGATAGCGCCGGCCGAGGACAAGCACGGCTCGGTTTTGAACGTCTTCCAAGCGACCAGTATTCCGGCTCTCGTCGCTCGACGCTCGCCGCTCGGCCAGATCGCAGTCCTACTCCGCACTACCCTGCTGCAACTGCTTGAGCTCACGCTCGCGGGTGCGCAGCTCCTTCTTGAGCTCCTTGGCGGCCTTCGTCTGCTCCTTGAGCTGCTGCTTGAGCTGGGTCTTGGTCTCCTTTTCGGTCGTCGTGCGGATGCGCTCGCGCAGTTGATCGCAGGTGCCTTCGGCCTGCTGGCACTGCTGCTGCAGCTGTTGCACGCGCTCCTGGGTCTGGGCCAGCACGGCAGGATCGGCCGGGGCGGACTTGCGATCACGCTGGCGGTCCTGCTGCTGGGTCTGGTCGCACTGCTGGTCGCGCGAGGTGTCGGTCTGCTGGTACTGCTGGTCCTGGCGCTGTTGTTGCTGTTGCCCACCGCCATAGCCA
>CAZXHR010000138.1:0-11564 GCA_964640465.1 uncultured Opitutaceae bacterium
CCGACCACTCTGACCCAACCAGCGCGCATGTGACTGTCCGGCCGTTTGGCCCACATAGGTGCCACCGGGTTTAGTGTCGCCCCGGATTCGGTTTCCGGACGTAACTATGTGCCTCGCATATTCGCCGCGAGCTCCGGCGCTTGCGCGCAAACCACATCCCCATGTCCAGACTCCAGCATCCCCGCCAACCGACACCCCCCGCGCTCCTCGCGCTCGGCTTGTCCCTCCTCGCCCTCCCCGGCTGCTCCGACAACACAGCCGCCCGCTCCACCCCGCCGCCCCTGCCCGTCCAGATCGCCGTCGCCGAAACCCTCACGCTTCCCCGCACCCTTGAGCTCATCGGCACCGTCCAGCCGCTGCGCACCGTCGCCGTGAAATCCCAGGTCGACGGCGTCATCGCCACCGTTCACTTCCGCGAAGGCGACGAGGTGAAGCCCGGGGACCTCCTCGTCACCCTCGACCGCCGCCCCTTCGAGAACGCCCTGCGCATCGCCCGCGCCGAATTGGCCAACGCCCAGGCCGAGGCCACCCGCGCCGCCGCCGATGCCGAGCGCTACGCCAACCTCGACCAGCAGGCCGCTGTCTCCAAAGAGCAACTCTCCGAGCTCCTCACCCGCTCCAAGACCACCCTCGCGATCGTCGCCGCCCGCGAGGCCGCCGTCGCCAACGCCGAGCTCGAGCTCGGCTACACCGAGATCCGCGCCCCCATCGGCGGCCGCACCGGCGAGCTCCGCCTCCACGAGGGCGCCCTCGTGAAGGCCAACGACTCCGCCACCGCCCTCGTCACCATCAACCAGCTCGACCCCATCGCCGTCGCCTTCGCCGTCCCCGAATCCTCGCTCGACGCCGTCCGCGCCGCCTCCGCCGCCGGCACCGCCTCCGTCTCCATCCGCAACCGCGGCAGCGATACGGCACCCCTCGCCGGCACGCTCTCCTTCGTCGACAACGCCGTCGACCCCGCCACCGGCACCATCCTGCTCAAGGCCCAGCTGCCCAACGCCGCCCGCATGCTCTGGCCCGGCCGCTTCGCCGATGTCACCCTCGTCCTCGGCGCCGACACCGGCCTCGTCGTCCCCGCCGCCGCCGTACAGCAGGGCCAGACCGGCCCGCAAGTCTTCGTCGTCCAACCCGACAAGACCGTCGCGCTCCGCCCGGTCATCGTCGCCCGCACCACCGGCGCCCGGGCGCTGCTCTCCAGCGGCGTGAAGCCCGGCGAGACCGTTGTCCTCGAAGGCCAGTTCCGCCTCGTGCCCGGCGCCCGCGTCGAGCCCCGCCAGCCCTCCGCCGCCCCAGCCCCGACCGCCCCAGCGCGATGAACCTCTCCGCCCTCTGCATCCGGCGGCCGGTGATGACGACGCTCCTCACCGCCGCCCTCTGCGTCTTCGGCGCGATGGCCTACCTGCGCCTGCCGGTCAACAACCTGCCCAACGTCGATTTCCCCACCATCGTCGTCAACGCCAGCCTCCCCGGCGCCACCCCCGAGACGATGGCCAGCGCCGTCGCCACCCCGCTCGAACAGCAGTTCTCCACCATCGCCGGCATCGACTCCATGGTCTCCGGCAGCTCGCTCGGCAGTACCCAGATCACCCTCACCTTCACCCTTTCCCGCAACATCGACGCCGCAGCCCAGGACGTCCAGGCCGCCATCGCCTCCGTCCAGCGCCGCCTGCCCAACGACATGCCCGCCCCGCCCTCGTTGCGCAAAACCAACCCCGCCGACTCGCCCATCCTCTGGCTCACCCTCAGCTCGCCAACGCTCCCGCTCTCCACCGTCGACGACTACGCGCAGACCCGCCTCGTCCAGCGCCTCTCCACCGTCGAAGGCGTCGCCCAGGTCCAGGTCTCGGGCTCCCAGAAGTACGCCCTGCGCGTCCGCCTCGACCCGCGCGAACTCGCCAACCGCGGCATCGCCCTCGACGAGATCCGCACCGCGCTGGCCCAGCACAACGTCAACCTCCCCACCGGCCAGCTCGACGGCGCCCGCCAGGCCCTCACCGTCGTCGCCACCGGCCAGCTCGACACCGCCGAGGAGTTCCGCTCCATCGCCGTCGCCTACCGCAACGGCGCCCCCGTCCGCCTCGGCGAGATCGCCGAGGTCGTCGACAGTGTCCAGGACATCCGCACCGCCAGTTGGTTCTACAAGGGCGGCTCCGGCCAGCGCGCCATCATCCTCGCCGTCCAGCGCCAGCCCGGCACCAATACCGTCGCCGTCGCCGATCGTATCCGAGCTCTGTTGCCACAGATCCGCGAGCAGCTCCCCGCCTCCATCGAGCTCGACATCCTCCGCGACTCCTCCGTCTCCATCCGCGAGTCCGTCAACGACGTCCAGTTCACCCTCCTGCTCTCCATCGCGCTGGTCGTCCTGGTCATCTTCCTGTTCCTGCGCACGCTGCGCGCGACCATGATCCCCAGCGTCGCCATCCCGATGGCACTGCTCGGCACGTTCGTGGCGATGCACTTCTGCGGATTCACCCTCGACAACCTCTCGCTGCTCGCCCTCACCCTCTCCGTCGGCTTCGTCGTCGACGACGCCATCGTGATGCTCGAGAACATCGTGCGCCACACCGAGCACGGCCTCTCCGTGCGCGAGGCCGCGTTGAAGGGCTCCGGCGAGATCGGGTTCACCATCCTGTCGATGACGCTCTCGCTGGTCGCCGTCTTCATTCCCGTCCTCTTCATGGGCGGCATCCTCGGCCGCCTGCTCAACGAGTTCGCCGTCACCATCGCCGCCTCGATCCTCGTTTCCGGTCTCGTCTCCCTCACGCTCACCCCGATGCTCTGTAGCCGCTTTCTGCGGCCACACGCCACCGAGGCCGAACGCCGCCACGGCCGCATCTACCGCGCGACCGAACGCGGCTTCGAGGCCATGCAGAGCTTCTACGCCCGCACGCTGCGCATCGCCCTCCGGCACCGCAGCCGCGTCGTCCTCATCGCGCTGGGCACCGTCATCCTCACCATCGTCTTCGCGACGATCCTCCCGCGCGGCTTCATCCCCACCGACGACGACGGACTCATCAACGCCCAGACCGAGGCCCCGCAGGACGTCTCCTTCGAGGAACTCACCCGCAACCAGCTCGCCGCCGCCGCGATCGTCGCCAAGCACCCCGCCGTCGAGGCGTTCATGGCCTCCGCCAGCGGCACCGGCGGCCGCATGACCATCCGCCTGAAAGACCGCTCCGAGCGCCCGCCCGCGCCACGCGTCGTCCAGGAACTCCGCCGGCAGCTCGCCGTCGTCCCCGGCCTGCGCGCCTACCCGCAGCAACCCGCGCCCATCCGCATCGGCGGCGCCCAGACGCGCTCGCTCTACCAGTTCACCCTCACCAGCTCCGACCTCGACGCTCTCTACGCCGCCGCGCAGGACTTCGAGCCGCGCCTGCGCGCCATCCCCGGCGTGGTCGATGTCGCCAGCGACCTCATGATCACCAGCCCGCAGGCCAGCGTGGAGATCGACCGCGACCGCGCCGCCACCCTCGGTCTCACCCCGCAGCAGATCGAGGACACGCTCTACAGCGCCTACGGTTCCCGCCAGGTATCCACCATCTACACCCAGACAAACCAGTACTACGTCATCATGGAGGTCGCCCGCGAGTTCCAGCGCGAGCCCGAGTCGCTCGCCCAGCTCCACCTCCGCGCCCGCAACGGCCAGCTCGTCCCGCTCGACGCCGTCGCCACTGTCCGCCGCAAGGTCGGCCCGCTCAGCGTCAACCACTACGGCCAGGTGCCCTCCGTCACCCTCTCCTTCAACCTCGCGCCCGGCACCTCGCTCAGCCAGGCCCAGGCCGCCATCGACAAGCTCGCCGCCGAGCACCTGCCCGCCGGCGTCGGTCACGACTACCAGGGCACCGCCCAGGCCTTCGCCGCCTCCTCGCAGGGACTGGTTCTCCTCCTCATCCTCGCCGTTGTCGTCATCTACATCGTGCTCGGTATCCTCTACGAGGATTTCATCCACCCGCTCACGATCCTCTCCGGCCTGCCCGCCGCCGGCTTCGGCGCGCTGTTCACCCTCTGGCTCTTCGGCGAGGAGCTGAACATCATGGGCTACGTCGGCGTCATCCTCCTCATCGGCATCGTGAAGAAAAACGCCATCATGATGATCGACTTCGCCCTCGCCCTCCGCGCCGGCGGCGAGACCAGCGACGAGAAGGCCATCACCGACGCCTGCCTCGTGCGCTTCCGCCCGATCATGATGACGACCTTCGCCGCCCTCGCCAGCACGCTGCCCATCGCCCTCGGCCTAGGCGCGGGCGCCGAGTCGCGCCGCCCGCTCGGCCTGGCCGTCGTCGGCGGTCTCGTCGTCTCCCAACTCCTGACACTCTACATCACGCCGGTCGTCTACCTCTACTTCGCCAAGGTCGTCGCCCACTTCCGCGCCAAGCGCGCGCCAGCCGTCGCGCAGGCCTGACCCGGCCTGCGCCTCCGCCGTGGAGCTGCCCGCGAGGGCAGCTCTTCTTGTTTCAGCATCCGTTTCTTCGGTGGAGCCGCTCGCGAGAGCGGCTCTACCCGCGCCCCGCGCTACTTCGCCGGCGTGCCGCCGAGCCAGCCGTTCACGCGCAGCCACGCGTCGCACAACGCTGGCCACTCGCTGCCCGGTCCCACGCCCGGCCGCATGCCGAAGCCGTGCGGCCCCTTCGCAAAAAGATGCAGTTCCACCGGCACGCCGGCCTTGCGCAACGCCTCGAAGAACAGCAGCGAGTTCTGCACCGGCACCGCCGGATCCTCCACGCTATGCACCAGGAACGTCGGCGGCGTGCCCGCCGTCACCTGCCGGTCCGTCGACCAGCGTTGCTCCAGCTCCGGCGTCGGGCTCGCCCCGAGCAACGCCTGCCGCGAGCCGGCGTGCGTCACGCCCGGTTGCATGGAAATCACCGGGTAGAGCAAAATCGCGAAATCCGGCCGCGCGCTCACCGCGTCGAGCGCCGCGCCCGTGCGTCCCTCGGGCGCATCGAACAACGTGGCCGCGCTCGAAGCCAGATGCCCGCCCGCGCTGAAGCCGATCACGCCGATCCGCTCCGGCTTCACACCGAACTCCGCCGCGCGCGCACGCACCGTGCGAATCGCCCGCAGCACATCCTGCAGCGGCGCCGGCTGGCCGTACTCCACCATCCGGTAGCGCAGGAGAAAAGCCGTCACGCCGCGCGCGTTGAACCACTGCGCGATCTGCACGCCCTCGTGGTCCGCCGCCTGCCGCATGTAACCGCCGCCCGGGCACACCACGACCGCCGTGCCGTTGGCCACGGCCGACGGCGCCGGATAGACGGCCATCGACGGCCGGTGCACGCCGACGATCCGCCCGTCGGCCACCTGTTCGGGCGCGGCGTCCGCGTGCAATCCCGGCACGCCCTCGGGCCACAGGTCGATGCGCTGCGGCTCCTTCTCCGCACCGTCGACAAGACTACCGACCGCCAAGGGGACGAGCAGGCCAACACTCCGGATGATGGGGTTCATGCCGCGAGCCTGCCACACCCCGCCGCGCCGGCAACTCCGCACGGTTCGGACTGATCGCCGGCTCCGAAAACGAAGAGACGCGCAACGCCTGGGCGCTGCGCGTCTCCTGAAAAACGTTATGCTCGGCTTACTTCGCGCCGGGCAGGTTGAGCTTGAGATCGGCGCCGGCATCTGCGGCAGGAGTCGCAGCCTCGGCGGCCACCGGTGCAGCCGGCAGGCCCGCGCGCAGAGCGGCGGCACGCTGGGCCCAAACACCGGTGAGATCCATCGTCTGCACCTCGTCGATCAGCTTGCGACCTTCTTCGATCCGGCCGGTCTCGATCGCGAGCACCGCGAGATGGAAACGCGCTTCCAATCGGGTGGAACTCGATTGGAGCGCATCGGCGACGATAGCCTTGAACGACGCCTCAGCCTTCGCCTTGTCGCCGGCCAGCCCCTGGCTGAACGCCTTGCCGATCAGCGCACGCCCGCCGAAAGCCGTCCCGGCGGTCAGCGGCACGGCCTTGTCGTAGGCGGTCACCGCCTCGGCAAACTTGCCGTCCTTGTATGCCGCGTCGCCGAGGGCCAACCACGCCAGTCCGGCGAGCTGGTGGTCGGCATGGGCGGAAGTGAACGACCGCAGCTTGGCGGCATCGTTGCCGGCCGCGGCGAACTCGGCGCCGATGGCCTTCTCGCGCTGGTCGATGTAGTAGAGCACGCCCTCCTTGGCCACGAGCACCAGCAGCACCAGCGCGCAGGTGAGGAGGATCGTCTTCTTATTCTCCATCCAGAAGACTTGGGCGCGCTCCTCGAGCGTCGGCTCGGGAAGCGGGGTGCCGTCGGCCGACACGACCTTCGGTTCGTCGCTGGACTGGGGTGACTGGGATTGCGCGCTCATGAAAAAGGTTCTTCGACAGGAAAAGGCGCGAAGCGGTAACAAAGCCCCGGCGCCCCGTCCAGCCTTTCCCTGCATCCCCCGAAAACCGCCCGTTCACCGCACCTGAGGGGAACGCCCCCGTCGGTGCGCCCCGCGGTCGCTGCCACCGCCGCGCCGCGAAATGAGCAATGGCCAGCAGTGCGCGCAGCCAGTCCGCAAACTATACTCCGACCATGCGCTTCAACCTGAAATCCGCCTCCATCCTCGTCGCAGTCGTCGGCTGCGTGCTCTTCCCCTTCGGAGGATTCATGCTTCTGCCAGTTGCGCTCGACATGTGGGAACACCATTCGGGCAAGAACGCCACCGCGTAGCGCACCCGCGACACCGGCCCGCTCCTCGCGCCGCCACCAGCCGCCGATCCCCCGCCAACCGCCACTCGCCCGCCCGATCTTCCCGCCGGCATCGATTGCCTCGCCTGACGTCGGATTCTGACGCACGCTCGCCGCACTCTTCCACCGCGTGCGCGTCTTCAGCCCCCACCTCTCCGTCAACAAGATCTACGCCTACGGCCAGCTCTCCGGCTGGGGGCTGTTTCTTGTTCTGCGGCTGCTCATCACCGCCATCTACGTCTCCAAGACGCCCGGTTCGCCGATCTTCGCCGCCTGCGTCCTGGAGGTGGTCTCGCACCTGCTCTGCTTCGCCTGGTCACATTTCGTCTGGTGCTGGCTGCACCGCCGCAAACTCATCGACCGCGGCTGGTACCGCCTCACCCGCGAAGGCATCCTCGTCGCCTACCTCGGCAGCTCCGCCCTGCAACTCCTGCTCTGGGTTCCCTACCGGGAGATCTACACCGCCGACTTCGCCCGCATGGGCACGCACGCGATGCTCTGGATCGCCGCCG
This sequence comes from uncultured Opitutaceae bacterium, assembly GCA_964640465.1. Classification (GTDB taxonomy): domain Bacteria; phylum Verrucomicrobiota; class Verrucomicrobiia; order Opitutales; family Opitutaceae; genus CAJCBL01. The sequence continues at coordinate 7,203 of CAZXHR010000138.1, forward strand.
GCCAGAACTTCGTCGTCACCGTTCTCTGGTTCTTCCCCCTCGTCGCCCTGCTCTACCTCGACCGCGTCCGTCGCCTCGAGCTCGACCACGCCGAGGCCCGCGCCGCCGCCCGCGAGGCCCAGCTCCGCGCCCTCCGCGCCCAGGTCAACCCCCACTTCCTCTTCAACAGCTTCAACTCCCTGCGCGCCCTCATCGCCATCGACCCCGCCCGCGCCACCGAGGCGCTCACCCAGCTCTCCAGCCTCCTGCGCTATTCCCTCGCCGACGCCGAGCACCTCGTCGTCCCCCTCGCCGAGGAGCTCCAGATCGTACGCCGCTACCTCGAGCTCGAGAAACTCCGCCTCGGCGACCGCCTCTCCGTCGTCGCCGACATCCCCTCACAACTCGACGGCGCCCTCATCCCGCCCATGCTCCTGCAGGGCATCGTCGAGAACGCCGTGAAGTTCGGCCCCGCCTCCCGCAAGGCCGGCGGCGAGGTCGCCTACTCGGTCTCACTCGCCGCCAACCAGCTCCGCCTGCGCGTCACCAGCCCCGGCCACCTCGACACCGCCTCCGCCTCCACCGCCATCGGCCTGCGCAACCTCCGCGACCGCCTCCGCCTCCTCTACGGCGACGCCGCCGCCTTCGACCTGCGCGAGGAGCCCGGCGAGCGCGTCGTCGCCGAGGCTTCGCTTCCCGCCAGCCTTCCCGCCACCCCGGCCCACAAACCCGCCCCAGTGACCGGTTTCTGCGCCTGCCGACAGGGCAACGAGAACGAGGGCTCCGCCCGCCCGGCCGGCGACGCCGCCACGCCGTCCCCGTTCCGTAATCCGCAATCCGAGTGTCGTAACTGAAGACCAGTTCCGAGCTCCGGACCTCCCACCATTCCGCAATCCGAAATCCGCATTCCGAATTCGATGAAAGCTCTCGTCATCGACGACGAACCCCTCGCCCGCGCCGAGATGCGCCGGCTCCTCCGCACCCACCCCGACATCGAAATCGTCGGCGAAGCCGGCGACGCCGACCAGGCCCGCGACGCCATCAAGCGCACCGCGCCCGACCTCCTCTTCCTCGACGTCCAGATGCCCGAGGAAACCGGCTTCGACCTCCTCGTCTCCCTCGCCGGCCGCGTGCCGCCCGTCATCTTCACCACCGCCTTCGACGAGCACGCCGTCCGCGCCTTCGAGTTCGGTGCGCTCGACTACCTCGTCAAACCCGTCGAGCCCGAGCGCCTCGCCGTCGCGATCGAACGCGTCCGCAACCGGCAGGCCGCCACCGCGTCCGTCACCAACGCGCCACCACTGACCTCCTCGCACCTCCGCCCCGAGGAGAAGGTCTTCGTCCGCCACGAGGACCGCTGCTGGTTCGTGCCCCTCTCCGCCATCCGCGGTTTCGAGAGCGACGGCGATTCCGTGCGCCTCTGGCTCGCCGACGCCACGCCCACGCTCCACCGCTCGCTCGCGCAGCTCGAGGAGCGCCTGCCCGAGGACCTGTTCTTCCGCGCCAACCGCACCCAGATCGTAAACCTGAAGAGCGTCGAACGCGTCGAGCCCTGGTTCAGCGGCACGCTCACCGGCGGCCGCACCGTCGAGCTCTCCCGCCGCCAGTCGCAGCTCTTCCGCGACAAGCTCGGCCTCTGAGCGCCGCGTGGCGCCGTTCGCGAGAACGGCGTTCCCTCGTTCGCCCGCGCGCCCTCTCGGGCCGCCCCCCTCGTCTGTGGAGCTGCTCGCGAGAGCAGCTCTCCGCCGCACACGGCGGCTTCACCGGCTCGGGCCGCCGGCGCGATTGCCGCGTGGACCACACTCCGGGGTTGCTCCGTCAGGCCGCGTTGCGGCAATTCTCGTGGCTGTCCCGTTTTCCGGACCGTCGACGGCTTGGCCGAAGCGGTAGCCGGGGGAGCCGCGCTCCCCGCATCGGAGCGTCGCCACAGCGGCGCCTTCGACGCGTCAGTCGAGTGAACTTTCGGATTCCGACCAATGAAACAACCGCATCTCCCGCTCCGCTGCGCCACGCTTGCCGCGGGCCTCTTCGTGATGGCGCTGGGAGTGGCGCTCTCGGTCAAGGCCAGCCTCGGCGTCTCGCCCATCTCCTGCATCCCGTACGTCTACAGCGTGCGTTTCCCGCTCTCGATGGGCGCGACGACCATCGTCTTCAACGTCCTGCTGATCCTGTTGCAGATCGCCGTGCTGGGCCGCGCCTACAAGCCGTTCCAGCTCGTGCAGCTCCCGGTGGTCTTCCTCTTCGGCGCGTTCACCGATCTCGCGCTGTACCTGACCCGCGGGCTCCACGCCGAAAGCTACGCGGGACAACTTGGCCTGTGCCTGGCGAGCTGCGCCGTGATCGGCTTCGGCGTCTTCGTCGAGGTGAAGGCGAAGGTGACCTACCTGGCGGGCGAGGGGCTGGCCCTGGCGCTGGCCGAGCGCTTCAAGGCCGAGTTCGGCAAGGCGAAGATCGCCACGGATTGCAGCATGGTGACGCTCGGCGTGCTCAGCTCGTTCCTCCTGCTGGGCCGCCTGGCCGGCCTGCGCGAGGGCACGCTCGTCGCGGCGGTCGTAGTGGGTTACTTGGCGCGCTTCTATTGCCGGAAACTCACCTTCCTCGACGGGCTCACGCGGCCCACCGGTGCGCCGGTGGCGACACCGACCGCGGCGGCAGTTTCCCCGGCCGGCGGCGCCGCCACGCCCAGGCTGGTGATCGCGATCTCGCGTGAGTTCGGCAGCGGCGGCCGCGAAATCGGGCGCCTGGTGGCCGAGCGGCTGGGGATTCCGTTCTACGACAAGGAACTCATCCGCCTCACTGCCGAGAAAAGCGGCTTCACTCCCGAGTACATCAAGGCGCACGAGCAGCGGCTGGCCAACACGCTCCTCTTCAGCCTGTACGAGCAGAACTACGCCTATGTCGACGAGCAGCGCCCGCCGCTGGAGGCGCTGTTTCTCATCCAGAGCAAGGTCATCCGCGAGCTCGCCGACCGGGAGTCCTGCGTGATCGTGGGACGTTGCGCGAACTACGTGCTCAAAGACCGCCCGGGCTGCTTCAGTGTGTTCGTCCACGCCGATCCGGAGTTCCGCCGGGCGCGCTACCAGGCCGAGTTCGGGGGCAGCCCCGACGCCGCCGCGCGCGAGCTGGAGAAGCTCAACCGCGACCGCGACAACTACAGCCGCCACTATACGGGCCGCGAACGCGGCCGGGCCCAGTTCCACGATCTGTGCCTCGACAGCTCCCGCTTCGGCATCGAGGGCTCGGCCGAACTCATCCTCGAAGCGGTGAAACGAAAGACCGCGAGCGCGCAGTAAAGTGGGCTGCGGGGGTGGCGGTTGCTTCGCCCCGTGGCGCCCATTCCGCCCGAATTCGGCAGACGACAAAAGGTAACGAAGGAAACAAAGGTACTCCGGCCAAAGAGAAATCGGCGCCCGCTTGTCGGAGAAAACTCCTTTCACCTTCCAGGTAAAGGCCGCACCACTGAACGAGTTCGTTCAAGCCGTTCATCCTTCGTTCTCTTCGTTGCTTTCTGTGGTTCCACCTGCGCACTTCGGTTCGGCCGAACAGGCCAGCCGGTTCTGGTCGCCGCAGGGCCAGAGCTAGTCTGCTCCGAAACCGCCGACGGAAGACGGGGACCGATCAAACAGTCCTCCGTTCCTGATTCCCTGAGTCCCAGATTCTTCCGATTCCGGAGCGTTTCCCCGCCCGTTCCTCAGTCGAACACCACCGTCTTGCGCCCGTACACAAGCACGCGGTGGTCGAGGTGCCAGCGCACGGCCTGCGCGAGCACCAGCCGCTCGAGGTCGCGGCCCTTGCGCACGAGATCGTCGACGCCGTGCCGGTGCGTCACGCGCGCGACGTCCTGGTGGATGATCGGGCCGTCGTCGAGCACCGCGGTCGCGTAATGCGCCGTGGCACCGATGAGCTTCACCCCGCGCTCGTACGCCTGATGGTAGGGTTTGCCGCCCGCGAAGGCCGGCAGGAACGAGTGGTGGATGTTGATCACCGGGCAGCCGACGTTCGCCAGAAACTCGGCGGAAAGCACCTGCATGTAGCGCGCCATGACGACCAGGTCGGCGCCATACTGCTTGCAGATCTCGATCTGCTTCGCCTCGGCCGCGGCCTTCGTCGCCGCCGTCACCGGCACATGGTGGAACGGCAGGCCATAGCCCTTCGTCGCGTTCTCCAGGTCGGTGTGGTTGGAAATCACCGCCACGAAATCGCCGTTGAAGTCGCCCGACTTCCACCGCAGCAGCAGGGCGTGGAAGCAGTGGTCGAACTTCGAAACGAAGAGCACCATCTTCTCCCGCCGGGTCGAGACGCGCACCTCGGTCTCCATCCCCAGGCTGTCGCCGAAGGTCTCGAACTCGCGCATCTCGACAGCCGCGTCGCCCTCGGGCACCC
>CAZXHR010000139.1:0-11531 GCA_964640465.1 uncultured Opitutaceae bacterium
GACGATCTCGCCCGCGCCCACATCGCCGTCTTCCCCAAGCTCGCCACGCCCGGCGCCGGTTTCTTCTACAACCTCGGCACCGGCACGCCCACCTCCGTGCGCGAGGTCATCGTCGCCGTCGAGAAGATCACCGGCCTGAAGGTTCCGGTAAACGAGTCCCCGCGCCGCGCCGGCGACCCGCCCGCCCTCTACGCCGACGCCACCAAGGCCCGCGCCGAGCTCCACTGGGAGCCCGAGTTCAAGACCATCGAGCCCGTCGTCGCCTCCGCCTGGAAGTGGCACAAGTCCCACCCCAACGGCTACGCCGACCGCTAAGCCGGCGGTCTCCACCGCGTAGCTGGATCGCGCAGCGATTCAGCCCAACAGAGATCCTCCTCTTTCCCAGCCCGGGCACCCACGCCCGGGCCGTTTCGTTTTCCCCAACAGCGCAAAAGGGTTCGTTCACTCCCCCGGCAATCCGGCCGCCGTGCGCTTACGCCACCGCCCGCACCGGCTGCGCCACGCTCCTGACATAGCGCTGTCAGTTGCGCGTGCTAGGGTACGCGACACCGTCACCAAGAGACGGAGATACCGAAAACTCCCCCTTCCGTTCCTGATTCCCTGATTTCCACATTCTCCTTCCCTGCCCCGCTTTCGTGCCCGCTTTCCCAAGTTCCACATTCCCCTCTTCCTCCGCTCCCGCCCTCCGTTTCAAGTTTTCCACATTCTCCTTCTCTGCTCCGGTTCGTTTCCTGATTTTCTGAGTTCCAGATTCTCATCTCCCACTGCTTCCGCCTTCCGTTTCCAGTATTCCTGCCTTCCCCATTTCGGTTTCACATCCGTCTTCCACACGCCATGTCCCGCATCGCCCAGCAGCTCCGCTTCCTCCTCGAGATCGACCAGCTCAAGGAAATCCGTCGCCAGAACTACACCATCCGCAGCCGCCGCCAGGAGACCGACGCCGAGCACGCCTGGCACGTCACCCTCATGGCCGTCCTCCTCGCCGAGCACGCCAACGCCCCCGTCGATCTCCTCCGCGTCGTGAAGATGCTCCTCATCCACGATCTCGTCGAGATCGACGCCGGCGACACCTTCGCCTACGACACCGCCGGCGCAGCCACCCAGCACGAGCGCGAGACCCGCGCCGCCGACCGCATCTTCCCGCTCCTTCCCGCCGACCAAGCCGCCGAGTATCGAGCACTCTGGGACGAGTTCGAGGCCCGCACCACCGCCGAGGCCAAGTACGCCCACGCCATGGACCGCGTCCTCCCCATCTTCCTCAATAACGCCACCGAGGGCGCCGCGTGGCGTATGAACGGCGTCACCGCCGATCGCGTTCGCGCCCGCAACGGCTATGCCGCCGAGGGCTGCGCCGCCCTCTGGGCCGAGGCCGAGAAGATCATCGGCAGCGCCGTCGCCTCCGGCCACTTGCCGCCCGCCAAACTATAGTCCCTTTCAGCCGGTTCTCCCCATTCGCCCCATCGGTCCTATCCGACCTATCGGCCTATTTCCGCTCCAGCGCCAGCCCCGCGCCAAACCCCACCAGCGTAGCCCCTACTCCGCGCTGGAAAACGGTCCGGAACCGCGCCCGCCGGAACAGTCCCTGGATACGCTCGCCTGCCGTGGCGTAGAGCATCATGCAGCCGAAGGTCGTCACCAGCGTGGAGCCACACAACACCACCGCCTTGCCGAGCGAGAGCTGCCCGTCGGCGAAGAACTGCGGAAACAGCGACGAGAAGAAGAACACCGCCTTCGGGTTGCTCGCCGTCACGATGAACGCCTCGCGGAACAGGCTCCGCCGCGGCGCGCCGCCCTGCGTCGCACCGTCCGCGGCCACCATGTCCACCGGCCCGAACAGCAGCCGGCACCCGAGGTAGACCAGGTACGCCGCGCCGGCCCAGCGGATCGCACTGAAAACCCACGCCGCCTGCGCGAGGATGAACCCGAGTCCGAGAAACGACACCACGCACTGCAGCAGCGTCGCCGCCACGTTGCCCCACGCCGTCGCCAGCGACCGCCGCCACCCGAAGCTGATCCCGTGGTTGAGCGCCAGCAGCATGCTCGGCCCCGGCGTGATCGTGGCGATGAACAGCGTGGCCAGGAAAACCGCGAGGAACGACAGGCTCATGCCCGTATCCCCTATTTCATCCCCACTCGCAGGCAAGCAATCCCGCAGCCCGATCGCGCGCCACGTCGCCCCGATACCGGACACGTTCCCCGCGATTGCATCCGGCAATTCTTCTGCATCTACTGCCGACACACTTTTCCGATGACCGTCCGTATCGCCATCGTCGACGACCATGAACTCGTCCGCACCGGACTACGGCTGCGCCTTGAACACGAAGAAGGCTTTGAGGTTGTCGCCGAGGCGGCCGATGCCGCTTCGGCCTACGCGCTGATCGCGGCGCACACGCCGGATCTGGTCGTGATGGATGTCGATCTGCCGGGCGAGGATGGATTGACGGCGACCGCGTCCATCAAGGCGCGGTGGCCGAGCACCCGGGTGCTCGCTCTGACCGGTAGCAAACCGGTCACGATCACCCGCACCGCGCTCCTCGCCGGAGTCGACGGCCTGGTTTTCAAGAGCGAAGCCATCGATGAGCTGGTGCGCGCCGTCCGCACCGTCGCGGCCGGGAAAGTGTTCCTCTCGCCGGACGCCGCCACGGCCCTTGTCCCATTTCTCCGCGAATCGGCCACCGCGCCCGCGCCGGCACCGTCCGACGGTACGGAACTTTCCACCCGCGAACGCGCGGTTCTCAAAGGTCTGGCCGACGGACTCAGCTACAAGGAGCTCGCCGCCGAGTTGGGCGTGAGCGTGAAATCGGTGGATACCTATCGAGCCCGCTTGGTGAAGAAACTCGGCTGCGCCAACCGAGCGGAGCTGGTCCGCTGCGCCGTGCGCAGAGGTCTGGTGCAGGCCTGAACAGGGGCGCCTTCGCGCTCCATCCTGCCGTCGTCCTCGCCCCTGTCGGGCATTCTCCCGACATGCCCCTGCGCGAAATCCGACACGCGCCTAGGCATATGCGGGATAAACGACCGGCATCAGGTACCGATCATCACCGGTACCCTGCACCGACGTGTTCCACACATCGGCGCACGCACCAGCCATCCCATGCCTTCTCACGAACCTTCCTCCGCTGCCACGTCGGATCTCTCCGGCCGCTACCTCACTTTCCGCCTTGGCAACGAGTCCTACGGCATCGGCGTTCTCGCCGTGCAGGAGATCATCCGAATCACCGCCATCACTCCCGTGCCGCAGCTGCCCGACCATCTGCGCGGCGTCATCAATCTTCGGGGGCGCATCGTCCCGGTCGTCGATCTGCGGCGCCGTTTCGGCCTGCCTGCCGAGACGGACGGCGAGCGCGCCTGCATCGTCGTCGTCCGGATCCACACCGCCGCACGCGGCCTCGTGCCGATGGGCTTGGTCGTCGACGCGGTCGAGGAGGTTCTGACCATCGCCGCCGGCGACATCGAGCCCCCGCCGGAATTCGGCTGCGCCGTCGACATCGCATTTCTCCGCGGCCTCGCCCGCGTTCGCGGCGAGGTGAAAGCCCTGCTCGACATTAATCGCGTGCTCACCGGCGAGCAACTCGATGCCGTCACCTCGGTCGCCGCCTGAGCCAGGCCAGTCACAGTACACACACTTTCTTCCACCCATTTCTCCCTCTTCATGAAAACGCTCACTATCGGACAACGCGTCACCATCCTCGTTTCACTGCTCTGCCTCGCCTTGGTCGGGGTCGGCATCTTCGCCGTCAACCGGCTCATCGTGCTCAATCGCATCAGCGATGAGATCACACAAGATGCCATCCCCGGCATGTCGCGCATAGGCGAGATCAACTCCGGTCAAGCGGAGAACCAGATCCTCGTCCTCCGATTGATGCAGGCGACCACCCCTGAAGCCCGGGTGAAGATCAAGGAGGCGCTCGCCGCCAACGCCGCCGCCAATAACGAAGCCTTCCAAAAATACGAAGCGACCATCCTCCTCGATGAGGACCGGCGCCTCTTCGCCCACCTGCTCGAAACGAGAAAGGCAAACGCCGACGCGCGGAACCGGCTGTTCGAGCTGGCGGAGAATGACCCCGCCGCTGCCGTCGCCTTCTTCGAGTCGACCGCCCTCCCCGCCTACACCGCCTACTCCAATGCCGGCTCCGCCTTGCTCGACTTCAATGCCAACCACGGGGCTGAACTTGGAAACGCGATCGATGCGGCGGTGACCTCCGCTATCCAGCTTCTCATCATCACCGCCGTCTCGGTGCTCATCGCCGCCATCGCGCTCGCCATCCTCAACATCCGCTCGATCGTGAAGATCCTCGCCGGCGTCGCCGACTCGCTCCAAGCCGGCGCCCTCCAGACCACCGCTGCCGCCGGCCAAGTCTCCGCCGCCAGCCAGTCGCTGGCCGAGGGCTCCACCGAGCAGGCCGCCTCGCTCGAGGAAACCAGCGCCTCGCTCGAGGAGATCTCCAGCATGACCAAGCGCAACGCCGAGAACGCCCAGCGCGCCAAGGAACTCGCCGGTTCCGCCCGCCAGGCCGCCGACACCGGCGTGGCCGACATGAATGCGATGAAGAATGCGATGAGCGACATCAAGGCCAGCAGCGACGACATCGCCAAGATCATCAAGACGATCGACGAGATCGCCTTCCAGACCAACATCCTCGCCCTCAACGCCGCCGTCGAGGCCGCCCGTGCCGGCGAGGCCGGCGCCGGGTTCGCCGTCGTCGCCGAGGAGGTCCGCAACCTCGCCCAGCGATCCGCCCAAGCCGCGAAGGAAACCGCCAACAAGATCGAGGGCTCGATCGCCAAGACAGCCCAGGGCGTCACTATCAGCCACAAGGTCGGAGCCAGCCTCGAGGAGATCGCGACGCGCTCGCGGCAGGTCGACGAGCTCGTCGTGGAAATCGCCACCGCGTCAGTCGAGCAGAACCAGGGCATCGGCCAGGTGACGCAGGCCGTCTCCCAGATGGATCAGGTCACCCAGAAGAACGCCGCCAACGCCGAGGAGAGCGCCAGCGCCGCCGAGGAACTGAACGCCCAGGCCATGTCCCTGCAGGAGAACGTCGGCCAGTTGCTCGCCATCGCCGGCCGCGCGGGAGCCCAACAAGCCCAACCGGCCTCCTCGTTCGCGCAGGTAGTGCACGCCAAACGCGCCGAGCAGCCCAAGCCGCGCGCCGCGCACGCCAAGCAGGCCGTGGTCGCGAGCGCTTCGGGCCAACACGACGACCACTTCGCCGACTTCACCAACGTGAAGCCCCGCTGAGTTCCGGGGCCGGTTTCCTCACCCCAGCGCGGAGCCCGCTTCGGCTCCGCGCCTTTCTGGACCCGCAGCACCATGGCCTCCGAGTTTTAGATACTCCGGGAAACGGGACATACACGCCACATTCGCCGCGGTTTCGCATAATCGCAGTGGCATCGCCGACTCGGACCGCTAGCGTCCCGGGCACCCATTCACACCCCGCCCCAGAACGCGATGTCCGCCGCCCTCAGATCCGCCCATTTCTGGCTCGGCCGCCCCCTGCCGGAGGAAGTCCGCGATCCGGTGCTCAACGGCTGCCTCTGGCTCGCCGGCCTCGGCGGCTCGACCGTCGTCGCCGTGAGTCTGGTTCGTCATCCGTCGGACTTCTGGACCATGCCGGCCTTCTGGCTGCACGCGTTGCAGCTGGTCGGCACTCTCGCCGCCGCCCTCTGGCACCGCGGGCCGCTCGTGTTCCGGGGCACGCTACTCATCACGTTCTTCCATGTGATGGTGCTCGGCGCCTTCGCCTACCGCGGCGTCACGCCCAACTCCGCGATCTTCCTCACCCTCGCGGCGCTCTTCGCCGGTCTGTTCTTCGGCCTCCGCGCGCTGTTCCTTTCCTACGGCGCCAGCCTGGTTTGGTACGCGCTCGCGTACCGGGGCTGGAGCTCCGGCTGGCTGCCGCTCCAGTCGACACTCAAGATCGAGGGTTCACCCTCCCCGGCCTACTGGCTCGAGAACGCCATCGGCTTTGCCCTCAGCTGCGGCGTGATCGTTACGCTGCTCGGCTTACTCATCCGGCGCCTCACCCTCCACCACGAACAGGTTGCGGAGACGTCGGCCACGCTCGCGCGCGAGCAACAGCTCCGCGCCGAGTCCGAGCTGTCACACTTGCGGGCCGATCACGCCGCGCAGGCTTCCCTGCGCCAGAGCGAACTGGAGATGCGCAGCCTCTTCCAGTCTGCCCCGGTGGGCATCGCCGTCGTCCACCACCGGATCATCCGCCGCATCAACGAGCGCTACACCGAACTCTTCGGCTACACCGCCGACGAACTGATCGGGCACAGCACCCGGCTGCTCTACCCCGACGACGTGTCGTATGAGGAGGTCGGACGCGCGCTCTACCAGAGCGCCGACCTCACCGCTCCGACGCGGATCGAGACCGTGCACCGCCGCAAGGACGGCACACTGGTCGATGTCCTGCTCAAGTCCGCCTTGATCGATCCCGCCGACCCCGACAGCGCCCGCGCGGTGATGATCATGGACATCACCGCCACCAAACAGGCCGAGACGCGAGTCCGGCGCAGCGAGGCCCGGCTGCGCGAGACACTCGATCACACCAGCGATGTGATCTTCACCGTCCGCATCGAAAGCGACGGGCGCTTTATCTATGAGGACATCAACCAGGCAGCCGAGCATCTGGGCCTGTCCACGTCGGATTTCCGCGCCGGCAACAAGACCCCGGGCGACTTGTTCCCAGCCGAAGAGGCGGAATCACTGACCCGGCAATATCGGGAGTGCGTGGCCGCACGCGGCATGCTCGAGACCGAGCAACGGCTGCTGACCCCGCTCGGCCTCCGCAGCTTCTCGACCAAACTCGTGCCAGTATTCCGGGGGAACGACGGACCTGTCATCCGCTTGTTCGGCTTTGCGCGGGATGTCACCGAGCAGCAGCAGGCCGAGACGGCCCTGCGCGAAAGCGAGAGGCGCCTGAAACGCCTCCTGGCCAACACCAACGACCTCTTCGCGGTCGTCGACGCCAAAGGCTTCTTTCTCGAGATCCACGGCCCGGCCGAAACGCTGCTCGGCTACACCGCCGCTGAGCTCCGCGGCACCTGCGGTCTCGACCGCATCCATCCCGACGACCTCGAGCACGCGGCTGCCATCTTTGCGCAGGCACTCGCCGCCCCGGGCCACACCTACCGTTCCGAATACCGCACCCGCCGCAAGGACGGCACTTGGGTCCATGTCGAGACCGTCGGCACCAGTTGGCTTGCCGAGCCCGGCATCAACGGCGTCGTGCTCAATGTCCGCGATATCAGCGCCCGTAAGCGCGCCGAAGAATCCCTACGCGCCAGCGAGTCACGTCTCGAGGCCGCCCAAGAGCACGCCCACATCGGCAGCTGGGATCTGGATTTGACCGAGGGTCGGGGCACTTGGTCGCGGGAGATGTTTCGTCTGTTCGGCCTGGCTGCCGCGCCGCAACCACCGTCTTTCCCCGAGTTTCTCGAACTGGTCGATCCCCGTGATCGCTCCGGCATCCAGGATATTTTCACACACAACGCCCGGACCGGGGAGGACACGCAACTGCAGTTCCGTTCCAATCCCGCGCGCGGCAAGCCCCGCACCTTCGAGATCCGCATCCGCCTCGATCGAGAGGCCCCTGCGGGCCATGCCCGGCAACTGGGTACCGTTCAGGACGTCACCGAGCGCGAGACCGCCGCGGAGGCTCTGCGCCGGAGCGAGGCCCGGCTGGAGGCCGCCCAAGAACAGGCCCACATCGGCAGCTGGGACCTGGAGATCGCCACCGATACCGGCTATTGGTCCAAGGAGATGTTCCGGCTCTTCGATCTGGAGCCAGCCGCCACCCCGCCACCGTTTGCCCAGTTCGCCCAACTCGTGCACCCGGACGACCGCGCGGCTACCGAGAAGTCGTTCCGCACGGTCCGCGAACTGCGTCGTCCCGACAACATCGTCTACCGCACCAATCCGGCGCGCTGCCGCCCCCGCCACCTCGCGTCGGGCATCCGGCCAACTGTCGATCCCGACGGCAACGTCTGTCGACTCACAGGCACCCTGCAGGACATCACGGACCGGATTCTCGCCGAGGATGCCCTGCGCGAGAAGGAGCGCCGTTGGTCGACCCTCGTGGCCAACCTTCCCGGCGTCGCCTACCGCTGCGCCAACGACCGGCACTGGACCGTCGAGTTCATCAGCGCGGGCTGCCGCGAGCTCCTCGGCGTCGCCGAGGAGGACTACACCGTCACCCGCAAAGCGTTGCTCGAGGAAATCATCCCGCCGGAACAGCGCGACTCCGTCTGGCAGGAGGTGCAGCGCTGCCTCGCCGCCCGCACGCCCTATCGGCTCAACTATCGTGTCGCCACCCGCACCGACCGCGAGGTCTGGGTCTCCGAGCAGGGTCAAGGCATCTTCGACTCCGCCGGCCAGCTGCTGGCGCTCGAGGGCGTGATCGTCGATGTGACCGAACTCAAGCGCACCGAGCAGGCGCTGCGCGAAAGCGAGGCCGACTACCGCGGCATGTTCGACACCGCCCTCGAGGGCATCTTCCGCACCATCCCCGAAGGACGATTCCTCGCCATCAACCCTGCCATGGCGCGCATGCACGGTTATGCCACCCCCGAGGAGATGGTCGCCAACGTGACGGACCTGGCATCCCAGGTTTATGCCGACCCCGAGGACCGCCGCCGCATCCTCGAATCCTTGGACCGGACCGGCTGGGTCCACAACTACGAGTACCAGGCCCGCCGCAAAGACGGCCAACTCATCTGGGTACTCCTCAGCGGCCGCACTGTCACCGACACCGCCGGCCATCTGCTCTACTACCAGGGCACCTGCCTCGACATCACCGAGCACAAGCACATGGCCGAGCTCCAGGCCGCGAAAGCCCAGGCCGAGATCGCGAACCGCGCCAAGAGCGTCTTCCTCGCCAACATGTCGCACGAGATCCGCACGCCGATGAACGCCATCCTCGGCTTCACCCAGCTCCTGCTCCGCGACCCGGCCATCACACCCGAGCAACGCACCGACCTCGAGACCATCGACCGCAACGGCGAATACCTCCTCGCCCTCCTCAACGACGTGCTCGAGCTCTCCAAGATCGAGGCCCAGCGCGCCACCCTCAAGCTCGCCCCCTGCGGCCTCCGCCAGCTGGCCGCCAGCGTCTGTTCCATGTTCTCCGCACGCGTCGCCGCCAAGAACCTCGCGTTCACCGTCGACCTCGCACCCGATCTCCCGTCCTCGGTCCTCGCCGACGACGGCAAAGTCCGCCAGATCCTCGTCAACCTCCTCGGCAACGCCGTAAAGTTCACCGAGTCCGGCTCCATCGCCCTGCGTCTGCGCGCCCTGCCACAGGATCGCGATCACTGGCTCGTCCAAGCCGAGGTCGAGGACACCGGCCCCGGCATCGCCCCCGACGAGATCGGCCACCTCTTCCAGCAGTTCGAGCAGACCGCCGCCGGCCGCAAAGCGGGCACCGGCACCGGTCTCGGCCTAGCCATCAGCCGCGAGTTCGCCCGCATGATGGAAGGCGACATCGCCGTTCGCAGCGTCGAAGGCCACGGCAGCGTCTTCACCGTCACCCTCCGCCTCGGCGCAATCGCCGGCGAGCCCGCACGCCCGAGCCCTGTCGCTCCGCCCCGCGCGCTTTGTCTCGCCCCCGACCAACCGCCCTGCCGGCTTCTCGTCGTCGACGACCAGGAGGACAGCCGTCGCCTCCTCCTCTCCCTCCTGCGTACGGTCGGCTTCGAGGTCGAGACCGCAGCAAACGGCCTCGAGGCAGTCTCTCGGTTCCACCTATTCCGCCCCCACGCCATCCTCATGGACCTCCGCATGCCCTTCATGGACGGTGCCGAGGCTACCCGCCGTATCCGCACCATGGCAGGCGGTTCCGAAGTGCGCATCCTCGGACTCTCCGCCAGCGTCATCCAGGAACTGCGCGCCCCCATGGATGGCGTCGACGATTTCCTCGGCAAACCCTTCCGCGACGACGAGCTCCTCGATCGTCTTCACCGCCTGCTCGGCGTGCGCTACGAACACGAGACGGCCGCACCGCCCGCCGGTCCTCGCAGTCTGGCAGTGCTCCCGTCCCGCTTCGTCGCACCGCTGCGCCAAGCCGTTGCCTCAGCCGATCTCGACGCCACGCTCGCCCTGCTCGACGAACTCGCCACTGAGGCCCCCCAGCTCGCCGCCGAGCTGCGCGCGCTCACCGATCGCTTCGACTGGGACCGGATCGCCGCCTATCTTCCACCTGCCAACCCGCCCGGCACTCCGTCATGAGGCCCGCCATGCCCACGACTCCCGCAACTATTCTCGTAGTCGACGATACCCCCGCCAACCTGCGCCTGTTGACCAACATGCTCAGGAACGGCGGCTACAAGGTCCGCCCAGTCTCCAGCGGCGATATGGCCCTCAGAGTCGTCGAGGCCATGCCGCCAGATCTCGTCCTGCTCGACATCAGCATGCCGGACATGGACGGCTACGAAGTCTGCCGCCGCCTCAAGGCCGACCCGCGCTGGCGCGACATCCCGGTGCTCTTCATCAGCGCACTCGCCGACACCGCCGACAAAGTCCGTGCCTTCCAGGCCGGCGGCGTCGACTACGTCGGCAAGCCCTTCCAGTTCGAGGAGGTCGACGCCCGAGTCCGCACCCATCTGGAGCTGCGCCGCAAATCGCTTGCCCTCGAGGAGAGCCTGGCCCGTCTCCAGGAACTGGAAAAACAGCGCGACACGCTCACCCACATGATCGCGCACGACATGCGCTCGCCACTGCTCGCGCTCCAGATGTCGGTCGAGCTTCTAGCCGAGCAGGCCGGCTCCGCCGATCCCGAGAACGCCACGCTGGCCTCCACCGCCAAACGCGGCGCCGCCCAGGTTGTCGAGATGGTCTCTCAGATGCTCGACGTCAGCCGCCTCGAATCCGGCAAGCTGGAGCTCGACCGCGAACCGGCCGACCTCGCCGACATCGCCCGCGAAGCCATCGCCACCCTACGCCCACTTGCAGGGGAACGCACCCTCTTGCTCGAGGCGGGCCCAGCAGTCCCCATCGCAGTTGACAAGAACCTGCTACGCCGCGTGGTCGTCAACCTCCTCGCCAACGCCATCAAGTTCACCAAGCCCGACGGCCATATCCGCATCGGGGTTCAACTCGCGGAGGGGCACCCGCGCGTGGCGGTCACCGACGACGGGCCCGGCATCGCCCCGGAGCAGCACCAACGCATTTTCGAGAAGTATGGGCAGACTGCCACAGGCGCTCGCCGCGGCGGTTCCGGGCTAGGGCTGACCTTCTGCAAGATGGTCATCGAAGCCCACGGCGGCACGATCGGCCTCGATAGTGCACTGGGCCGCGGCAGCACCTTTTGGTTCACGCTGCCGCCCGCCGCCTCATCCGACCCGCGTAGCCCAGCCGCGCCGGCCACCTAGCGCCAGCCGAGGCGCAGCGCACGCCCCCTCATATCGCCCCGGGCAGGCCGCGCGGGGCCCGGCAGCGAGCCGTTCTTCCCAGTGGACCCATAGGTCCTCTTCGACCTATTCCTCCCATCCGTTCCCAATTTCCTGATTTCCACATTCTTTCCGCCTTC